>JAAYUZ010000107.1 GCA_012517385.1 Treponema sp. | reverse complement strand
GTTCTGTAGCGGCATAGACATAGTCCGCATCCTCCGCATGGAGAAGGAGGGGGCGCCCCGCTGCGGCAGAGGCATGGATTGCCCGTTTAAGGGCTTCGTGATTCAGCCGGGGGAAGCTTTCCATGCCCGAAAGGAGGTAGGCCTTAAAACCCAGCACATAGGGTGCAAGGGACCGTATTGCTGCTTCGAGATAATCCGGTGTATAGGTTTCTCCGCTGACCGGACCGGCGAGCCCCCCATAGAGTCCGTAGTCGATGATGGCCAGGGACTGTATCGCTTTTACCTTATGTTCCAAATGAGGGACCGAAGTAACCGGAGGGAGGGAGGTGCAGGGCATATCGATGACGGTGGTGATGCCGCCCCTGGCTGCTTCTGCACTGCCGTGGAGAAAGTCCTCCCGGTCGGTAAAACCCGGGGTGTCAAAGTGGACATGGCTGTCGATGCCTCCGGGGAGCACCAGGAGCCCCTCCAGGTCATAGACCGGCTCGTCCGCAAGGGGCCGAATTCCCCGCCGCAGTTCGGAAAAGCGGCCATCATCAATCCGTATATCAAGCTGTTCCGGTTCATCCTTGCCGCTCAGGGCTACCAGGCCGCCGCGGAATACCATACTAGGCTCCTTTCCGGCCCCAGTGCCGGCTTAAGAACAACAGGGCTTTGTCATTGGTAAGGGGGAGGTCGTAGAGCACCGCCGGCTCTGACGCGGAGGAAGTATTTATGGATGAATCGTTTATAGGAGAATCGTTTTTATTCAAAAGGCCCGCCCGCAGAGCATCGAGGACCGCAAAATAGCCCCCGATACCGTACATAAGGGGCGGCTCTCCCACGGCCTTGGAGCCCAGCACCGCCAGGGGATTTAAGGCATCCTTGAGGAATTCGATATGGAGGGGAAAGTCCATAAAATGGCTGTCGGGAACCTTGTAGGTCGACAGGGTGCTGGAGAGCAGTTCCCCCTTTTCGGAAAACCTGAGGTCCTCCAGCAGGGCCCAGCCGAGGCCCTGAGCAAGGGCCCCGCATATCTGGCCGCGGTCGATCCGTTCATCAATAGGAATACCTCCGTCGTGGACCACATCAATCTGAATAATTCTGCTCTGGCCACGCAAAATATCAACCTCGGCCTGGACCACCGCGGTCCCGTACACATGGTACACAAAGGGGTGGCCCTGCCCCGCGGACTGGTCAAAGTGAAGCCCTGGGGAGGCGTAATACCCATGGGCCGAAAGGTCCACCCGGGCTTCCAGAGCTTTAGTAAGGAGGGCTGTCCAGCCGAGGCCGACCGGGTAATCATCCACATAGAGGGCTTCTTCTTTCAGAGAAAGGCGGCTTACATCGGAGTTTTGTGAACCAGCCCCTTCAGTTTCCCCGGTTAGGGGGGCGTCAGTAGTAGCCTGGGGCGCCCGCTGGAGGGCCTTCTTTACCGGGTCCAGGGTGAGAGCGAAGGTAAGGAGCCGGGTCTTGATTTCCCTGCTGGCCAAAAGAGCCGCCATGGCGTTAATATCCGCCCCGGTAGAGGCCGCGGTAGGCACCGTGTTTGCCACGGTGGTCGTTTTGGTCCGTTCAACCCGGACACGGCTGTCCTGAATACCAAAGGTTTGTGCCACCGCCACAAGGATCTTCCTGATTACCCCCTGCCCCATCTCGACCGCGCCGGTAGCGACCGAGACGGAGCCATCGGCATAGACATGGACGAGGGCACCGCCCTGGTTCATCATAATCTTCGTAAACGAAATGCCAAAACACACGGGCATCACATGAAAGCCCCGTTTTACAAGCCTATGGGTCCGGTTAAAGGCTTCGATACGGTCCTTAAGGTCATGGAGATGGACCCGTTCATCAAGCTGATCCCAGGACCTTTGGGCCCGGACGTCCTGTAATTGCATTCCGTAATAGGTGGTAGCCCCTTCACTGATAAGATTTTTCCGCTGCAGGTCGATGAGGGGGATGCCGCTGACCGCCGCTGCCTTGTGCAGGGCTGATTCGATGACAAAAAAGGCCTGGGGGGCGCCGAAGCCCCGAAATGCGGTAAATGGGACCAGGTTGGTCCTGCACATATACCCCGTGGCCCGCACCGACGGGATGTAATAGGCACCGCAGACATGAAACATGGTCCGCCAGAGTATCGCCAGGGACAGGTCGATGCTAGCACCGGAGTTCTGGTAGTAGGTAACATCAAGGCCAAGGATACGCCCATCTTTGGTAAGGCCTATCTTAAAATCGCTGGAATAGGGATGCCGCTTTCCGGTCATGACCATGTCTTCGGCCCGGTTCAGCACCAGTTTTACGGGCCTTCCCGTATACCAGGCCCCCAGGGCCGCCAGTGTCGCCCAGGGTGCGGCCTGGTCCTCCTTGCCACCAAAGGCGCCGCCGAGCCTGCGGGCCTCTACCTCTACCTGGGCCATGGGGATACCGAGCACCCTGGAAATGGCCTTCTGTACCCCTGTGGGTCCCTGGGTGCTCGAAATGCAATACATCCGGCCCCCATCCTCAGGGATGGCAATGGCCGCCTGGGTTTCCAGGTACAGATGTTCCTGTCCATCCGATTCACAGGAACCGGTAACGACAAAATCTGCCTCCGCAAAGGCCCGGTCCACATCGCCGGACTCAAGGTGCAGGGGCTGCATAATAACATCCCCCCTGGCAAAGGCTTCCCGGGCATCCAGCACTGGGGGAAGCTCTTCTCCCGATATCCGGGCAAGTCGAGCAGCCCGCCGGGCGGTACTGCGGTCCCTGGCGAGAACCAGGGCGACCACTTCGCCCTTATAGGACCATTCACCATCCGCAATCAACGGTTCGTCGGGGAGCACATAGCCAAGCTGGTTTTCCCCGGGGATGTCCCGGGCGGTCAGGATCCGCACCGAAGGATCCAGGGCCAGGGCTTCCCGGGCATCGAGCTGCAGGTTGCGGCCCCGGGCACTGGGAGCCCCGACAGGAACGGCAAAAAGGGTACCCTCCGGCAGAGGCAGGTCATCCACATAGGAGGTTTGTCCCGTCAGATTCAGAAGACTTTCGGGACGGTCTTTATAATAATCAGCATAGCTTTCTGCGGCTTTCATTTCAGCAGGACCTCCTCATCGATAATATGAGGGAACAGCTTGATAAAATGGGCCAGGATAAGCCGGCGCAGGGCTTCTCTCCGATATTCGGCGGAGCCCCGAACATCTGAAATTGGGTTAATTTCAGCCAGGGCACCATCCGCAGCGGCCACTACGAGGCTTGTCGTAAGAACCTGGCCCTCCAGGATCCTTGCGGGGTTTGCAAGGACCATGGGTACCGGCCCTACCCCGCCCGCAGAAATCCTGAGCTTCCGGATCACAGGACCGGATGCTGAATGCTCTACAGCGGCGCCAGAT
>JAAYUZ010000106.1 GCA_012517385.1 Treponema sp. | reverse complement strand
GCGGGAATCGAAACGGAGGCGCGAAAGCGGCCACGGATGGCCGATGAGCGCCGGAGGCGGCCTGGAGCGTGCGGAGCAGGAAGCTCCGCCAGCAGCTAACCTGGACTAGCGTAACACCATCAACATAGTGCATAGTAAGCACGATGAATACGGTAGAAATTATGGCTCCTGCGGGATCCCGGGAAGCCCTTATGGCAGCCCTTGAGGCGGGGGCTGATTCGGTATATTTCGGCCTTGGGAAGCTGGATATGAGATCCCTCACCAGTACGGCCTTTACAATCGATAGTCTGCCCGAAATTGCGGACCTCGTTAAAGCCCATGGGATCCGGGCCTATATCACTTTGAATGCGGTCATTTTTGATTCCGAATTAGATGAACTCTCCAGCATACTGGAGGCAGCAGTCAGCGCCGGTATTGATGGCATTATAGCCAGCGATATGGCGGTTATTTCCAGAGCCCGAAGGCTTGGCCTGCCGGTGCATCTTTCTACACAGGCGAATATCACCAATATCGAAGCGGTTCAGTTCTACAGCGCCTTTGCGGATGTGATGGTCCTCGCCAGGGAGTTAACCCTGGACCAGATAAGGCACATCCGGAACCAGATTGATGAGCGTAAGATCCGGGGGCCCTCGGGCCAACTTGTACGGTTAGAAGCCTTTGTTCACGGTGCGGTCTGTATGGCCTATTCGGGGAAGTGCTACCTGAGCTTACACCTCATGGGCTCCTCCGCTAACCGGGGGGCATGTCTGCAAAGCTGCCGCAGGACCTATATCCTCAAGGACCGTGAAACGGACCAGGAAATCGAAGTTGATAATGGGTACCTCATGTCTGCGGCGGACCTGAAAACAATTGGCTTTATAGACCAGATTCTTGAGGCAGGAATCGGGGTGCTCAAAATTGAGGGGCGGGCCCGGTCGGCGGAATATGTGGACACGGTGGTCCGCTGCTATCGTGAAGCGGTGGATGCGGTCGCCGAGGGTACCTTTACCCAGGAACGGATAGCCGATTGGGACCGCCGCCTGGTGACAGTGTTCAATAGGGGCCTCTGGGATGGGCATTACCTGGGCCAGAAAATGGCGGTTTGGGCCGATTCCTATGGGTCCAAGGCTGAACGGACCAAGGAGTTTATAGGGACCTGCGTTAATTATTTTCCCCGAGCTCAGATTGCTGAAATTGAACTAAAGGCTGCGGATCTTTCGGTCGGAGACCAGCTGCTTATCTCAGGCCCCACAAGCGGGGTGGTCTACCTGAATGTCTCCGAATTACGGGTTGATGATGTATGTACCGATTCTGCAAAAAAGGGGACCCGCTGTACCATCCCCTGCCCGGAACGGATACGGGAAGGGGACAAGGTGTATCTATGGAAGGAGCGAAAGCCCGGCCACTAGACCGCTGAATGCTGACCGCTGAATGCTGACCGCTGAATGCTGACCGCTGAATGCTGACCGCTGAATGCTGACCGTTGACCGTTGACCGTTGACCGTTGACCGCTAACCGCTGACCCTAATCCAGATGAGGGCTGTCATCCATACTCTACACCTCAGATAGTCAAAACTCTGGAATGTAGTACATAAAACTTTCAGACTTGGGCGGCCCTTTCAAAGTCCTGCCAGAGCCGGTCTGGTTCAATTATAGGAGCAACAACCTGAATGAGGGGTCTCTTTGCAGGGTCAGTTATATCTGAAAGGGGGTCCGGGAAGGCAAGGCTTCGGGCATGGAGCCGTATACCGCCGTTTTTTTCACTGCGGCGGCTTCCGTATTTCAGGTCTCCCTTGATATGAAGCCCCAGGGCTGCAAGCTGGGCACGGATCTGATGGTGCCGTCCGGTGATGAGCCCTATTTCCAAAAAAAGATAATGGTCCCCCTCCCCTATGACCCGATACCGGAGCACAGCCCGTTTCCAGTCTGATCTTTCTTCTGTATGGGCATAGCTTTTATTATGCCGGCTGTCTACGGATATCCAGTGGACCAGTTCCCCCTGACTTTCCAGGGCCGGGATGGAGGAGTCGGGTTTTTCCACAATAGCCCAGTATACCTTCCGAGCAAGGGACTGGGCAAAGGCATCATTCAAAAAGGCCAGCGCCTGTGGTGTGCGGGCAAAAAGGGCACAGCCGGTTACGGGGACATCGAGCCGGTGGACCGCCGTGGGAGGAAAGGGCTTACCGTCCCGATTTCGGCCCACACCCCAGGTTGCCGCGAGCAGTGAGGGTAGATCGACAACAGAGGGAGTCGCCCCCTCCATAGCATCGCCACACCGTTTATTCACCACAATACAGGCGGGATTTTCATAAAGCAGGGGTGGTACGGTAGCTTGTTCCTGGTTCATCGTAAATTCCTTTCCCGTAAAAACTGTTCAGTAGCCTTCCTCATACAGCCATAACCCTCGTCATTAAAGTCATCTGTACCCTCTGTCAGACCCCACAGAAGTTTTAGATTGATGATACGGCTGGCCGCATCCACAAGGCGCTGGTGGAACAGTGTATCCGACTTTGCCCGTTCTACCAAGAGGCGGTGAAAGCGGCGCAGGTCCCGGGGCCAGACCATGACCATATCAGCCCCGGCAAGAATTGCCCTGGGAATCGCAGCCTCAGGCGAGATACCCAGGGAAGTGACGGCCTTCATGGTAAAATCATCGGCTACTACAATGCCCTGAAAACCGAGGGAGCGTTTTATCCAGTCCTGCATAAAATGGCGGGAAAGACTTGCGGGCAATTCAGGGTCGATTACGGGGACCAGGGTATGGGCTACCATGACCCCGCCGCTCAGAATAGGGAGGCTGAGGAGATTCTGCGGATAGGGGCTCTGTTTGCTAAAACGGTCGACCCGATTAGTGAGGAGGGCCGTGAAGGGGGCTGCCAGATATTCCAGCCGTTCTTTGTCTACCGCAAGAACCGATTTTCCGTAATGGGGGTCGGCGGCGGCGGAAGAAGGGAAATGTTTTACCACAGAAACAACCCCGGCTTCGCCCATCCCCTGGATAAAGGCCGCCGCCGCCGAGGCCGCCGCGGCAGGTTCGGTGGCGAAACTGCGGTTTTGTAAAAACTCACGGTTTTCGGGTGTAAGGACCTCCGCCACGGGAGCCAGGTTCATCGCTATGCCCAGGGCCCGCAGTTCCCGGCCAGATAGGTAGGCCGCCTGCCGGATTATATGCCATGAATCCATAACACTTGCCTGATCTGTGCTGGAAGCGTCCCCTCCAGCGGAATTGGCCGACAAATACCGGGCCGCTGAGGGCAGACGGGTTGCCACCTGCCCAAGTCGGAACACGGCCCCGCCTTCATGGTCAATGGCCACAAAGGGATAGAGCCGGTTTGATGCAGATGCAGAACCGGCGTCGCTGGAGGAAAGGAGGGAAGACATACCGGCGGTGGCAGCGCCTGGGAGCATGGGGATCGGACTCTGAAGCCTCAGGGCGGATTGTTCGGTACATTGACGAATAAAGGCATGGACAGCCTGGGGGGTATCGGCGATGTTATACTTAAAAAGCATGATGGCCCCCACGGGAATCTCTTGCAAGATGGCCCCCATGGCAGGATCCAGATGGTCCTTGCCCGTAATGCCCGTCATAAGAACCTGGGCTGCGAGTTCTTCCTCAGAAAGGGAATCGGCTATGGCGAGAGCCGCTTTCATGGCCGCCGCTTCCCTTTTTAGCTCCGCCTGTAAGGCCGCTTCCTTTTGTGCTGCAAGCCTATCCTGATTTGTATGAGGCCGGGCTCCGCAGGAGCTTAAAAGGACGGGGAAAAGAATACCCAACAGCATGAAGTATCGAACGGGAGAGAAGGGTTGTTTTGTTGCTTTCATTGTCATTTACTCAAAATATATTTGATTTCTGCCAGATTCTTTGGCTCTATAGAGATTATCATCAACCCTGCATAAAAATACATCCAAACTTTCACCGGGCCTCATTTCGCCAACCCCAAGACTGATAGTAAGAGCACGGGGTACTGAAAAATGGTGAGATGCCACAAGACCACAGAGCTTTTCTGCCAGATGGGCCGCTTCAGGACCTGGAGTATTAAACAAAATTATTAAAAATTCTTCACCCCCCCAGCGGCCAAAGGCATCCGCGTTACGGATATGGGAACGTACCAGGTGGGCCAGTTCCTGCAAAACCAGATCGCCTGAGTGATGTCCCAGAGTATCATTCAACTGTTTAAAATGGTCAATATCAATCATGATGAGGGAAAAGGGTTCCCTATACCGCTGGTACCGCTCATACTCTAATTGCAAAAGTTCATCAATCTTGCGTCTGTTATACTGTCCCGTCAGAAAATCATGAACCGCCAGGTGTTCCAGCATGGCATTTTTTTGAGCCAGTTCTCTATTTTTATTAAAAAGGGCTGTGGCGGTTAATTTTTCTATATTTTTTGCAATCTCACCAATCTCATTATGGGGAAACGTAAGTTCAGGAATTGGCTCTGTGGTATTCACCATCAATTCTAGTTGTCTATGGAGCAGGATGAGGGGTTTCATAAACCAGTGGTACCATCCAGCAGCCATGATAAGACTAAAACCTATACAGAGGATGATGACCAGCAGTATATAAAAGATCATATTGTGGATAATTGGACCGGTAATTTCCTGCTTATTTACCACGGTAAAAATGAGCCATCCCGTCAGGGGAATTGATGAAATATAGGCAATTTTATGAACATTCTCAAAGGTATATTCAATGAATTGTGCAGGTTCAATCTTTCCTCTTGTAAATGAAATGAGATCCTGAATATGTTTTCCTACCAGTTCCTGCCGGGGATGCACAAGAAGTTCCCCCTGGGAATTGCAGATAAAGCTATAGGATGTCTTATAAAAGGATGAACGGGCCTGGATTAATGATGAAATTGATTCAATATAGCTATCAATAGCCACCGCACCGGTGAATCCCCTTTTGGGGTTTTCCAGTATATGGATGGTAGAAAGGAGCAATTCATTAGTTTTAGCTTCCCGATATAAAAGACCCGTTACCAGCTTGCCTTTTTCAGGCTGATCCATCACAGCCCTGTACCAGGGACGGACTGTTACATCATACCCAGGAGGCGGTTCATAATTATTAATGAGAAGACTCCCATCAATATAACCTGCATAGATATAATAGATATTTGCATTGGCAGACTGGAATTCTTTAAATGTATGAAGTATCCGTTCTTTCTGGTCCTGTCTGACCCAGGGAATCACTGGCAGATCGGGATCGCCGGCCAAAATGGTGATACTGTCCACAATTTCCTTGAAATAGCCCTCTATATATACAGTGACAACATTATTCTTCTCACGTAAAAACTGTTCGGCTGATGCAAGCTGTTGGGGGAAGTAAAAAGTGACAAAGTGAAAGCTTATGCTAAGGCTGAGAAGGAGTGAAAACAGTACGAGAATAAAAAACATCAGGCGACTGAGCTTTTGAGGTTTGTGAGTTCCCATAATCATTTCTAATTATATATATCCGTAAAGTAAAAGCAAAAGGCCTGTGGCTTAGCAAGGTGCTTTTTACTATATTGTAATTATGCCTTTTCTTAAAAAGCGGCAGTCAAAGGCTGACCGGCTTATCGCAAGAAACCCTTTTTTTTATAAACTGGCAGAACCGGTGTTTTTAAGCCGGAACTTTCAACGGCTGAAGGATATTGTGCATCATGATGCGAGCATTGCGGATCATGCAGTATCGGTGGCCTACCATGCTTTTATCATCGCCCATGCCTTAGGACTGCACGCTCACCTTAAGGAACTGGTCCGGGGAGCCCTGCTCCATGACTATTTCTTTTATGACTGGCGTACTGCCAGGCCCCGGAATGGCAAACTTCATGGCTTTGCACACCCCCAAGAAGCCCTGGAAAATGCCCGGGAGGACTTTGGCCCACTTACCCCTGTCGAAGAAGACTGCATCAGCCGGCATATGTTCCCCCTGACTCCGATCCCTCCCATCTACTTTGAAAGCATCCTGGTTTGTCTTGTGGACAAGGTAGTAGCCCTGGCGGAACTCGTGGCTGCCACAAGAATCCACCAGGGTTGAAAAACTACCAGTCTATGGGCACCGGGACGAACCAGGGGCCCTGCCCGAAGTTGAACCCATGGGCTTATAAGCCACACATAAAGTCTAGTATATGGTCATGAAGGCCAGGCAGGTCTTCGTGCCCAAAATCCGGGTAGAGGAGATACCGTTTGTTACTGCTGATTTTATTAAAGGCCGCAAACTGGCTCGAGGGCGGGCAGATGGTATCCATGAGGCCTATTCCCTGGAGCACCTCCGCCTTTATCCGGGGAGCCAGGTGCTGAATATCGATGTAGCCCAGGGCGGTAAAAAGAGCGGTCTCCTGTTCGTGCAGGGGATCGAAGCGGCGGAAATAGTCGTGGAGCTCCGCATAGGCATCTTTGGCCAGATCAATTTCCCAGACCCGTTTATAATCCGAAAGGAAGGGGTACACCGGTGCTGCCCGGGCGATGCGGGGCTCAAGGGCTGCACAGGCCAGGGTAAGTCCCCCGCCCTGGCTCCAGCCGGTAACACCGATCCGGTCCGGGTCTACCCAGTCCAGGGCCATGACGATCCGGGCAAGCTGAACCGTATCCAGGAAGATGGAACGATACAGCAACTGTTCCGGCCTTCCTTCCAGAGCATCCTGAAGTCCCCGGATAATGTGGCCGTTCAGGGTATTTCCCCGCACGGAGCTCCGATCCTCCGAGCGGCCGCCCTGACCGCGGCAGTCCATGGCAGCGACGGTAAAGCCAGATGCAGCAAGTCCTAAACGGGATTGCCAGTCCCCGGAGTGCATCGAATAACCGTGGAATTGCAGGATAGCGGGGCCTTTTCCATTGGAACCAGCACGCCTTCTGGCTGCAGAACCCAGGGGTTTAATCAATTTGGCATAGATCCGGCTGCCCCCAACTCCGGTAAAGGTGAGGTCGTAATAGGCTGCAAACTCACCCTCCTGCCCACTGCTGCCAGGGGCCCTGCGGGCAGCGGGAACAAGCTGGACCTGCGGGTCTGTCTGGTCCAATTCTGCGAGGGCCCGCTCCCAGTATTCATCAAAGTTGGCGGGTCGGGGATTTGTACCCTGGTAACGCAGCAGGGCTTCCAGGGGCATATCAAAGGTTAATGGCATTTTAATCCTCCTATGTAACAGCCAGAGTTTCCAGGACCCTGATTACTGTATTTATTAGTCTCCTGCAATCATCCTTTGTGGTGTGGTACCCGCCCTTATCGGTGGATTGCCTGATGACCACAGTACCATAGTCCGCATCCCCCCCAGCCTCTATAACAAAATTGCCGCTCAGGCTAATATGTTGAGCCTTCCGCCAGCTCTGCCCCATACCATGGGTCAGAACAACCGCATACATATAAGGAACAGCCCCATTAGGCCCATTATTAATGGCCACCTGCACCTGGACACCTACAAGATCCGCCGGTTTATGTTTGATCTCGTACATGAGCCGGCAGTCCTCGGGGATCCGGAGCCCCTCCTTATCCCGGTCCAACCGCAGATAGGGAGTACAATGGATATAGGAAGGCAGGGGGACTGTCCGGGCGGCTTGAATGGCGGACATGATCATTTCAAACTGCCGGGGAATCCAAATCTTTATTTTAAGGAAATAGAGTACGGGCCAGAGAAGGATGAGGCCATTTAAACAGATGAGCCCCGGTACAGTACTGGTGAAACCGAAGATAAGGGCTCCTGCTCCCAAAATGATGGTAAAGGGAATACCAAAGCCAGGTCGATACCAGAGGGGAATACGAATAGTGTGGGCGTCCTTAAAATTCTGAGCAATCCTGTCTATTTCTGCGTCTCTGACAGCCTGCCAGTCCTCTTCTCCCAGATCCCTGGGTTTATTGGTCCAGGGCCTGGCACTGAGAAGCGGTAAGGGAAGAAGGAGCAGCAGGATACCGGTGGTCCGAAGTTCAGGGACAAAGACCTGGATCAGTATTCCCAGTGAAGCTACAACGCTGTAAATGATAAGACGGGAATCGGTAGAAAGACCAGCAATTCTATAGGGTATAGAAACGGGTATCATAGAAGACTCCTTTCGGTAAGTTGTGGGGCAGCCTTTTTTTGCTTCTCCTCCGAACCGGGACCAGCGGAATCGGAGCCGGCGGGGCAGGTTTTTGTATACCGCCAGTAAAGCGGACAGGCCCCCTGGCAGGCCACAAAGGAAGTGCAGGTTTTGCAGGGTTCCGGTGCAAAGTGCTTTTCTTTAAAATACCGGCTTTTTGGACCAAGCCAGATGTCCCTGAAGGGCTCAGCGAGAAGATTCCCCACCGGTTCATCCCAGCTGGAACAGGGGAGTACCGAACCATCGGGGGCAACGGAAAGGAGTCCATCAAGGGCGGCACAGCTCTTATTGCCCTGCCCCCGGGCAATAGGGTTATAGGTACAGAAGGGTGTGGGGCTGTACCAGAAAAAGGTAAGCCCCAGGAGGCGGGCTTCTTTCATCAACCTGTCCACGACAGGGCCGATTTCTTCATAGGGTATAAAAAGCCGGTCTGCCATGGGGCCGGGAATGGTGGGGATAAAGAGGTTCATCGCAAAACGCTGGATGCCAAGGCTTGCAAGAAAAGCTGGCATAGCAGGGACAGCTGGGAGGTTTTCCCGGTTGATGGTCGTATTGGTCTGGGTGGGAATTCCCGCCTTTTGCAGGGCCGCGATACCCCGAAGGGTTTCGATAAAGGCACCCTTCCGCCCCACGAGGCTGTCATGCAAAGCCGCATTGGGGCCTTCTACAGAGACTTGAGCGCTGCCGAGGCCTGCAGCTTTCAGGGACCGGGCCCGATCCTCGGTGATCAGGGTTCCATTGGTTACCAGGTTAGTGACAAGCCGGCGGGATGCCGCATAGGCTATGAGGTCCTCTAAATCCCCTCTAAGACTTGGCTCCCCTCCAGTGAAAGAGAAGAAAGGAACCTGGGCTTCGTCAGCAAAAATATCTATAATCTTTTTATAATCCTCTGTCGTTTTTTCAGGATGCTCTGCCTCCACATGACCATAGCTTTCGATGCCGCAACCGGCATAACAGAAGCGGCAGGCATTGTTGCACCGGTAGGTAACCGCCAGTTCTGCCAGCACGGGCAGCCGGGTAAAGGCAAAATCATAGGGCCTGGAGGAGAGGGTACCGTTCACCGGTATATCCCCACGGTACAGGGCGGCCAGGTCTCCAAAAAAGCGGGCCGTATCGTCCCGGGCTTGTTCGGAAGGAAAGGGAAGCTCCAGAATTGAATGCCCCTCTTTTAACAGGTTGATGAGCTGAATACCCGTTTCGTTGGTCCGGTATACCCGGTTTGGGGGCAGAATCAGGACCTGATCCAGTTCGCGGGAAAAAATATAGGCCCCTGCACGGCTCCAGAATTCGTCTATCCAGGCCAGGTCGCCCCCTTTCAGGTCCTTGCTCTGTGTTGCCTCCGCTGTGGAAGAGGCTCTGCCGCCCCAGAGACGGCTGAACAGGGTTTTCAATGGGCGCCCCCGGAAACACAGGCAGAATGACAGGCCGAATGGCAGGCGCTGTGGCAGGCCGAATGGCAAGCCTGGTGACACGCTGAGTGACAGGCATTGTGGCAGGCCGAATAACAGGCTCCGGAGGTACCGGAAAGATTTTTAGGAGAGTAACAGCCGCTGAAACAGGAACTTGAGGCCATAAAGCTTGCATAGGTTCCAGAAAATTCCTTAGGAAGCCCATAGCTCCTGTACATGGCGGGATGATGGTGCAGGTAGTAGTAGGAATGCCAGTAGGGATAATAGGCTCCGGCTCCTCTAGGACGGGCTCGATCGGCCTGGGCTTCCGCTGAAGCTGATTCGGTTTCTAATTTTTTCCGATAATAAGCCTTTGTTGCTTCTATATCACAGTCCCACACCTTTTCCTGCAAGCCCTTGATGACCGCTTCGAAAAAATCGGCCAGGAAGCCCGAAAGCACCCAGCCTTCGCTGTCAAAGGCTTTAAGAAAAAGTTCTCCATAGGGATCTTCGCCATTGGTACTTGATGGAGGAGCAAGTACCTGAATGCGAAGCGGAGCTTCCTGCATCAATTTGATTTTGCCCTCAGCTTCCAGGGTGCGGATCATAATAGCCACAATCTGGGGCAAGGTAAGTTCAAAAAGCATGGCTACTTCTATGGGGTGCAGGTTCTCCGCAATCTTCCCCGGTATGGCATAGGTGCCTTCGACAAGTCGTGGTGGTATCCAGGAGTCGCCGGCCCAGGCGATACCTTCCGCTTTTGCTACCGCCCGGGAAAAGCCCTGGGCTTTTTTGCGGAAAAGAAAGGCCCCAAGGGCAGCAAGTCCTCCAGAAAGGAAGATAAACAGGATGGGCCGCGATTCGGGGGTTACCTTCGTTTTTTGTATTATGTCATCGCTGGAGGATGAGATTTCACCAGACCCGCGTTTATTGGTCAGAAAGGGTTCAAAATACTGGGCGACCCTATCTTCCGAAAGGTACCACTGGAGCTCATTGGTGCCATAGGCTGCTACGGGCTCTTCGTGGAAACGAAGGGCAAGATAATAGGCACCGTCCTGACCGGGGACAGCAAACCAATCGATGCGATTTTTTTCATTCACGAACTGTTCGGTGGCAAAACCAAGGTCTGCAAGTTCCTTTGAACGGCTGTCCCCTTTAGCATCCTGGGGGACCGGAACAGGGAGCACGATGGTAATGGTCCGGTGATCCAGAGCTTCATCCCAGACGGGGGGCGCCCAATGAAAAACGAGCAAATTTCCTCGTTCGGGATTAACGGTGGTGTCTAGAAGACCTGCAGTACCCAGATCTGCCCCATAGGTAAGGACCCAATGGGCGGTTCCGGAGATTCGCTGGCCTTTTGCAAGCAGTACATCCCACTGACTGCCCGCCTTACGGATATCCAGGGGAATCCGCCTGCCCTCAGCCGTATCAGCCCAGCAGCGGTTCAAGTCCCAAGCAAAGGGGGCCTGTTCTCCCTGGAAATAAAAGCCCCCCATGGTGCCGGAGGCAACCCGCCATTCCAGGCTATGCTGTACCACGGCCTTACCATCAGTATACAGGGTCATATAAATTTCTGCAGAAGCAAGATCGGCTTCCAGGGCATACCCATCAGATAATGGAATCATCCCAAGGATGCCCATCAATATAAAAGAAATAATAACCCCTTGATTTTTTCTACTCACCGCTCTGCTCCCTTAATATAAAAAGATTACAACGGTCCATCACGATAAAAGATCTCCGCTGGCTATATGTTGTTTCTCTTCCTGCAAAACCTCCAGCCGCCGGTATACTTCATCGACACTACGTTGCAGTATCTCCGCAGTATGGGCCGTGAGCTCCGTTTCAGAAGCCCTGTCACTCCCCTTATCTGTAAACCGGTCTTCATTCTTCATGATATCCAGCCGGTGAATGTACTCATCCACAATTTCCAGGGATGAAAGAATAGCATCCTCTACCAGGGGATCCCGATCCTTACCCTTAACGGTTTCTTCCAGATAGAGCCCGCCCACATAGATAAGCCTGTCTATGGCTGTTTTTACCGGCCCTTCGGGAAGTCTGAGCAGGCTGAGCCGTTTCCGCGCTGCGGCTATACCGCCTAGAATTCGGGCATCCCGTTCCTGCCGCTCCCTATTAGTCTCTGCCACTACAGATTGGATCCCTGCCTTAGTTTGGATGAGCACCAGGATGTCTATGAGGGCAATGATACAGAAAAGAGGCAGCACAACCAGCACAGGGAGATGCCCTACAAAAACCGCGATACAGGCGAGAACCATGGAAAGGCCCAGAACCAGAAGTCCCAGGGGAGACTTAAGGAGCCGTATTACCACAACTTTTAGTTCCATGAAACATACTGTATCACAATGTAAGCGGATCCGGTAGACTTATACAGAGATTTATGGTCTCTTTGCTATTGAGCCTTTTGGCT
>JAAYUZ010000016.1 GCA_012517385.1 Treponema sp. | reverse complement strand
GCCTTTCTCAGGCGGAACGGGAAAAACGGATCTTTAAGCAGGCCATTGTTATGTTGAGCAGCCAGTAAGCACCAGCAAGGTAGAGGAACTATACAGCCATGGCAGAAAAAAAGGGCCCTGTCCCTTCATCAATAGTACATCCCGAAACTCCCCTGGATGATGACAGCCGGGACCTTTCGCTGCGGCCCCGGTTTTTGCAGGAATTTCTGGGCCAGGCATCCATGAAGGAAAATCTTTCGGTTTTTATTTCTGCGGCAAAACAGCGGAAAGAAAGCCTGGACCACCTCTTTCTTATCGGGCCCCCGGGGCTTGGAAAGACTACCCTGGCTCAGGTGGTGGCCAACGAACTGGGGGTGGACTTTAAGGTTACCAGCGCCCCCGCCCTGGACAAACCCAAGGACCTGGCAGGGATTCTGACCACCGTATCGGAAGGGACGGTCTTTTTTATTGATGAAATTCACCGGCTCAAGCCTACCATCGAAGAAATGCTTTATATCGCCATGGAGGATTATGAGCTGGACTGGATCATCGGCCAGGGGCCCAGCGCCCGGACGATCCGCATTCCCATACCGCCCTTTACCCTGGTGGGGGCTACCACCAAGGCGGGCATGGTTTCCAGCCCCCTCATCAGCCGTTTCGGTATTACCTGCCGGTTTTCCTTTTACGAACAGGCCGATATGGAAGCCATTGTTCACCGGTCTGCGGGGATTCTAAAGGTTTCCATCGATGATGACGCCGCAGCCCTGATTGCTTCCTCAAGCAGGGGGACCCCCCGGGTGGCAAACCGGCTCCTCAGGCGTATGCGGGACTTTGCCCAGGTCTTTGAACAGGGCCACATCAGCCTCCGGGTAGTACAGGAGGGGCTTAAGCGGCTCGAAATTGATAGCCTTGGCCTTGAGCGCTATGACCGGGAAATCCTGAAGATTATCATTGAACGGTATAATGGGGGGCCCGTCGGAGCGGAAACCCTGGCAATCTCCGTAGGCGAAGCGGTGGATACCCTGGAAGACTACTATGAACCCTATTTGATACAGGCGGGGCTCCTCCAGCGCACCCCCCGGGGACGGATGGTAACCCCCTTCGCCTATGAACACCTTAATCTGGAACGGAAACAGCATGGAAACAACGGACTTCTCTTTTGAGCTTCCCCCGGAACTGATTGCCCAGCATCCCCCCGCAGAACGGGGTAAGAGCCGCCTTCTGGTCTTGAACCGGAAAACAGGACAGCGGGAACACCGGATGGTGGCGGACCTGCCGGACCTGGTACCAGAAGGTGCCCTCATGGTTTTTAACGATTCCCGGGTCCGCAAGGCCCGCCTCTTTGCCCGTTCGGTCGATACGGGGGCAGAGGTCGAATTCCTGTTGACCCGTTTTATTGGCGGTACCCGTTGGGAGGCCATGGTGAAACGGGCTAAGCGGCGCAGGGTCGGCAGCCGTTACCAGTTTCCCGACGGTACCACTGCGGAAATCCTCGCCGAGGAGGGGGAGCTGCGGATTGTTGCCTTTGACCATCCCATTGATGATAGCTGGCTGGACCGGTATGGTCACATTCCCCTGCCGCCCTATATTAAACGGGCCGATGAGGCTCAGGACGACCAGCGGTACCAGACGGTGTATGCAAAAACTACGGGGTCCAGCGCAGCCCCTACTGCAGGGCTCCACTTTACGGAAGAAATTCTTGCCCGCCTTGATGCTCGGGGCATAGAACGGACCTTTGTGACCCTCCATGTGGGCCTTGGTACCTTTATGCCGGTCCGCACAAGCCGTATCGAAGACCATGTGATGCATGAAGAGACCTATTCGATAAGTGAGGAGGCTGCCAGCGCGGTGGAGCGGGCCAGGAGGGAAAAACGGCCCGTGATTGCGGTGGGGACCACCAGTGTGCGGACCCTGGAGTCGGCCTGGGAGGGGGACCACCTGCGGCGGGGCTCCAGCGCTACATCAATCTTTATCTATCCCCCCTATCATTTTAAGGTGGTGGACCAGCTCTTTACGAATTTTCATACCCCCGAATCGACCCTCCTCATGCTGGTCAGCGCCTTTGCGGGGCGGGAACTGATTCTGGAGACCTACGCTGAGGCGGTCCGGGAGCGGTATCGCTTTTTCAGCTACGGCGACGCCATGTATATTCGTTAGTAGGTATATTCGTCCATGGCCTGGAACTTCTGGCGCACCTGTTCCAGAAGGGCCAGTTCCCGGCCGATGATTTTTTCATAATCCAGGCTGCCATCGGCAATTCGGCCAGCCTCATCTTCCCAGTTTTGTATCCGTTCCAGGTTGATGAACCGAAACCGCTTATCCAGGGCCTTGTCTGCCCAGTCCTTTGCATCCTTCCAGTAGTAGAGGGCTGTCTTATAGCAGGTTTCGGCGGTTTTTAGGCTTTCCAGATTCTGTTCTTTCCAGGGGGCATTGTAGAAATAGGCATTCCGCTTGTTCCACTTGTTTCCCAGGTACAGGTACTGTTCTATGAGTTTAAGATTGATGTGCATCATAAAGAGGTAGCGGTACTTTTCCCACTGGGTCTTGTCTTCAATAAGAGCCAGGGCATAGAGGGGATTGGCAAAGTCCGCCTTCAGGGCCTGTTCGAGCCAGTAGATGTTTTCCATAGTGTCATCGGGGTACTGGATATAATGGAGATGGTACAGCTTATAGTACTGCTCTTTGTACTGGACATAGTATGCCCCCCCGCTGATGGCGGGGAGACAAAGGAGGAGGAGTAGGAAAAGCGCTGTCAGCTTATGTTTTGCCTGGTACTTCACCCTTTGAATATCGGCAGGTTTTGCAAAGCCCTCCATACCTGTTCTGCAACTTCTTCTATGGAGTAGCTCGCATCGATACGGACCAGGGTGGTTCCATGGGCGCAGTAGTCGGGAAGGATGCGCTCGTAGGCCTCATGGACCCGTTTCTGAAAGGCCAGGTGTTCAAACATGTCCTGTGTATCCCGTTTTCGGTAGCGCTGTTCCGCAATCTCCGGGTCCAGTTCAAAGAAGAGAATCAGTTCAGGGTAGGGGAAGCGGCTGTTCAGAAATGCGGGGGTGTCGTCTCCGCAGGAAAGTCCCTGATAAACCAGGGATGAGGGCACATAGCGGTCACAGATAACCAGTTCTCCCCGCTGGCACCGCTCTGCAATGCCCGACTCGCCGTACAGGTGTTCATGGCGGTCCGCCGCAAAGAGATGTGCTATAGTTGTAGGATGAAGTGCCGGGGAACGGTGCAGGGCCTGCCGGATGAGCCTGCCGATAGGACCGTCGGTGGGTTCAAAGGTAAAGTGGGTTTTGGGGAGCCTGACCTGCTGGGGAAAAGCCCCTTCGCCAGGTATATGCCAGGCTGTGTTTAGGTCGCCGCTTTTGGCTCCTTGCCGGAGGTAGGTTGGAGCGCTACCTTCGCCGGATAAGCGTTTTTGTAAAATCTGTAATTGGGTTGATGTTCCGGTCCCGTCCCCACCTTCCAGGACCACAAAGTTTTGTAGTATCATAGGCTATTGTTATAGCATGGAGTCAGCAAGAGTGGTAGCGGTCAGCAAGTCTAAAATGCATATCATTAAACTTTCACTGTTTGCTTTTGCTCTTGCTGTAATGGTATTACTGAGTACTCAGATAAAAAAACAATTGCTGGAAGCATCAAAAACGATTCAGCGGACCCTTATTTCCCGGATTGAGGACAGCTACGGTATACGGATAACCTATGGTTCTCTGGGGCCATCGATTTTTGCAACCATCGATATTAAAGATATTTCTGTGCACGCCCAGGATGACGGACATCTTATTCTACAGGTCGATCGGCTCAGGCTTGGTTATTCCATCTGGCAGGTTTTACAGGGAGATTTTATCGGAAGCTTCCGATCTCTCAGGGCAGAACGGCCTATCGTTTCAATAGATTTGGTAAGAGACCAGGCTTTGATACAGAAATTCACCGGTTCATCGGATGCTTCGGAACATGGCGGTTCTGATTTTTCTGATATGTTTGCAAAAATATCGTTTACCAGGGGGATTCAGTTTCAGCTGCTTAAAGGGGACCTGAGCATTACTGCATGGACAAGCCGTTTTATGGCCCATCGCTTTAATCTAAATGGTACTGCTTTAAAAGATGAGTTTAATCTTAAAAGCAAACTGGATATGGTACTGGAATTACCCGATGTGTTTCCGGGACCACTTTCCAGTAGTCTCGAAATGAGGGGAACCATTGGATTAAGCACCTTCTCTGGTTCCCTAAAGACAAGTCTTTCCCAGGTAAAAACTTCTGTTTTTTCAGTAAAAAAACTGGGAGTACAGATGGCTTTTACAAAAGAAAAACTGGATGTGTATAAAATCAGGGACTTTTTACCCTATACCTTTGGGCTTTCCTATGTATATGAAGATCGCCATGTGCAGGGGAACATAGAGTTTGCCGATTTTTCTCCCCAGACTCTACTGGAACCCGAAGGTTCATTACAGGGTCTTTCACCCTGGCTGGGTATTCGCGGTTCCGGTTCTGTTTCTATTGATTATTACCTGGGTAAGGATATACAGTATAAGGCTGCATTACGGGCTAATATCCCTGTTCCATGGGAACATACCACCGCTGAGCTTGCGCTCACAGGTATTGGAGCTAAACTGCAAATCTCTGGGCTTTCCCTCACATCCAGCAGAGGCACAGTACAATATACTGGTTCTTTGGATCTGCTTTCCCGGAGCATAAATGGCAATGCGACGCTCATCAGAGTCTTAAGTCCGACAAATGTACCGATAGATGGAACCTTTACCATTACGACCAGAGGCACAGATTATTATCTATTTGGCGAATCCCTGTCCCTTGGCGATTTTATATTTTCTGCTATAGATGCGCACATCAATATAGGAAAGGAAACCTATACCTGGGATCTATCGGCCCTCCATTTCATCAATGAAGAATCCTATGAAACTGTCCGGGTTTCGCGCATATTTTCCGATGGAGTTTTTGATCCTGCGGGTAACCTGGTACAGGGGACCCTTAAGATTGATGGGCTGGATCTTTCATCATTTTATCGTATTGCGAGAACCTTTACCGGGGGGCTTCCGGAAATCCCTGATCACAATTTAGAGCCCTGGACAGTTACATCGGAACTATTCATTTCCTCCGATGGAAAACATATTTCTTATTCCAGTCCTCGGCTTATAATGTCTGATCAGAATAATAATTCAGTTACCCTTATTGCTTCTATTGCGGGAACTGAACGGCAGTTCAGCATTCAGGACGGTCAATTAGTAACACAACATGCGAAAGCCAGTTTTAATGCCCAGGCTGATTTTTCAGATCCTCAGAATATTACGGTACGAACAAATCTGGTCTATGAAGATGTAGCCTATGCATTAGATCTTGCAATCCTCGATTTTACCAATATCACCCTGCAAGGTTCCTATGGACTGTCGCTTTCTATGCTGCAATCCCAGGACGGATACTGGTCAGGCTATTGCAAGGCTGATATGTTGCCCATACCTGTAGAGAACCAACGGGTACTCCTTTCATTTGATACGGGTTTTCGTTTTCTGAATACAAGTACTTGGGTGGTAGATCTGCACCATTTAGATCTGCGGGATATTCCCAGTTTTACAAAGCTTCCCGTATCCCTTTCATGTGCCGGAAACGCTAATCCCCAGGGCATACAATTATCCGAAATAGCCTATGAAGACGGTGGAGGGGCGCTGAAAGGTAAACTGAATGCCTCCTGGGGTCAGGATTTTTCAAATTTCGCCATAAGTTCCCGGTTGGCCGATAGTTTGAATAGTGAACGATACGAGCTCGATCTTTCCTTTTCTTCTTCAGGAGAAACAGAGGGGCGGCTCTATATGTCCCGGGCAAACCTGGACCGGTTCTATCCAACCGGTTATACACCTATAATAACCGGGGAACTATGGTTTAACTGGAATTCTATGGAGCAGTTTGCCATAGATTGGAAAATCGCTTCCCTGCAATTACGGTTATTTGATCAGGATGCACTGGTCGTATCCTCAGGGAACGCAACCCCTGACAGGTTGGAACTTTTAAAAAGCAGTATTACCCTGGGAAACCTTCAGGCTGATATAGAGACCCTGGAGCTCAGCCGTGCGAATAATGCTATGAATATAGCATCCAGGTTCAGGGGTGTCCTGTTATCCAGTCCCATCGATCTATATACTGCATTACAGGTACAATTCGATCAGCTTCCTCCCTACGAAGCCCTGTTCCAACAGCTGAATACCTTACATTTTCAAGGTGCTCTTTCTTTACTCAAGGGCAATGTTGATACATGGACCATCGCCGAGCCGATCACATTTTCATTTGGAAAAACGGCTCAGGGATTCTCTCTCAAGGGCGGGCCCCAGAATTCGATTCGAGCAGAATTAAGCAGTGATGGGGCCTTTTATACTGCATTCTCTCAACCCTTGCCAGTTCGGGGAGCCATCACCGGCTCTATTCTAAAGGGAATGATAGATGCCAATGCCAACAATGTATATATTGATGTCAGTGCCCTTTGGAAACTTCTGCCGCAAAAACTGCCCCTTCAGATCACAAATGGTTTTGGAATAGCCAATCTTTCGATCCGTGGTCCCCTGGGAGATCCCTCATTTTTTGGTTCAGCTACCGCTTCCAGTGTCCGCATGGTGGTTCCTGATTGGCTCCAGGATGAACTGGGACCTGTAGATCTCTCAATTCTATTCAATGAAAACACAATACAGCTTGCTAAGGTGCTCATACCCGCAGGCAAGGGCAAGGTTCTCGCTGAAGGATCAATGAACATTGAACGATGGCTGCCAGGTGACTTTTCATTTACCGCATCGATTCCAGAACAAGCTGCCGTACTTTACAAAAGCAGTCTTTTAGGGCTCACTGCGAATGGCAAAGGTTGGGGTGATCTTTCCCTGGTATTTCAAGATGGTGCATTTTCTTTGCAGGGTAGTCTTGTCATATCAGAAACCCTTATCACCTATTCAGGTGCACCTAAGTATGACAATGCCGCAAACAGTCAATCTATAAATTTTAAAACAGCCATCGATTTGCAGACTGGAAAAAAAGTAGAATTTATCTGGCCTAATACTAATTTTCCTGTTTTAAGGGCCTATACCGATGTCGGTTCTGTGATGCGAATTACCAGTAATGCAGAAACGGGCAAATTTTCTGTTAATGGGGCGATCAGCCTGCGGGGAGGCGAAGTATTCTATTTCCAGCGCAGTTTTTATATCCGCAGCGGCCAACTCGCCTTTAATGAGAACGAAATCCGTTTTGATCCCCGTATTGCACTTCGTGCAGAGCTTCGAGATAGAACGAGCAGTGGTCCGGTCACCATTGCCCTTATTATAGATAACGCTCCCTTAAGTAATTTTACGCCCCGGTTTATATCGGAACCACCCTTATCTCAGATTGATATTTTTGCCCTGCTCGGTCAGAATGTTATCGGTTCCTCCGAAGGTCCTGCAGGAAATAACCTGCAGGAAGCCCTTTTAAATGCCTCCTCGGATATTTTTGCCCAATTTAATGTGGTACGGGTGTTTGAACAGAATATCCGTGATACCCTTAATCTGGATATGTTCTCAATCAGAACACAGGTACTACAAAATGCCCTCCTGCAGGCCTCTGGCATTCTGGATACCCCGGTTGACAGGACCGCTTCTCTGGGTAACTATTTCGACAATACAACCCTATATCTGGGTAAGTATTTTGGTCCTGATTTTTTTATACAATCGATGGTATCTTTGCGGTATGATCCTGAAAATAAAAATTCCCTTTCAGGGGGGCTCGTAATAGAACCGGAAATTGGAGCGGAATTAAGAAGTCCCCTCTTTACGGTAAACTGGAATTTTGTACCTAAAGCGGGGGATCGTTTGTTTATAAACAGCCAGTCTGTTACAATAAGCTGGAAATGGTCATTTTAATAGTATGTAAGGAGCATCGATGCGCACACGAATCATCGCAGTTTTGCTGGTAATCTCGGCAGTGTTTGCTTTTGGACAACAGGCCGAGGATTGGTACGTTGGAAAACCGATCAAGGATATAACTTTTGAGGGCCTGAAACATGTAAAGGCCACAGAATTGGAGGGGGTTACTTCCCCCTTTATTGGCCGTCTCTTTACAGATGCCCTTTTCTGGGATTTGCAGGGACGCCTCTATGCACTTGAGTATTTTGAGACCATATCCCCCAGTGCCGTACCGGTCGACCAGGCAGGATCGGCGGTTATCCTCAAGTTTATCGTAAAAGAAAAACCGGTTATCTCCCGTATAGACTTTGTGGGTAATAACAGTCTCCGGAGAAATGAACTGCTGGATGCGGTCACTGTTAAAGTTAATGATGTGGTGAGTCCGATTAAAATTAGAGCCGATGAAGAGGCGATAAAAAACAAGTATCTGGAAAAGGGCTTTCCCGATGTTAAGGTCTCCAGCGAGACGAAAGAACTGGATGGGGCTGCCGCTACCCTTGTTTTTACTATAGATGAGGGTGAAAAAATCGCCATTGAGGCTTTCCGGTTCGAAGGTAATACGATTTTCTCTGAACGTACCTTAAAGGGAGTCCTTTCCCTCAAAACCAAATCGCTCCTCAATGATGGAGCCTTTCAGGAGGCGAAGCTCCTGGCGGACCAGCAGGCAATTGCCCAATATTACCAGGATCGGGGCTATGTGGATGCCAGGGTTACCGATGTGGTCCGCCAGGTCCGCAAGGATGAACAGGGCCGAAACCTGATGACCATTACCTTTAAGATTTTCGAAGGGAAGGCCTACACCTTAGGTTCTGTCAATTTCGAAGGAAATAAAATATTCCCCACCGATCAGTTAGAAAAACTGGTAACTTCCAAACCAGGTCAGCCCATCAGCGCTAAAAAGCTCGAATCTGATCTGCAGCGGGTCGCCGATCTTTATTATGAAAACGGTTATATTTTTAATACGATTACCCGTAAAGAAACCAGGGATGAAAATGCGGGTACTATCTCTTATACCGTGAGCATTGTTGAACGTAACCGTGCCCATATAGAGAATATTATTGTCAGGGGTAATACAAAGACTAAAGAATCGGTAATTCTCCGGGAAATTCCCCTTGAACCGGGGGATATCTTTTCTAAAACCAAGGTACTCGAAGGTCTGCGGAATCTGTATAACCTGCAATATTTCTCTGCAATTACACCGGAAACACCTCCGGGAAGCGCGGATAACCTGATGAACCTGGTATTTAATGTGGAAG
Organism: Treponema sp.; assembly: GCA_012517385.1. Taxonomy (GTDB): domain Bacteria; phylum Spirochaetota; class Spirochaetia; order Treponematales; family Breznakiellaceae; genus Gracilinema. The sequence goes on along the minus strand of JAAYUZ010000016.1, from coordinate 10,249 downwards.
AACAACCCACTGCGGATATTCAGTTTGGGTTAACCTTTTCAGGTTCTGCAGACCCCAATGCATTCCCCATCTCAGGTCTCATTAAACTGAATGACCGAAACTTTCTTGGTAATGGTGATCAGGTCAGCTTTGAACTGAATGGGTCCCCCGATACCCAGAGTCTGGCTGTATCCTATGCAAAACGCTGGTTTTTCGGGTTACCCCTTTCTGGCAGTTTCGACTTAAGCATGAGCCATTCCCAGAGAACAGCCTTAATGGACAACCTGTTCCCCTACTTTAATGGGGATGAGCCCTATGCATTCCCTGATGGTTTCGATTCCTATGAACAGTATATTGCGGCGAATAAAATCGCTCCCGAAGCGTATCAGATGAAATATGATCAGTGGAATATTTCCTTAGGGTTTAGCACTGGCTACCGTTTCAGTGTCTGGGGAGGGATACTTGGTATCGGTGGAGGACTCCGGGTTGGTATTGTTCGGAACAGCTATGATAATAATGTCTATCGCCCCTTTGATCCAATATTAAGAGAACAGAATAACCAATGGACCCCCTCTAATATCATTTGGAGCAGTCTTTCCTATGATAAGCGGGATATCTATTATGACCCCTCGAAGGGCTACTATGCAATTCAGCGCCTGGGAATATATGGTCTCTTGCCGATAGAACAGGAGCACTATATTAGAACCGATACAAAGGCAGAAGCCTTTGCAACCCTCTTTGATATACCAGTTTCCGATTCCTTTAACTTTAAGGGAGTTTTCGGTGTCCATTCAGGGTTATCCCTTATTTTATCCCAGCAGTTTAATACACAGCCTGTGATCCAGGATAATAACAAGCTCGCCATAGACGGTATGTTTAATGCCCGAGGCTGGTACAGCATGAGGTCCAACTATGGGCTCGCCCTCTGGGAAAACTGGGCTGAATTACGGATTCCGCTGGCTGCTAATATTCTTGCATGGGATTGGTTTATCGACGCCGCAGCGGTAAAAGAAGACTGGTATGCCATGTTTAACAGTTTAAATATCGAAGATTTTCGATTCAGTATGGGGTCTGGCTTACGCTTTACCATTCCTCAATTCCCCTTCCGATTCAGTCTGGCTAAGCGTTTCCAGGTTGTGGACAACCAGGTTAAGTGGATTAATGGGGGTATCGGCAGTTGGGGCCTCGATTTTGTAATTTCCTTCGCTATCGCAACCTATTAAAAAGGAGGATTACCCGATGTATAAGAAGATGGTTCTAGTATCTGCATTGTTTTTGAGTGCTGTTATTGGGCTTTCTGCCCAGCAGTTAACCCGATTCGCAGTAGTGGACCTCCCTAAAATTTATACTGCTTTTTTTAAGGACTCCAAGGCTGTAAGGGATTTTGAAGAACGAAGCGCCCGAGTGCAGGCTGATATTGATAAAATGAATGCTGAAATCCAGGCGCTTCAGAAAAACCGCCTTGATGCAGCTGCTGCTGGGGATCAGCAGAAGGTCCTTGCATTAGATAATGAAATTTATAAAAAGACTGAATATTTAAAGGAATATTACCGCATAAAGACCGCTGAACTGGAAGACCAGAGAAAAAAACTTACCCAGTCGGATACATTTTTAAAACAGGTCTATGATGAAATTAGAATTGTCGCAGAGAGTGATGGCTATAGCATGGTATTAAACTTAAAAGAGTCGAGTGGTATACTCTGGTATAGCCCTACAGTCGATATTACTGATAAGGTTCTAAACAATCTGCTTACCAAAGCAGGCCGCTAACTGGCTAAGCATATAAAAAAGCCCGGTGAAAGCCGGGCTTTTCTTATCTTTGGCTTTTCATTGTTCCTTATCTTTCTGGCTTTTCAGCACCGAATGGAGGGCCGCAAATTTTTTCTTGTTTTCCTCAGAAAGCTCCATAAGGTTTTAATGGCTATGGAGCAGCAGATCCACACTGGCACCTTTGGTCTGATTAATATTGGTCATATCCTTGGGAAATGGGACCGGTTCATCAACAATATCAACTAAGGAGGTAAGCCCTAAGCCTTCCATAAGTCCCCTGGCTGTTTCGGAGGGGCGGACAATGGTGATCCGTTTTTTCATCAATTTAAGCATCCGTTTATTAAAGCCGACCAGGAGGCCCATGAAGGTAGAATCCATATAATCGCAATCAGAAAGGTCTATATAAAAGGTCTCTATCGCTTCTCCCTGTTCAAAACGGCTGAAAACCAGCTCCCTCAGGTCTGCGCAGAGTATGGCTGTTATATGTCCTTCGCCCTTAAGATAGATACGCTGGTTTTCTTCTTTGTAATACAAAGCTTCAGGCACAATCTGCTCCTTAAGTATCATTCAAAATTACTCATTCTCTCCATTGTACTTTAAAGCATAGTGCTCTATAATGCAACTCCCATGGCAGAATCTAGTCCCATGATTGAACAGTATCGCCGTATTAAAAAAGATTACCGGGAAACGGTGCTTTTCTTCAGGCTGGGCGACTTTTATGAGATGTTTGCCGAGGATGCCCTGGAAGTATCCTCCCTGCTGAATCTGACCCTCACAAGCCGCAATGGACTCCCCATGTGCGGTGTTCCCTACCATGCATCCCGCAGTTACATAGCCCGGCTGCTCAAGCTGGGCAAAAAGGTTGCAATCTGTGAACAGCTCACCGAGCCGGGTAAGGGCAGGGGTATCATTGAACGGCAGGTGGTGGAAGTCATTACTCCGGGCACCACCGTGGACGATGACTTTCTGGACAAGGGCAGTGCCAATTATCTGGCAGCCCTGGCCCAGTATGGAGCATACTTTTCATTTGCCTATATAGATATTTCGACCGCCGATTTTTGGACCACCTCCTTTCCCTGCGAAGAGGGGGAAGAACGGCTGAGACGGGAGATTGAACGGCTCCAGCCCAGGGAAATAATTATCCAGGAATCGCTCCTCGAAACCTACCAGTATATTCAGGATTCTATCCTTGATAGGTCCGGTCTTGTGGTGAACCGCTGGGCCGATTGGCTCTTTGACCTTGAAAGAAGCCGGGAACGGCTAATCAAACAGTTCGGGACAGCGAACCTAAAGGCCTTTGACCTACAGGATACGTCGCCGGAAATTGTCAGTGCCGGCATCCTTTTAGAATATGTTGATGAAACAGCCCGCAGCGTTTTGCCCCATCTGAAACAGCTTCACCGTTACGGAGACGAGGAATTTGTGGGGATCGATGAGGCATCCCAAAAAAACCTGGAACTGGTACGGAACCTGAGAGATGGGGATGTGCATTTTTCCCTTCTCGAAGTCATGGACCATACAAAAACCGCCATGGGCCGGCGGCTCCTGTATTGGAGAATTCTGCACCCGGTCAGGGATCTGGCTACTATCGATAAACGGCTTTCCATGGTGGAAACCCTGTATCACAGGCAGGAACTTCTTGCAAAAATAAGGGAAACCCTGGGCCGGTCTTCAGATCTTGAACGGCTTTCATCCCGGCTTGCCATGGACAAAGCCCACGGTAAGGATATGGTGGCCCTTCGTAATTCCCTTTCCATATTCGAAGATATTTCCCGTCTTCTGGATGGCTGTGAACTTCCCAGTGAATATACCGATGCCCCCGATGCTTCTACCCGGCAGCGGCTTGGTGAGCTAAAGGCCGAACTGGAACGGGCCCTGCTGGATGAGCCTTCCATATTGCTTACCGAAGGAAACCTGATCCGGCAAGGCTATAATAAGGAGCTTGATGAACTGCACAGTCTTAAAAACAATGGCCGACAGCTCCTCGAAGCCTATCTGGAGGAAGAACGGAGGCTTACCGGTATAAATACCCTTAAAATAAAATACAACCGGCTCATAGGCTATTATTTTGAGGTCACCAAGTCTAACCTTTCCCTGGTGCCGCCCCATTTTATCCGCCGCCAGGGTGTCGTGGGCGGTGAACGGTATACCACAGACCGGCTTGCAGCCCTGGAATCGGACATAAACAGCGCATCGGATCACATCATAGAACTTGAAAAAAAGCTTTTTCTTGACCTTCGTCAGCGGGCAAAGGCTCTGCTGAATGAATTAGGTGCAGCGGGCCGGAGAATGGCCGAGATTGATGTGTGTCAAAGCCTGGCCAGGGCTGCTACGGTGAATGGCTGGATACGGCCCGAAGTTTCCTATGAGCAGAAACTCAGGATTATCGAAGGCCGACATCCCGTGGTAGAAGCCCATCTGCCCCGGGGGGAGTTCATCCCTAACGACACTATCCTGGATACGGACGCAGTTGCCTTTGCCCTTATAACGGGGCCCAATATGGCAGGTAAATCAACCTATCTCAGACAGACCGCCCTCATCACCCTTATGGCTCAGATGGGCAGTTTTGTCCCAGCCCGGGAAGCCCATATCGGTATTGTGGACCGGATATTCTGCCGGGTAGGGGCTTCGGATAATGTGGCAAGAGGGGAGTCTACCTTTTTGGTAGAAATGAACGAAACTGCAAACATCCTCCATTCAGCCACCAGCCAAAGTCTTGTTATCATGGATGAGGTAGGCCGCGGTACAGGCACCAATGACGGTCTTTCTATCGCCTGGGCAATCTGCGAAGAATTATTAAACAACATCCAATGCAGAACCCTTTTTGCCACCCATTATCATGAACTTTCCCGTATTGAGCATCCCCGCTTAGCCAACCGATCAATGGAAGTTCTGGAGCAGGAGGGAAAAATTATCTTCCTGAGGAAACTGAAGGAGGGGGCTACTGAAGAGTCCTATGGCCTATTTGTTGCCCAGCTTGCGGGTATTCCCGAACGGGTACTGGCCAGGGCTGCCCAGATTATGGAACGACTGCGACGGCAGGAGAGTGAGCTTAAGGCCCAGCTTGTCGGAACCGGGGCTGCTACTGTTGAGCCACCATCCATTCCGGAAGAATCCCCTATTCTAAAAGAGCTGGCCCATTTAGACCTGGACCGAATGACCCCCCTGGAGGCTCTCGCCCGACTGTATACCTGGAAGGATTCACTCCATGCTGTGTCCCATAAAACAAAGAAACAAAAACCGGTTGGCCCCTCTCTCTTTGAAGAATGAGGTTTTTGCAAAAGTCTGTTACTTTTTCAAAAACCTCTTGCAGTATTTTTGCAATATAAGAATAAATACTTATATTATATAGAATAGCAAAAATACTGCATGTACATTCAAGGTTGCTCTTTCAAAACTCCCTGAGTTTTGAAAGAGCCTCGAATAGCCACTTTTTAAAAGCAATACCCTAAATTACCCTGTACTAGGGGTATGGGTACTCTTTTTTCCTATTCCATTTCCTTTTTTCGGGAATGGTGTTTCGGTATCGGCTGTGGACTCTGTGGCAGGCCCCTCATCGGTGCGGTAGAATACCGGTATGGCCTTTGCCAGGATTGCCAGGAGGAACTTTCCCTCGATCTTTATGATGATAGCCGCTGTGCACGGTGTGGCAGGCCCCTTATCTCTGAAAGAAACTGCTGCATGACCTGCCGGCAACGGGACCCGCCACCCCAAGATATAGCCCTGACCTTATATCCCTATCAGGGGACGGCTAAAAAGCTTCTTGAAACGTACAAATTCCATAGAAATCTGCACCTTGGCTGGTTCCTTGCTAAAGGCTTGCTCGAAGGAGCCCGGTATCTGGCTGAAAGGGGATTTCTGTTTGATGCCTGGGTGCCCGTACCACCGCGGCCGGGGAAAATAAAGGAAAAAGGCTGGGATCAGATTGCTACCATTTACAGATATATTACTAAATTAAGTTCATCATCCCAGGTATCGATGCCGGTTGTTTCCTGTCTCGAGCGGCTTGCCTCGTCGAGTCAGAAGAAACTTCACCGGACCGAACGGGCCATCAACCTGAAAGGAAAGATCCAGGCAGTTCAAAGGGTGCCGAAGCGGTGTCTTCTGTTTGATGATGTGACGACTACCGGCAGCACCCTCCGTATCTGTGCTGAAACTCTTAAGGAAAATGGGGCAGAAACGGTAGGAACAATCGCCCTTTTTTATGACTAGGTCCCATGGTTGACAAAGAATTGAGGAAAATGTACATTACTATAGTCATTCGACCAATTGCATAGAAAAAAAGGAGTCGTTCGAACGACTCCTTTTTTGTAGGTGGAGCCGTGAATTATAGTCCGAGAAAGGAAGATCCCCTGTATGAAGCGTTAAATCCTGTAGTACAGGGGTTGGGAATGTCCATAGTGGAACTTTCCGTTTCAAAACAGCGGGGAAAAACCCAGATTCGGCTTACGGTAACCAAAAAAGGTGTGGTCGGAGTAGGCGATTGTTCGCGGGTTCATCATGCGATTGTACCCCGCCTGGAACTGGCCTTTCCGGGGGAGGATCTCTACATAGAGGTTGCATCTCCAGGAATTGATAGAACTATAAAGGATGCCTCCGAATTTCAATTGTATATTGGTCGGGGGATACGGTGTTATCGCACTGATATTTCAGATTGGACCGCAGGGATTCTCCAGGAAGCGGACGATCATCACCTGGTGTTACGAGGAGCAAAGGGTACTGTGGAACTATCCTATGACAGTATTGCAAAGGCAAAATTAGATTATTCACAGGAGGTTGAAGACTGATGGCATCGGATATGTCCGAAGCGATCCGCCAACTGGTTCAGGATCGTGGTATTTCAGAGGAGCTGGTCCTTAAAACCATCGAGAACACCCTCCTGGCAGCATACAAACGAAGGTTTGGTACGGCTGACAATGCGGTTGTTCGCTTTAATGACGATTATACCAAGGTTTCAATTTTTGCAAAGAAAAAGATCGTAGACGGTGTGTATGATCCGGTTTGCGAAATTGATCTGGAAGAAGCCCGGGAGCTGGATCCGGAAGCCGAAATCGGTGATGAACTGCTGATAGAGATTGATCCCAAGGAATTTGACCGGGTTGCCGTGCAAAGTGCAAAGCAGACCGCCCATCAGTCTATCCGGGAGATTCAGAAGGACAGCCTGTATTCGGAATTCAAGGATAAGGTTGGTGAAATCATCATCGGCTATTATCAGCGTGAACGGAATGGTACTATTTATGTAGACCTGGGTAAGGTAGAAGGCATTCTCCCCAAAAAATACCAGTCCCCCCGCGAAGTATATCGGGTAAATGACCGTATCAAGGCGCTTATTGTCGAAGTTACCAAGGGCCCTACAGGGCTGCAGGTTGTTCTGTCTCGGACCCATACGGATTTTGTTAAGGCCATATTTGAACTTGAAGTGCCCGAAATTTATGACAAGACTGTAGAAATTCATAAAATTGTCCGGGAACCGGGCTATCGAACTAAGATTGCAGTCTATTCAAATAGGGACGATGTGGATCCGGTCGGAGCCTGTGTCGGTCTTAAGGGAGTTCGAATTCAGGCGATTATAAAGGAACTGGAAGGCGAGAAAATTGATATCCTCAAATACGATCCAGATCCCCGGCGATTTATTAAAAATGCCCTGTCACCCGCAGAGGTTAAGGATGTCATCATACTGGATGAGGCAAAGCGTCAGGCACTGGCTATCGTGGCCGATTCTCAGTTTTCATTGGCAATCGGCAAGACCGGACAAAATGTCCGTCTTGCAAACCGCCTGGTAGACTGGAATATTGATGTCAAGACCGAATCCCAGTATGAAGAAATGGACATTTCTTCTGAATCCCGCAGGGCTGTTTCTCAGCTCTTTGGTGAAGAGGGCTCCTATGAGGAAGAATTCAGCCGTATAGCAGATCTGCCGAACGTTAAGCCGGAACTAGTTGATCTGCTTCTGGAAAACGATATTGAATATATCGAAGATTTCCTGGCCCTGTCTGATGATGAGCTGGCTAATATCAAGGGCTTAACAGAGCAGGATCTGGCTGAGCTGCGAAAAATTATCGAAGAAAATGTAGAAATCATCGAAGAAGATGATGATAACTACCAGGAAGAAATGGTTCAGGAAGAGGCCCAGGAGGCCGTTTCTGAGGAAATAGAAGAAGAGTATCAGTGTCCTGAATGTGGAGCAAAGATTACCCTTGATATGACCAGTTGTCCTAACTGTGGTATCGGGCTAAGCTTCGAATACGAGGACCAAGAGTAAAAGGTGGAATATGGCTGAGGAATTGGACGGAACGCAGAAACCAAAGGTAGAATTAATTAAACACCAGAAAAGCCCCAATACACAACCTGACCAGGAACAGGTAAAAACACCTGCAAATGTGACTGGATCAGGCCAGGCTGGAGTTTCAGCAGAACATGGTGAAAAGAAAAAAGTTGTTGTCGTTAAGAAAAAGCCCCAGGCAATTTCTGGCAGTCAACCCCAGGATGCTGCTCATAATCCAGTAAAAAAGCCTCAACCCAAGGTTGTAGTGGTTCCGTCTTCGGCCCAGCATAGTAAAGAACAGACACCCGTAACAGAACAGCCACCTGCGACAGAAAAGGTTCAGGAAGGGACTGCTTCTGTAACTGAGATGGCAAAACAAAAGCCGGCAGAAGAAAAGCCCGCTGAAACTAAAGAGACTCCAAAGGCTCAAGCTGCTAAACCAGCGTCTATGCCAAATACTCAGCGGCCCGCGGTAGCGGCTGGCAGAGTAGGGGGGCGACCTGTTGGAGGTCAAACTTCGGGCAACCGAGAAGCTGCAGAAAATCGTTCAAGTTCAACACCTTTTCCCCAGCGGCCCGCCTCAGCAGCAGGCCGTGTAGGGGGACGACCGGTAGGCAATACCAGCCGCAGCGCTTCTGGTAATGCACAGGGAGCTCCTTCGAGTCAAGGATATCAGGGCTACCAGGGCAATAGGCCCCAGGTACCCCGTCCTATGGGACCACAAAACAGGGATAATGCTGGTGCTCCCGGTCAGAGGAATTCTGGTCCGCGTCCTCAAAGACCCGGTGGTTACACAGGCCAAAGGCCCCAGGGGCCGGGTGCCCGCCCAGGTTTTGGACCCCGGCCAGGTGGACCTGGACGAGGACCGAATATGGCGCCTCCTCCTCCTTTACCGGAAGGTAAAGGACCGGCAAAAAAGGCTTTTAAGGCGAAAAAGCCCACATACCAGCGGAAAGAAGAGGAAATGGAGGAAAAACTCCTCCAGATTAAGAAAAAGACCACTAAGATGACCAATCCGGTACCCAAATCGATTGACATTATGGAGGTTATTTCTGTTTCCGAACTGGCAAAAAAGATGAATCTCAAGGCATCGGATCTTATACAGAAGCTGATGTCTATGGGAATGATGGTAACCATTAACCAGCAGATCGATGCGGAAACCGCTACGCTCCTTGCGGCTGAATTTGGTTGTGAAGTCAACATTGTAAGTCTCTATGATGAAACGGTTATCGAGAGCCAGAAAGATGATAATGAATCATTAAAACCAAGGCCTCCGGTAGTCACCGTTATGGGCCATGTCGACCATGGTAAGACAAAATTACTCGACGCAATCCGTAGTGCCGACGTAGCCTCTGGTGAATTCGGCGGGATAACCCAGCATATAGGCGCTTATATGGTAGAAACTCCCCATGGGTCCATTACCTTTCTGGATACTCCAGGACACGAGGCTTTTACCAGGATGCGGGCCCGTGGTGCCCAGGTTACCGATATTGTGGTCCTCGTGGTTGCCGCCGATGATGGGGTTATGCCTCAGACCATCGAAGCCTTAAACCATGCGAAGGAAGCTAAGGTACCTATCATTGTTGCAATCAATAAGATTGATAAACCAGAAGCCAACCCGGATCGGGTAAAGACCCAGCTTTCCGAACTTGGTCTAATGCCGGAAGACTGGGGCGGTCAGACCATGTATGTGGAAATTTCTGCCCTTAAGAAACAGGGTATTGATAAACTTATCGATGCAATTCTTCTTCAGGCGGAAATTCTTGAGCTCAAGGCTAATTATGATTGCCGGGCAGAGGGCAAGGTGCTCGAGTCCCGTATTGATCATGGCCGTGGCGTTGTTTCCACCGTAATTGTTCAGCGAGGGACCCTTAAGGTAGGGGACTCCTTTGTAGCCGGCATCTGGCCTGGCAAAGTACGGGCCCTCTTTAATGACAAGGGGGATCGTATCGAAGATGCAACTCCATCAATGCCCGTGGAAGTGCTCGGATTTGAAGGTATTCCTAATGCGGGGGACCCGCTCCAGGTTGTAGAGGATGAAAAGACAGCCCGGGCAATCTCTATGAAGCGCCAGGAGTTAAAGCGCTTTGAGGATGCAAAGAATCTTAAAAAGATTACCCTAGACAACCTCTACGATACCATCAGTGACGGTGAGATCCAGGAACTTAAGGTTATTATTAAGGGTGACGTTCAGGGCTCCGTTGAAGCATTGCGTTCAAGTCTGGAAAAGCTTTC
>JAAYUZ010000001.1 GCA_012517385.1 Treponema sp. | reverse complement strand
TTTTTAACAGGAGCTATGTATGAAAAAATTGGATACAAGGGAAACAGCAAGGCCCAGAAAAAATGTTCTGATTTTTGCGTTGTTCTTAATCTTTATCGTTAATGCCTTTGGTGAGACAGCCCCGGATTTTACCCTTTCCCTTAGACCTTCAAGTATCGTTATTTCTCCAAACAGGAGTGGTACCACAAATTTGACCCTCAACCCGCAGAATGGCTTCACCGGTACGGTGAACCTATCCCTAATAGATACCAGTGGTAACGTTGTACCAGGGCTTACCCTGATCCCCGCAATCATTAAGGTGAATAGCTCCCTTAAGATCACCCAGCCCCTTACCATTTCTACATCTGCTTCGGTGCCACAGGGCAACTACAGTCTTATAGTGCAGGCAATAAAAGACAATCTGTATAAAGAGGTTGTATTGAGTGTAACAGTGATGCAATCTTTGCCTGATTCCATACTCAGCGCTTGGCAGTTTGGGACGGCTGAAGGGGATTATGCCAACGCCCTTGCGGTGGACGCTGGGGGCAACATTATTGTGGCGGGATATACATTTGGCAGCCTCTCTGGTTCCTTCGCGGGAGAAAGCGACGCCTTTGTACAGAAGCACGACCCGAAGGGGAACGAGCTCTGGACGCGGCAGTTTGGCACCGCTGAATATGATTATGCCAGAGCCCTTGCGGTGGACACTGAGGGCAACATTATCGTAGCGGGAGGCACAGAGGGCAAACTCTCTGGTTCCTCCGCGGGGTACTACGACGTCTTTGTGCGGAAGTATAACCCGAAGGGGAACGAGCTATGGACACGGCAGTTTGGCACGGGTAGCGATGATTGGGCCACAGCCCTTGCGGTTGACACTGGGGGTAACATAATTGTGGCGGGAAGTACAATAGGCAGCCTCTCTGGATCCTCTTCTGGCAGAGAAGACGCTTTTGTGCGGATGTACGACCTAAAGGAGAATGAGCTCTGGACGAGGCAGTTTGGCACGGATGAGTCGGATGTAGCCATTGCCCTTGCAGTGGACGCTGGGGGCAACATTATTGTAATGGGAAACACAAGGGGTAACTTTTCTGGGGCTTCCGCCGGCGATTACGACGTCTTTGTGATGATATATAAACCCTAAGGACTAGAAATAGTGCCCCGCCGCAGTGGAACGGCGGGGCATTATTGTTTTATTGCTATTACTGAGAATAATCAGAAATCTCTTACGGAATAGAAACAATATAATTGCAAGGTGCTGCTATAATCCGACTTGCGCTAGAACGCGCATCAAAATATTAGACATCGTACCCTATCTAAATAAAAAGTTGATATAAAGCTAAATACCTTTACAAACACGTAGATATATAATATATTATACGTATGAGGTGGATTTATGTTAACGAAACTGACCTTGACTATTGATAAAGCCATAATAGAAAAGGCAAAAATCTTCGCTCATAAAAAGAATAAAAGTGTCTCCCGTATTGTTGAGGAATATCTTCGTAATATATCGACCGGGAATGAAAGATTTGACTATGCTGATAAGTTAAAATCTCCAATTACTGATAGTTTAGTCGGAATGTTTAAAGACAATGGGAAGGATTATAAAAGCCAATTAGAAGATGCTTTGTCGGAAAAATATTCATGATTAAGCGAGTATTTGTTGATACAGATATTATTCTTGATGTTGCTTTAGCACGCAAACCTTTTCTCGAATCAAGTAAACTTGTATTGGCATTACTTGAGAACTATATTGCCATAGGATTTATTACTTCAAATGAGATTACAAATATCTATTACATTTTACGAAAAGCTGGTGGTGATCAGAATGCCAGGAAGTTTATTTCTGGTCTCGTCAAATTTCTCACAGTTATTCCTGTTGAACATGCTGATATTCTCAATGCTTTAAGTTCAAGAATACCTGATTTTGAAGATAGTGTGCAACATTACGCTGCACTCCGGAATCAATGTGATTTCATAGTAACAAGAAATGAGGATGATTATAAATATTCCGAAATTACTGTCCATTCTCCAATTGATTTTCTAAGTATATACAAAGAATTGCTCTAACACACATATAAGGCCCTAGAAGTCAAGTACAAAATAAAAGGCAATGAAGTATCAATCGCTTTAACCCGTTTTGCCTATCGTCATAGTTTTTGCAGTCCCTACACTCAGCAAAAACAACGCCAATGAGGGCGTGTAAGTTAATCGTATGTTTTGCTGATTCGCGCTTTGGTGTGAGCTGAATATGATTGACATGTTTTACAAAGAGGAAGCTGAAAAGGACTCCTATGAACTGAAGTGGCGATGGTTCTCTATCTACTTCATAAAAGAAAAGATAAGAGATAAGGAGGCTCTTTCAAAACTCAGGAAGTTTTGAAAGAGCAACCTTAGATGTACATGCAGTATTTTTACTATTCCATATTATGTATAAAAATATCTTACTAATGTAAAAATACTGCAAGAGGTTTTTGCAAAAGTAACAGACTTTTGCAAAAACCTCATAAGATCAATGCTAAACTCAATTCTCATTGATACAGGTCCTTTGATCGCACTATTTGATAAAGACGATAAGTATCATTCATCAATAGTTGGACTTTAACGTGAATGTTCAATTGGATTTTCTTAAATGGATTCTTCGAGAGGGTGTTATTCTTCATGATGCAACACTGGTTATAACAGCGGAAAAAACGGGAATTAGAAAAAATATAAGTTGAGATTGAGATTTTGATAGTTATAGATTACCCGGCAAAGAGAGAATCATTAATATCTATAAAGCATAAATTTCACAGAACAACTGCTTTATTCTTTTTTGACAACTTGACAAATAAAAATCAATATAATTATATTACAAATGTGAAAACACTTCCTGTTGGAGAGTTAAAAGCCCATTTCTCAGAGGTCTTGGAAAAGGTAAAGTCAGGAGAATCCTTTGGGATCCTTTATGGAAAGAAGAAGAAACCCATAGCAATGATTGTTCCTTATAAGGACTCATCAGAAAAAAAAGAAAGAACAATTGGATTACTCGAAGGGAAAGTAAATATTCAATTTTCTGATGATTTTAAAATAAGTGAAGAGGACTTCCTGAAATTGTCATGAATTATTTATTAGATACCCACACTTTCTTATGGACAATTTCTAATACTGTAGATTTATCTTCGAAAGCTATAGAGATAATCAAGGATCCAAAACATGAAATTTTTGTCAGTGCTGTTAGTTTCTGGGAAATATCAATTAAAACAAGATTAAAAAAATTGAATCTTGATACAATTGAACCAGAGCAATTACTTACACTGGCTGAAAGAATGGATTTTCAAGTTATCAGCTTAACGCCAGAGGAAGCAATAACTTATCATAAACTAAAAGAAAATACACATAACGATCCCTTTGATAGAATGCTCATTTGGCAAAGTATATCAAGAAATATGACCCTTATTAGTAAAGATGAAGCATTTTCTAAATTTGTTCCCTTCGGATTAAAGCTTATCTGGTGATAACTACTTTCACTTGCCGCGGGTATTTTTAACACTTTTTGCGGTCCCGCCCCAGCTACACTGGGGAACGCTCTACAAAAAGTGCCCCGCCGCAGTGGAGTGGCGGGGTTGGCCTTGATTGTGGATAGAATGTGTAGCTAAAACAGGATCTTAGTTTTCAGCCCTGGAAAGCGCAGAAAGTCCCGGTCACCGGTCACCAGAACCGCGTCATGTTCTAACGCTAAGGCGGCTAAATGAGCATCGTTCACCAGGTTCCCACCGGTACCGACACTTAAAAGCAGATGCCGCAGGAGTGCTCCATGGGCAGGCCCTGGATTAAGGGCAATACAGGATGGGAGCGAAAGCAAGTAATCCAGCCATTCACAGGCCTCTTCTACGGTTAGAGGATGGGCAAATACCTTTTTAGAAGTGGTAAGCCTTAAAAATCCCAAATGAACCGCCCAGGTGATTCCCACCTCATCAGAAGCATCATTAAGAACCGATTCCAGCCATCCTTTTGCTTCCCCATGATGGGCAGACGACCGATCTACCGCATAGAGGAGCACATTGAGATCGGGAATAATCACTTACGAAGCTCCAATTTTTCTGCCACAGCCTCAGCTTCCATCGCATCCACCAATTCCCAGGCCTTAGAATAATCAAACTGGATTCCGCCTAAATCATAGGTGGGACATTCCCATGGGTCCTTTTTGCCAGAAACTCGATGCAATCCGTATTCTAATAGTTCGTTAACCACCTCTTTTACAGAATGGTGTTCCTCACGGGCTTTTGCATATATAGTACGCATCAATGCATCTTTAATTTCCAAGGTAGTACGCATATTTACATATTATTTATGTATAAATTATATGTCAACACATCATACATAAAAATTTGACCATGGCATTGGTATTTAATTATAGTAGTATTTATTAAGATTGATGAAGGAACCTATATGAATGTAGCCCAGGCGGTGTATTTTGTAGCGCCCCAGGTTGTGGAAATAAGAGAACGGCCTTTGGAACCCCAAAAGGATACGGTGTTTATCCGCTCCCTCGTGCAGGGCATCAGTGCTGGTACGGAACTTCATTTTTACCGTGGAGACTTTCCATCGGGTATGGGGGGCGACCTTCCTGGCTTAAGCAAGCGCCTGGAATATCCCCTGGTATATGGGTATTCCAATGTGGGTATTGATGAACGGGGAAGGCGGGTATTCGGCTTTGCGCCCCATCAAACCTGCTGGTACGCCAATGAAGCGGACCTGATTATTTTAGACGATAGCATTTCGAATCTGGATGCGGTCTTTCTCCCTAATATGGAAACCGCATTGGGAATCCTTCAGGATCTGCAGCCCATCCCGGGGGAGACGATTGCGGTTATGGGACTGGGGGTGGTTGGGCTTCTGGTGGCGGAACTGCTCAGCCGCCAGAGGTGGATCAATCTCATCCTGGTAGATATGAAAGAAAGCCGGCGGCCCATCGCCGAGGGTCTCGGAGCGGTCTTTATCAACCCCCAAAAAGAATCCCTGGCAGAGGCTGTTCAAAAACTAACCGGAGGCAGGGGGCTCGATCGGGCCGTTAATGTTTCAGCCTCCGCCTCGGCCTTGCAGGACCTTATGGAAGTTATGGCCATGGAAGGACTTATTATCGAAGCATCCTGGTATGGATCAAGGCCGGTTACGCTTAGCCTGGGCGGGGCCTTTCATCGGCGGAGGCTGACAATAAAAAGCTCCCAGGTGTCCAATGTGGGAGGTCACCTGGGCTTGGGCTGGAATAAGAAGCGCCGTATGGAGCTGGTACTTAGGGCACTTTCTGAAATTCAGCCCCGCCGGTATGTAACCGATCATTTTCCCTTTGCTCAAGCCCCCAGGGCTTATGAGTACATTTCTAAAGGTCATGAAAATACCATACAGGTCGTTTTAGACTGCGAACAACCATAAAAAGGAGCCCCTATGTATTCGGTAGGAATAATCGGATCCCTGAAAATTACCCATGCTTTAAAAGGTAATTTTGGTAAGGAAAGCCGGCCGCATCAGCATCGGTATCGGTTTGAATGGAGTTTGAGGGCAAAAAGCCTGGATGACCAGGGCTTTGCTGCGGATATAGCCCGGATGGAGGCAGTCCGGGATCGGCTTATAAAACGTATGAACGGAATATATCTGAATGACGTGGCTTTTTTTGAAGGGATCCAACCAAGCCTTGAAAATTTTGCCACCTTTTTTTTACAGGAGCTTTTAAAGGAGTTTTCCAGTACAGGACCTGTTTCGCCGGGGATTTATAAAAGCACGATCCAGGTATGGGAAAGCAACACCGCCTGGGCTTCCTATGAACAGGATGTGGCGGGAACCCTATGAGCAGTTTTAATCCCGCCTATTTAGGGGCTAAAAAAGAGGTGGATCAGCGGTCCTTGAATCTGCGGGTCTGGAACCGTTTTATACAGGAACTGGAAAAGGGCTTTCATCCAACCAAGATTTTAGACCTGGGAGCCGGGAATGGTTCCTTTTTAGAACGGCTCCTGAAACATACGGAGCTCAGGGATTTTGAGTATGTTCCCCTGGACGCGGACAGGGAACTCTTGGACAATTTAATACACACCCAGGACCAGGAACTGTTGCGCCGGAGGGGCATCCGGATTAGACCCATACAGGCGAGGATCGAAACCTTCCTGGAACAGCATAACCAATCCTGGGACCTCCTTATCTCCAACGCCTTTTTTGACCTCATCAACCTGGACCAATGGGGTCCTTCTCTGTTTAGTCTGGTACAGCCAGGGGGACTTTTTTACAGTACCCTCCTTTTTGATGGGGTAACCACATTCCTGCCACCATTGGACCCAAAGACGGATCTTTTGGTTGAGGAAATGTACCATCAGTCCATGCAAGGTCGGGGACAAAGCGGAAGCCGGGCGGGGAGAACCCTTCTTGCCAAGCTGCTGAGCTCGGACCTAACGGTTTTAGAAACGGGCCCTTCTGACTGGGTGATATATGCTCACCAGGGCAGTTATACCGAAGGGGAACAGCAGCTCCTGGAGGCCATTCTGGATTTTCATCAGTCCGTCTTTGAAGAAAACGGGTCTGATCCAGAGTTGCAAAGGGTTTTTCCTGAATGGATATACCAGCGTAGGTCACAGCTCATAAAGGGTGAACTAGCACTCCTGACCCATCAATGGGATCTGCTGGCAAAAAAATGAAAAAGGCATCCCTCTACAAGCTCTTTACCATTTCCCTCCGGGACATTCTTTCCGCCTATGGGCATAATCCCCTGGTCCGGGGCTTATTACGGCTCCTCTTTGCCATTCCTGCCCTCCGGTTTGCCCTTTTCATGGCCCAATTTGATAGGGAAATTCCGCAGCGGGGCCTTCGTGAAGCGAGCAGAAAGCTATTACGCCGTTTTTATCGCGGGGTCACGGTTCTTGGGGAAAAGCCACACCGGGAAGGAGGCCTGCTTATCGTGGCAAACCACCCCGGGGTTGGAGACTCGCTGGCCCTGCTCTCATCATTAGAACGGGATGATATCCGGATCGTTGCAGGGGAACGGGAATTCTTTTTTGCCCTGCCCAATCTGCTTCCCTATCTTATTCTCGTTCCAGAGGATCCTTCGAAACGAACCGGGGTGCTGCGAGCAATGGTGGATGATCTGAGACAGGGAAAGACGGTCATCCTGTACCCGGCGGGAGAGATAGAACCGGACCCGTTCTTGCACCCCGACGAATCCTTTTTAAAACCCTGGTCCCCCGCGATAGGCCTTTTAGTACGCCTGGCCCAGCAAGGGGGCTTTCATTTTAGGATACAACCGGCAATTTCCGCCCAGGTTCTCCCGCCCCATGTCCTGGGCCCCAGCTATGCCAAAAAGCCTGCATTACGGAACACCCTGGAACGAAAGGCGGTTGGGAAGATTATAGGGCTGGGGCGGGCTAAATCCGATTCGATACTATTGGTATGGGGACCAGGGATATCAAGTCAATCATTATCGGGACTTTCCGCCTCCGCTGTCACCGACAAGGTCATGGAT
Source organism: Treponema sp. (assembly GCA_012517385.1). Taxonomy (GTDB): domain Bacteria; phylum Spirochaetota; class Spirochaetia; order Treponematales; family Breznakiellaceae; genus Gracilinema. The sequence goes on along the minus strand of JAAYUZ010000001.1, from coordinate 14,564 downwards.
GAAACGATAGATGCCTTCCATCGATTCGTCCCAATCGGGGAAACTGCGGGCCTTCTCAACCGACGCCTTGGCCATCCGTTGCAGCAGGACAGGATCGGTACCTAACCTGGCAATAATTTCAGCAATCCGGGCATAATCGCCCGGCGAAACCAGAAAACCATTTACGCCATCATCTATAAGCTCCACCGCCCCCCCATCACGAGAAGCGAGGGGGACCAGCCCCAGCCCCATGGCTTCCAGGTACACGATGCCAAAGCCTTCATGCTGGGAAGGGACCGCCAGTATCTGACTGGACTGATACAGACTAAGGAGCCGCTCATCATCTACCTTTCCCATACATTGAACCCGTCCGGGCGGAAGCTGCTTGGCCAATCGGTCAACCCGCCTCGCATAAGTCGGATCGACGGAACTGTCCCCTACCACCATAAGGGTCCGGACCGGACTATGTCCCTTCTGTTCCAGGTCTATAAGGGCCTGTATCAGGGTATGCAAGCCCTTCCGCTCAATGATGTTTCCCACAAATAGAATGTCTAGTCCCCCTTGCCCCTGGGTAGTACCCGCCCTATTCAGTTTAGGGAAATTCCCCGCCGGGCGGGCTATTACATAGGGCCTGTTATTTGGGAATACACGTTGAACACTCAGGAGCGTTGCGGAAGAATTAAAGATAAACCCATCCACACTGGAGAGGAAGGACCGCTCTATCCACCGGTAGAGGGGCATCAGAAAGGCCGGGTGGGATTCGGAAACCCTGAGATGGTGTACCAATGCAAGCATCGGCGGTCCAGCCTGATACAAACGGTTCGCCCAGAAGAGGGATGGATGGAGCAATTCATCCTGTATGACAAGGTCAAATTGACCATAGTCAAAGGCAGAGGCCTTCCAATTCTGCAGGATCGATGCCCCATAGGACCGCCCTGGCAGAGAAAGGATCGTAACCGTATCGCCCCTTTTTTGCAGATACTCCACCAGTTTCCTGTCATACAGGTAACCACCGGAGGTCTGGTCCAGGGAACCATAAATCACCAGGGCAATATGCATGTGCTACCACCTATGCCGCATGGCTAACCGGGCGGCGATGGTCCCGGATAGAAGGGCCAGGGGCATGCCGCCCAAAAAAGTCGTAGAGAGAAAAAGAAAGGATCAGCATGGAAAGGCTGAAGAAAAAGTCCTCCAGCGGGATCGTACCCAGCCGGATGTTGAGGTTCCGGGAATTATCGTACAATACCACCGGAAGGGCTGTTAAGACCCCGTTGGCCACCACAAAGGGAACGTAGGTCAGAAGGATCGCAATCCAAAAATTACGGGAGACTAAACTGCGGGGTGTTAACAGCCAGGCTATTATAAGCACCGCCCCCACCGAAATAAAAACAACCCCGGTATAGGTTTTGTTGATGAACAGCATACCCGCCACACCAAAGGCCAGGGCTATAGCTAACCAGAGGAAGCGCGGCAGAACCAGCTTATGGTCATCAATATAGGCCCGGACACAGGCTAATATAAAGATGCACGCATAGGGAACGCAGATAAAAAAGAGCCACTCACCCAGGGGCAGATTGATGAAGCGCCAGGAGCCCGCATAGCGGCTGCTGAAGGACCACACCCCGATGGCGGTTTTCCAAACATCCCAGGCGCCAAAGATAAGAAGCACCCCAAAGATAGCAGGAAACACGGCGGGCCATTTTTTATAAAAGGCCACCCGCTTATCAAAGGAAAGGGCCAGGGGCCCCGCCAACACTAAAAGGTCTAAAATGACGTATACCATGGAACCTCAATTCTATAAAAATTTGGATATACATCTACTTAGATTCAAATCATACAAAGGACACTCAGTCCTTTTCAGAGTCTTTGTAAAACCAGAGGGGCGACTCTTTTCCTGCTAGTTTTCCCACCTCATCGAACAGAAGAACATCATACTTCCTGCACTGGATGCCTCCAAAGACCCCTTCTTCTAAGAGCTCTGCAAATTGAAGGGTTCCGCTGGGGTAGAAACCAAAGCGTGCAATAAAGGCTTCCTGCAGGCCCGGTAACTTGACTTTTTTAGGTTCCCCCAAACGAGGGTCCCAGCCTATTTGAGCTTTCTTCACGGTCCCTTCAGGATAGAACTCCAATTCCCAATCCAGAGGCAACACTCCCAGGGGGGTAGGTAGTTCTGTAGCCGTACTTAGCTGAACCTTTTTCAGGGCGCCTCCAGGATAGAAACTTACCATATCCTCCACCCACGCTTTTCCTACCGGAGTATTCACCTCGTGGGCAGTCTTAGGTAAGAAGGATAGGTGTTCCAGATTGCCATTATCATAGAAGGAGACCATCCATCCTGCCTTTAAAACTCCCAGGGGCGTTTTAAGTGGAAATTCCTTTCCAGCCTCGCCTGCATCACTTAGGTTCACATATTTCAATGCTCCTTTTGGATAGAAGGTAAGATACCGGGTTTCTACTTTTCCCGCTGGAGTTTGTATGGGGGTAAGCTCTGGAAAACTACAGGTTTCAATGGAACCATCGGAGTAGAAGGATAGATACGAAACCTTTACTTTATGTAAGCCCAAAGCAGCCAGAGTTATTTCAGGAGGGTCCAGGGCAACATTGAGCTCTTTTTCCTTTCCATCGGGATACCAATAAAGAGTACCCGATACCATTCGATTTCCGTAGGGAGTAGGATACAGAACAGGGTTGGCAAGCTCAATGTATCTTAGCTCCCCAGGTGAATACCAATCAATAGAACGGGCTGGAATTTTTAAGTTCGAGTTCACCCTTGCAGAAGGGCCAGCCAGCAAAACGGTTTGTGTTGGTACAACTCCCTTTATATTTCCATTATCATAGAACCATACCCGTTCCACTTGCATGTTGCCGCCAGGAGTAGAAATCGTTGGGGACCCTTTAAATTGGGCATACTTCACCGTACCATTCTCATGAAACTCCAGTTCCGTAACCGTTACCACCTGGCTCTGGAAACGCAGGGCAGGGGGATTCCAACTGGGAATTCCAAGATCCATTTTGGAACCAGAAGGATAAAAGGTAGCCCTCAGAGCAGGGACAATCCCTAAGGGGGTAGGAATTTGATGGATGCCTTTGAAACTCAGGTTGGCAATGCTACCGTTCTCATGGAAGGTTATCTCATCTTTCACGGTCAGAGAACCGAACGGAGTCCCGAGTACTGCGGTCCTTTCCTGAAACGCTGCGACATTTCCAAGAGTAACTTTCTGAATACGGCCCGAGGGATACAAGAAAATTGGGCCTACCGCAGGTACTGTCCCCCAAGGGGTGGAAATACTGATCGGGGAGGTGTAGCTCACTTCGATGGATTTTACAATCCCTCGATCCCTCTGCACTTTCAACGCCTCGATCACCGTCCCATCGGCCAGGGTAAAGGGTTCTGCCCAGATGGAATGTGAACTAATCCAACCCCAGAAGGTCAAAAAATAACTTAATATTATGATTACTCTTTTCATTACTAAAAATATAATATTAAATTTCCAGGTATTCCTTATTTATCTCAGTCCCTTTACACCTCTAAACGCCTCAGTGTACCTATCCCCAGGGGAAAATAGAGGAGGAGCAGAACCACCGTAACAACAAGGGGCAGTGTTAACAGGATAAGCATGAGGGTTCCCAGGTCTTTTACCCACATGAATCCTGCAAAACCAAGGGCACCCAGGCTGAGCATTTCTAAAAGCATCATGATTACTGCGTTAACATTCTGTTTCATTGCAGCTACGGGATTTTCCCACCTGAGCTGTGGATTTACCGTATCGATATAGAGCCCCAGTACATTAAAAAGCAGGGTCAGCACAAAGGAAGATGCCAGTACAAGAACCACGAGAGGCTCATCAACCTGAAAGAGCACTATGCTTACAGCGGCCGCGACCAGACAGCCAATAAGTCCAAAAAGCATGCCATGGATGAGTTTTGCCCCCAGATACAGGCTTGAACTAACCGGCAAGGTTTTTATGTAGCCAATATGTTTAGCATCCCGGGAAAGGGATGTGCAGGTAATACTGGTGGCGGAGCCCAGAAAAGCTCCGGTTACAATACTTACCAGAACCTGCTGAACTGGAGTGAAATTTGACCGGGCCAGGGTAGTTATTTCACCCAATGAGCCCTGGTCCCCCATGGAAAAATAGAGACTAATTCCCAGGATAACTGGCAGCAGGATGATGATAAAGGGTCCATTCAGAAAGTACACCGGTTCCCGGTTCATACTGCGGAATTCCCGGAGGAACAGTGCCATAAGAGGGCTTTTCCTTCCCGTATTGGTCCGCAGAAACGACACAGACTGGGCCCGGTTCATCTTTTTAATATACTGTTCAGAAAAACCCTGTATGACCCGCTGGTAAAGGGGTGCTAAAACAGTGAACACTCCAAAGGAAAGGAAAAGCACCGCCGCCAATATCATAAAAAGCAGGAATACATAGACCGGATTTGCCGCATCTAAAAGGCTTTTAACGATAAATTGGAGGGGAGGGAAAGCATCTAACAGGTTCAGAAAGGTTTCGTTTGATGCCTGAAGCATGGAAATAATTTTTGCCGGGTCTTCGGTAAAGGCGAGGATTCGGTTTATCGAAGTATTTAGATACAGCACCCCAAACATGACGATAAAACCCATGACTATCATAGTCACGTCACGATTCCTAAAGATACGGCCTATAGCAAGCAGGGGAATGCTGATGCAATAACTTATGGTAACGATGAGAAGGGTGACCAGGAGCAGTATGAGCACCCCATTGATATAGAAAAGCCAGGCAGCCTGTTCATTCATTCCATATACAATAAAAGCGGTCCCCATGATGATAAGGGTAAATAAGAACTCTGGAACAGCGAGGGCCGCTGCTTTACCGGTTAAAAGAAAGGAACTCCGCACCGGCAAGGTTGAAAGATAGGCTTCCATTTCGTTGGTATATATAGTTGAAAAGCTCGACACAAAACTTATCAGTATGATGTACACACTCCCATAGAGGAGGGCATAGACCAGGATGAGCCGCTGTATACCGATACTGGCAAAAACCTTGTAAAGGTTTGCATAGAGCTGCCAGGCGAGGAACCCAAAGGAGCCCCCGATATAGACTGCTAAAACAACAATACCCAGCAATTTCAGAATACTTTTAGAGGAAACCTTCCCCTGGGAGTCCTTTAAGGCCGGGAGCGCATAAAAGGTACTGAAATAAAACCGAAGAACCGCAATGAGATTTTTCATGATTAGGCTCCTTCGTTTTCTACCAGTTCGAGGAAGAGGGACTCCAGGGACGAATCTTTGCCTTTTATAGACCTTAGTTCATCCAGGGTGCCGGTAAACACAATTTCACCCTTTTTAATAATCGCCAGCTGATCACAAATTTTTTCTGCCACCTCCATCACATGGGTGGAAAAGAACACACACTTTCCTGCCTGGGCCCGTTCCCGCATGATGGTTTTAAGAGAAAAGGCTGCCTGCGGGTCTAACCCGATGAGGGGTTCATCCAGTATCCAGTTTTGCGGATCCGGGAGCAGGCTTCCGCAGATGAGCAGCTTCTGCTTCATACCCCGGGAGTAACTGCCGACCCGGGCCGACATTACATCGGCTATCTCAAAACGCCGGGTATAGGTATCGATAGCCCGCTGCCGTTCTTCCCGATCTACCCCATACAGGTCTGCAATAAAATTAAGGAACTCTATGCCCTTGAGCCGGCTAAAGAGCTCAGGATTGTCGGGAACATAGCCTATGGTCCGCCTGGCTGCAAGGGAAGCTCCGGGCAGTTCATGGCCATCCACCAAAATGGTTCCGCTGTCCGCCTCCAGCGCTCCCGTAATCAGTTTGATGGTCGTGGTTTTTCCTGCCCCATTGGGTCCAAGGAATCCAAAGATACAGCCATCGGGAATGGTCAGGTTGATGGACTCCAGGGCCTTCGTTTTATTTTTATTGTAGGTTTTGCTAACCCCTTGCAAGGTAATCATATTGTCCTCCCTTTTTTGCTTATTATTACTGAAGAATGGTGATTTCCACCCGGCGGTTCTTTGCCCTGCCCGCCTCGGTACTATTGTCGGCGATGGGTTTTGTGCCACCCCAGCCCTTATACATAAACCGGTCCGCCGGAATACCCCGCCCTACCAGTTCATCCACAATTTTTTTTGCCCGCCGTACCGAAAGTTCCTGTTCACCTTCTGTTTTGCCAACGGCGGCGGTATGCCCTTCTACCAATATCATGGGATTTCCGGAACTGCTTTGCAATACCGATAGGAGCGATCGGGCTATAAGATCGAGCCGGCCCCGCTCCGCCGGCAAAATCTGGTCTGAATCGGCCACAAAACGGATATCTTTCACGGTAAGTTTAACACCCTGGGGGACCGCCGCAATTTCAATATTCTGGTCCGGCAGATCAAGAACCGGCGGGGCCACCGCTCCACCGCTGCCGGCGGCGCCGCCCACGTCAACGCCGCTGCCGGAGGCTCCGCTGGTTGCCGATCCGCTGCCATGGGCGATACTACCCTGATCAAGCTGAAAGTCTCGGTTTGCAATATCGGGCCGCTCAGTGCCCGCCCCGATAGCCACCGCAGCGTCGGCCATCGCGCTGTCAGAAGTGGACCCACCAGAAGCTGTAGAACCGCTAGAGGCGGACCCACGCATATCACTGCCGCTGCCAGCTACTCCGCCAGGAGCTGCGGCCCCGGAGCGCGGGGCCGCTGGTACATTTGTTCCCTCTCCGACGCCAAACTGTCGGGCGAGCTGGGTAACCACCGCGCCCTTGTCAAAGGGAAGGAAGCCTTCGCTAAAGGTAAGGGTAAAGCCCTTGTAGCGCACCGAAGAACCATCGGCCCACAAAAAGGTCTCATCCAGGAGGTCCCTCATTAATAGCGGCCGGCCGTCGATGGTACGGATAAGAATATCCACCACATGCTTCCCGGTTGCCTCAGTAAAGGCCCCGCTCCCCATCTTGCCGCTTTGAACTGACCCCTTATATCGGGTAGCATACTGGGCTGTTATATGGTATACCGATTCCCCCTTATACTGCTCCTGTCCCTGGAATACATATTCCACCACTATCGGAAGGCTTACCCGGTTCCCATCATTACGGGGATCCACGATACGCTGCCCCTGACCGACCCAGCGATCCCCCGGCAAAAGGGGTTTATCAGTAAAAAGAGGAAAATTACGAAGAGAGGGATACCCTTCGTCATGTTTCATGTTGATGGCCCCATTGGGGGTCAACGTAAACTCCACGGGGATGATGTCATCCAGAGAGCGGGCAGACTTTTGCAGATCCCGGAGGGTTTCTTCAAACACATACACGGTCCCGCTATAGCGGGTACCTTCAGGCTCCTGCAGAGGCCTTAGCTGATAGCGAAGTTCCCGGTATACATGGCCAGTGTATTTCCCGTTATCGTAGCGGGCCCAGTCGGAGCGCTCTACCATGGTGTAGGGTCCAGAAAGGGTCTGCTGTAAAAGCACCGGCCTCTGAATAGAGTCAGCCCCAGCATTGGCGGTATCATTCTGTGAAAAAAGGGAAGCGGGTATCACAAAAAGAAACAGAAAGCCCCAGATCCCAGCGACCTTCATCAACCCTGAACCTCTACACATATTCATAGTATCAGATATACTAGGCCAGTATGACAAGGCCGTACCGGGGAAAAGACAAGACGCCGTTGCCAACATGGTACTTTTCGCCAATAATGGGACCAGCGGAACGGGATGGCGCTGCCTTTGTGGCAGCAATCAGGACTTCGCTGGAATAGGAGATAAGAACATGGCAAAACCGATCCTATCCGCTGAACTTGCACAATCCTTTCTTGTACGCCTCGGCGAACATATCGATCAAAATATCAATATTATGAATCAGGAGGGAATCATCATCGCAAGCCGGGACCCATCCCGGATCGGAACCTACCACGACAGGGCCCACAGGCTCATTCTCGCTAATTCTGAAGTAGAAGAAATAACCGAAAGCGCAATCACAGCCCCAGGCGTGAAGCCTGGAGTTAACCTGCCCATAAAGTACAAAGGGGAGACTATTGGTGTGGTTGGGGTAACCGGCCGCCCCTCAGAGGTCCGGAGCCTCGCCTATGCGGTAAAAATCAGCCTTGAAACCTTTGTGGAGTTGGAAACCCTGCGGGACCGGATGCTCCATCAGCAGGCAGGCATGAACCGTCTGATAGCAAAACTTCTTAATCCAGAATCACAGGATGAGCTCTCTCTACACGAGCTGGCCCTCCGGATCGGCTATGATCCGGTCCTGCCCAGAACACCCCTTCTTATCGCACTGAATCCCAGTTCTGACCCGGAGGCAGCCCTGCGTACTATAAAAAGCCATGGGCTCCGGAATAAACAAAATATCTTAGCCCTTACAAACCAGGGTTCCATACTGCTCTGTATTGCCAGTGATAAGTCCCGGACTTTTAACCTTAAAATCTGGGAACAGGGAATGAAGGACTTTTGTAATACCCTGCAAAATCTGCTCCCGGGAAGCCGGTTTTACATTGGTATGGTGCAGGGGGACATCAGCAGATACCATCTGGTTTATAAACAGCTGCTCTGGCTTCGCCGTAACTACGAAACATTATCCCATAGTCTCTTTATGGTTCATCAACACCTTATGCAGTTGCTAACCGATTCGACCATCAGGGTCGAGCTGGAAAGTCTCTTTGAATATACCCGGGGAGCCATAGCATATAAAACAGGAGGGACCCTGCCTCAGTGGTTTCCTGAGACCCTCTTTGCCCTGGTCCGTTCTGATTTTTCAATTCAACATGGGGCAGAAATGTTGCATCTGCATCGCAATTCTTTAGCGGGCCGTATACGAAAGATGGATGAAATCCTGGGACTGGACATACTCACCGAGACCGGTTGGCGGGACTATCTCCGTGTTTTTGCCTATTATCTTACTCAAACTGTGCATGATGCACAGTAAAAACCAAAAAACACTGCATTCAGAACCTATTTTTACGGCCAGATTGATGTAGAATTGTAGTATCTACGGAGGAATCCATGACCATTATAGTAGCCCCCGATTCATTTAAAGGTAACATGAGCGCCCAGGACGCCTGCACCGCCATCGCGGAAGGCATCCGGCAGGCAGATACATCTATCAATATAAAAACCTTTCCCCTGGCCGATGGAGGGGAAGGGACAGCCCGGATAGTAACCGAAGCAGCAGGAGGAACCCTGGTACCGGTCCAGGTTCATGGGCCTCTGGGGGAGCCGGTCACAGCCTTTTACGGACTTATCAATAAGGGGAAAACCGCCATATTGGATATGGCCAGCGCCTCAGGATTGGAACTCGTTCCTCCGGGGAAACTTAACCCCCTCAAAGCCAGTACCTATGGTACCGGAGAGCTCATTAAGGCAGCCCTGGATGCGGGGATCGAAGAGCTGCTGATAGGGATTGGAGGGAGCGCCACTGTAGATGGGGGCATCGGTATGCTCCAGGCCCTGGGTTTTGAACTACTGGATGAAATGGGGAACCCCGTCAGCCAGGGCGGAGCAGCATTACAGCATATCCACGAAATTCGTACCAGCCATGGGGACCCGCGCCTTGCAACTATATCGATTAAGGTAGCCTGCGATGTAACCAATCCCCTGACAGGACCAGAGGGGGCTGCGGCAGTATTCGGCCCCCAGAAGGGGGCCACCCCTGAGATGATCCCCCTGCTGGATGAAGGACTTGGCCGGCTGGGCCAGGCCTGGATCCGCGCCGGCCTTGCAGAAGACACGGACCATCCTGGAGACGGCGCTGCGGGTGGTCTTGGGGCGGCCCTCCGAATCTGCCTTGGGGCCTCTATCGAATCGGGGGCCCTCCTCGTCATGAAGGCCACGGGCATGAAGGACGCCCTGACCCAGGCAGATCTGGTCATCACCGGTGAAGGCCGGACGGACAGCCAGACCACAAGGGGCAAACTCTGCGCCGTAGTCGCCCGGGCTTGCAAGGGAGCCAATGTTCCAGTGGCCCTACTATCAGGAGCCCTGGCCGGAGATCTGTCCCCCTTCCTCGATCTCTTTGATTATGCGGTATCCATTTCCTGCGGTGAAGACAGCCTTGAGGCCATGATGCAGCATGGCCGCAGGAACCTTCAGTTCGCTGCGGCAAATCTGGTGCGTGCAATCACCATGGGTAAAAGAATCAGGAAGTAACCTAGGTTTGTTCTGAAGCAGCCGGTGCGGAAAGGGCCGGCTCAACGACCCTGGCCCCCCATTGTTTCAGCCTGCCCTCTATAAAATCGAGACAGGCCTCGTGCTGGGCCTTGCCCCGGCCCTCTACAATCATAGGCTCACCAAATTCAATATGGACCATCCGGTCCCGATGCACCGGGCCAAAACCCTTGAGCAGAGTGCCGTTGCTCCAGTAATCGGTTTTTAGCGCCACCGGCACTATGGGAACCCCCGCCTTGGCTGCCAGCTTTATACCCAGGCTGTTAAATTTTGTCCGGTCAAATATTTCCGTTCTCGTTCCCTGGGGGAAAATGATAATGGAAATACCCTTTGCAATCCGCTCAGCACCGCCGGTAAGGACCGCTTCCAGATCTCGGCGGGGGTCCTTACGGGTAACCGTAATGGGGTCCCGGGACCGCATAATCGGTCCCCAGATGGGTCCATGGACAAGCTTTTCTTTAACCACATAGGTTACGGGCTTTATTGGACAGATAAGGCCGGGAAGTATGGTGGTCTCCATGGTGCCCATGTGGTTTGCCACAAATACCATGGGTCCGCTTATTTTTTTTACGTTATCCATACCGCGGATATCAAATTTTGCACCACAGCTTTCCAGATAACCCATGAGTTCCCGGGAACTATCGGCCCATACATCGTCAGTATACAGCCCCTTTAAAGCCAGAGCCCGGTACTTAAAAATAACCTTGATAAAGAAACTATAGGGGCTCCAGCGGGACCTCAGGAGCACATATTCCCGAATGGCCCTTTTTACCTTTTCCGGGGTTTTATAGGAATCGCCTTCGAATACAGTTGCCATCTAAAGGTTCCGCCTCACCTAAGCCCGGTTAATGATGCTTACGAGGGCATCCACCGTAAAGCCCAGATGTTCCGCTACCTTATCCCCGGGGCCCGATTCACCAAAACGGTCTACCGAAAGGATATCCTCCCGTTTTGCCCAGCCTTCCCAGCCCATGCGGCTTCCAGCTTCCACTACAACCCGACGAACACCGCTGGGAACGATGGCGTTCTGCACCGCCTCAGGCTGCTGCTCAAAGAGTTCCCGGCTGATCATCGATACAACCTGGACCTGTTTCCCCTGAATCTTTTCTGCCGCCGCAAGGGCCAGCGATACTTCAGAACCGGTGGCGATAAGAACCACATCGGGGGTGCCGGAGCTCTTTTTAACAATATAAGCCCCGGTCCGGATCGTTTCCTGCCAATCCGGGTCAGCCTTTGCAAAGACCGGCACATTCTGCCGGGTCAGGGCCAGCACCGTGGGGCCATCGGTCCGTTCAAGGGCCATGGTCCAGGCCAGGGCTGTTTCCTCCGCATCGGCGGGCCGGAGCACACGAACATTCGGGATGGCCCGGAGGCTTGCCAGATGTTCCACCGGCTGATGGGTGGGACCATCTTCGCCGATATAGATGGAATCATGGGTCAGGACGTATATAACCGGCTGTTTCATCAGGGCAGAAAGGCGGAGGGCCGGCCGCAGGTAATCGGCAAAGACAAGGAAGGTGGCACAGAATGCCCGGAGCCCCCCATGCAGCTGGATACCGTTGGAGATGGCCGCCATGCCGAATTCCCGGATACCAAAGTGAATATACCGACCGTTCCGGTTTGCGGGACTAAAGACACCTACCTCGGGCAGAGCTACCGCATTGGGACTCTGCAGGTCCGCCGATCCGCCTACCAGATTGGGAATCCCCCGGGCTGCTTCCACAAGAACCTTGTTGGATGCGGTCCGGGTTGCAATTTTTTCGCCAAGCGTAAAGGACGGTGGGGTAAAAGATTTCGGTGCAGCACTGAAATAGGCGTCCCATTCGGACCGTTTATCCGGATTTGCCCTGGACCAGGCTTCGAACAGGGCCTGCCATTCGGTGCGGGTCTTTTTCCATTCCTGCCGTTTTGCAGCAAAATATTCAACCGCCTCGGGGGCCACATAAAAGTCGCCGGGTATTCCCAGTGCCTTACGGGCAGCGGCAATTTCATCGGCCCCAAGGGGTGCGCCATGGACCGAATGGTTTCCCTGCTTGTTGGGGGCACCCTTACCTATAATAGAAGTAAGAATGATGAGACTGGGTTTATTTGTTTCAGCCTTAGCCTGGGCTACCAGACTGGCAATTTCATCAAAATTGTACATGGACCCCTTAAGCACCTGCCAGCCATAGGCTTCATACCGCTTGGCCACATCCTCGGTAAAAGAAAGATCCGTAGAACCATCGATAGTGATCTTATTGGAATCATAAAAAGCAATGAGCTTGCCCAACTTAAGGTGTCCTGCGAGGCTCGAAGCTTCCGCTGCTACCCCTTCCTGGAGACAACCATCTCCCACAAGGGTATAGGTATAATGGTTAATAATTTGATGGGCCGGGGTATTAAAGCGGGAGGCAAGATAGGACTCTGCGATAGCCATACCGACTGCGGTAGCTATCCCCTGCCCCAGGGGGCCAGTGGTAGTCTCAATCCCTGGGGCAGCCCCATATTCCGGATGCCCCGCACAGGGGGAACCAATCTGGCGGAAGGACTTTATATCATCCAGGGTGATGGGATAGCCGCTCATGTGCAGGAGGGAATAGAGGAACATGGAGCCATGCCCCGCAGAGAGCACAAAACGGTCCCGGTCTACCCATGCGGGGTCGCTTGGATCATGCCGCAAAATCTCCCCATATAAGATTGCCCCCAGTTCAGCAGCCCCCAGGGGGAGGCCAGGGTGTCCTGAATTGGCCTTCTGAATTGCATCCATCGAAAGTGAACGAACACTCAATGCAACCTTTTCCAACGCCTTCGTATTCATCAATAACTCCTTCCGTATTATTATTTCCAGGCAACTTCCGCTGAGCGGATGGCCGCAATTAATTCTTCTTTAGAAGCCCGCTGTTCGAGCAAATTCCGGAAAGACTCCTGCTGACAAAGGAAGCTGATCCTGGCCAGGGTCCAGAGGTGGGTCTTTGGGGTTGCTGAAACTATCAGAATGAGGGTTTGCACCGGCTGCCCATCCAGGGCTTTCCAGTCAATTCCCTTCTGCAAAAAGGCAATGGTGATAAATTGGTCCTTCATATCGTAAAGCAGGGGACTGCGTGGATGGGGCAATGCAATTCCGTTTCCCACCGCAGTAGGCATGAGTTCTTCCCGTTCGATAATCGCTTTTTTAAGTTGTTCCTTTGTGAGACTCGGCGGCATCGGGGTAATATCTACCAGGTTACTTAACACTTCGGTTACCGAATTACCGCCAATATTGTAAAACACCCCGCCCCGTTCAATGAGGCTGGAAATATCCATCGCTGCATCGGACTGTACTGTCATGGCTACTCCTGTTTAATCTGTAAAGATAAAGATAAGAGGCGATTGTTACAAGTGGAAAGATCACAAAGCTCAGGTATAAAATCGCTGCCTAATACTCTTTGAGCCTCCGCCTGTTCAGGGCTATGTTCCTTTTGCAGGGCAGAAAGGAACCGACGGAAGGGCAGGGGCCCCCCAATATGCTCCGGTGGGGCTGCCCCTTCCCCAGCAACACAGCATACACTCCGAGGAGTCTCAGATCCATCCAGGGGATGTAAAAGACTGATCCGCACTTCCCATTCGGCGGTATAATCATAGTTATAAGAAAACTCACGGATTCCCTTTTCAAAGACATCCCCCAGGGACATCAGCCGTTCATCCCGGTCACTCCCATGCTCCTCCGCATCGTAGAGATCCCCATCGATAATAAAGCCATGCAGTTTCTGACCGGACCATCCGAAAACTGCCATGATAATCCGGTGCAAATCAAAGAGAGAAAGTGAATCGTGAACAAGAATGCGTCGCCAAACAGAGGTGCCCGCTATAGCAAGTTGCAGGGCCCGCCATTGCATAGGCTGATCATGCTGCTGTTTCGGACGAACTACAGAAAGCCTGCTCCTTCGGTACCCGTCCAGAGCTTCCTGAACCCGCCTTTTAATATCCTCATAGGTTTCAATCATTCCCTCCAGGGCGGTGTCTATAGTCTCCAGGTCCGTCATTTCATGGGGCTCATCATGATCCAGATCTTCCAAAATATGGGCAGCATGGACCTGTAATTGGGAAAGGATCACCAGGGTGTGTTGGGGCAGCCAGGACTGGTCTACCCCTGCAGCACTTAATTGGCTCATCAGAGCGACCACGGCGGTATGCAGTTCTGCAGCGGTATGCCGGACTGGACCCATATCCTTATCCAGAAAGATGCTATAGGTTCGGGAGAACTCTTCATACACTTCCATAAGGTATTGGCTGAGAAAAAGTTCATCCTCCAGACTCAATGTGATGGGGGCAGGAACGATTCGGCCCAATAAGGCAGGGAGGGCATTATCCTGTTGATATAAGGCATCCCGGACATAGGATTGAATCACATATTCAGAGACAGGTAGGCCATAGGTATAGAGCATTTCTTCCAATTCTGTTTTATCCGGCGGGGACCCGTCCTCTGCCCAAGGAT
>JAAYUZ010000105.1 GCA_012517385.1 Treponema sp. | reverse complement strand
TGCTGATGGAAAGCCCTAATCCTGACCCGGTTGTTTTTGTGGTATAGAAAAGATCATAGACCCGTTCTTTTAAGCTATCCGGTATACCCGGCCCCCGGTCGGAAACCAGAATATGAACCTTTCCCGCATGAACGAGGCGGAGTTCAATATCCACCGGCTCAATGTCACGGCCAGCCATGCTTTCCAGGGCGTTCTGAATAAGATTATCCAACACCTGATTTAGGTGGGTCTTATCAATCCTCACTTGTACAGCTGTGTTGCCCATGGCAGCACAGCGAACACGGCCGTCGTAACGGAACGAAAAATCAGGGAGCAACTCATGCAGATTGATGATTTCAGGATTTCCCTCTGATCCGGAGAGGAACTGCCTGAGCCGGTCCGTAAGCAAACCCAGCCGGTCAATTTCTTCCTCCATAATACGGACATTGGTTAGTAACTCCGTACCGGTCAGCTGTTTTTGCAGGAGGGCGGTCTGAATCTTAAGCACCCCCAGGGGATTTTTAATTTCATGGGACAGGGTCCGGGCGGCTTCACCCAAGGCCAGCAGTTCCCTGTTCCGAGCTTCCCGAAGCCGGAACTGGTCAAGATTCCTGGCCAGCCTGAGGAGCAGCGCAAAGGCTCCAAAGAGAGCCAGGCTTATAAGGATCGCAACCATGTACAGTACATAAAGACCGGATCGCAGGGATGAAATCCGGTAGGACACATAGATGAGCCGGGTCATTCCCATACCGCCAAGGGGAGCCATCATAGACATAGGATCCGGGTTTTGCCGCAGGTTGCCAATCCGGCCCCGCATGGCTCCGCCACCGCCAAAGGGCCGTACCAGAGAAATCACATCCCCAGATATATTAGGCGGATTCTTTGGGTCCTCTGGATCAACACTTTCTGGTGCATCACCAAATCGATACAGGGCGGTTCCACGGGCGGTATACACTCCGAAAGCAAGTACATCAGGATATTCTTCAAAGACACGTAAGGTACCCCGGTCATAGGCCTGCTGCAGCTCCGACGCAAGCTGAAAAGCCCGATATTCCGCAATCAGCTGCTGGCGCTGCCGTTCTTGCACTACAGCCACCAGAATCCCACCCAGTGCAAGAAGGGAGATGAGCCCCAAAAGAACCATAGCGGCGGCAGTTTCCGAACGCCTATTAAAGGGATGATCCGTAGGCCTTTCTGAAGTTTTTTCTGAAGTTCTTTCCAAAGGCCGATCCGAAGGCCGCCTAAATAATTTCATCATAACCCTACTATATACCATATTCCCGCTGTTGCGCTATTTCTATACCTTGTATATGCTCAATAAATGAATATGAATAATAACGGTAAAATTCCCGGCCCGGTGCCGATGCCCCTGTTCGACTATCGGCCCCATACCTATGAAACCCTCATCTATGCGACCTACTATGCCCCACGGGGCCGCCAGCGGCTGTATATGCTGGGCAATGAGCTATCCCACCGATACCTCTATGCCAATGACCTTATCATTGGAATTATTGGAGCCCCCGGCTCGGGAAAGTCCACCCTAGTTCGGGGCCTCTTTCCCGGTCTTGAGCTAACTAATGACGATGAGGGTA
Organism: Treponema sp.; assembly: GCA_012517385.1. GTDB lineage: Bacteria > Spirochaetota > Spirochaetia > Treponematales > Breznakiellaceae > Gracilinema. The sequence goes on along the minus strand of JAAYUZ010000105.1, from coordinate 1,866 downwards.
CCAACGTCCGTCAGGCCCTCATCTACGATTTTGATCCCGAGGACTTTTTTGCCCCCCACACCTTCCATATTGATGTCCACTATGAACTCGGATTCAGACAGAAATGGGAGATCGCCGACGCCATATCCCATGCCATTTCCCATGGCCGACGGGTGGTGATTGAACATTTTGACCTCATCTGGGAAACCCTGGGTTATAACGCCCAGATTATTTTTGGCATTGGTGAGGAAGTCATTGTAACACGGCCCAGCGTATTCGGCCCCTTTCCGGAGGCAATCAAGAACATTGTAGACCGGACCATTAAATACCGCCTCATGGCCCATTCAGCGGAGGACATTACCACCATGGTCCTCGAACGGGACTACAACCTGAAACGGCGGGTCCTTCATTCGGATGTAAAACATGGGTTTGTCATCAATTTCCCTGAAAAACCGGATATCAATATCCCTGAACTGGAACAGAAGGTAAAGGAGATTATTAACCAAAATATTCCCATCATGCCCGTCGGGGCAGACCACATCCAGATAGGAGATGAAAGCATCTTTTGTACCGGCATACGGACCCATGTTCAGAATTCGGGTCAGATTGAAAATTTCCGTCTGGTTAAACAATTGCGGTACCATCCTATATTCCAGGAATATATGCTGATCGGCCGGGTCGGCTATGAAGAGAATTCTGGCTATGACCAGATTCTAAGCAATATTGTGGAGGAGTAAAACATGAATATTCATACCATCATCGATGCCAGCTTTCACAACACCCAATTTGAGCCCATTCCCCTGGACTCTCCAGCAATTACATATAAACAGGACCGGCTCCATATTACCCCCGAGGTTCTATCTAAAATCGCCGAAGAAGCCTTTGTCCGAGTATCCTACTATCTCCGTCCAAGTCACCTCGGACTTTGGGCTGAGCACCTGAATGGAAACAAGCTCAGCGCCAATGACCGGCTTGTACTGGAGGCCCTGCTTAAAAATGCGCTCATCGCTTCGGAGGGGAAACTACCCCTCTGCCAGGATACGGGGACCGCAACCATCCTTGGTTGGAAGGAAGAATCGGTGTATACCGGTGTGGATGACGAAGCCTACCTGAGTAAGGGGGTTCTCCGCTCCTATACGGGCCATCCTCTCCGATCAAGCCAGGTGGGGTTTCGCAGCTTTTTTGATGAATTTGATACGGGCAATAACCTGCCCGCCCAGGTGCATATCGAAGCCCTCCCTGATAGTCCTGCAGGACCTGAATACCGCTTTCTTTTCATTGCCAAGGGCGGCGGCTCAGCCAATAAGACAGCCCTCTTTCAGATGACTAAGGCCCTCCTTGAAGGCGAAGCCTTTGAAGCCTTTCTCAGAGAAAAAGTTGCCGCCCTGGGAACCGCCGCCTGTCCTCCCTACCGTCTTGCGGTTGTGGTAGGCGGCACAAGCCCCGAAGAGAACCTGAACATCCTTAAACTTGGAACCACAGAACTGCTGGACCAGGCCCCCTACATGGATGAAGCCCCCCAGGAAGCTTCCGTTACCCAACGAGAACCCCGCTGGCTTTGTCGGGATAAATACTGGGAAACCAAATTGATGAACATAGCCCGGGAAAGCGGTCTGGGAGCCCAGTTTGGGGGCAGCCTCCTGGCCCTGGATGCCCGGGTCATCCGCCTGCCCCGACATGCAGGCTCCTGTCCCGTATCCATAGGGGTATCCTGTTCGGCCCATCGCAATATGCTGGTTAAAATCAACAAAGAGGGACTCTGGCTTGAAAAACTGGAGCAGCATCCCCTGGAATTCCTCAAAGCCCAGGGGGGACATGCGGCTCAGGTTGCGGAGGCATACCTGAGAACCGGGGCGATCAGAGCCGGACAAAGGGCTGAACGACAGG
>JAAYUZ010000104.1 GCA_012517385.1 Treponema sp. | reverse complement strand
TGATGAGAACCAGCGGCGTATGGAAGAACGGGTCATGCGGGCTTTGCGGGGTCAGGCTGGTCCCCAGGAGCGGCCAGCCAAGCCGCAGCGCTTTCATCGCCTATTGGTGTCAGCACAGCCAGTAAAGCAGGATATAGTACATAGATGTGGTACATAGCAGAAACCGAAATTTCTGGCATTTCCCGGTGTTCCATGGTATATATGATCTATGAACACGAAAATGAGCAATACTGATACCATTCGGGGGCGGCGGAGTACGGTCCTGTTCGCCCTCATTGCGGCCCTTTTGAGTCTTGTGCTGAATCTATATCATTTTAGTCTTCAGGGAACCGGGGGCTTATATACCTGGCATCCCCTGCTGGTGCTTAAGATAATTCTTTTTATGGGTCTTGGTCCGCTCCTCTGTGCGATTTTGTATCTGCTTGTGGTCTGGCAGGGTCCCACCTGGCTCAGGACAGGCCTCCGCTGGCTATCTCTGCTCGTTTCCGGGATCGTCAGCCTCGTGTCCCTGGCATTGCTTGCCTATCTTATTTTCGTTCCCCGAATGGGTAATCTGGAAACGCCCCGGCTTTCACTCATCAATCCATCCCAGGGTCTTGAGCCCCTGGTTCATGCTGCAGTGGCGGCCCCGGCAAGCCCCGGCGTCACAGGTCAAGACTCCGCAGGTCAAGGCTCTGCAGGGCAAGGTTCTGCAGGGCAAGGTTCTGGCGCCCAAGCCCCGCTCCTCAAGCTGTCTTTTTCATCGGATCCCCACTGGGGTGCGGAAACCTCCAATGCGGAAGCCCGCAGTCAGATCTTGCAGCAGATCGCCCGGCATGGCAGTGATGCCTTTTTTATGCTCGGCGATACGGTCGAAACCGGTAATGGGGTAGAAAAATGGAATGCGGCCCTGGCTGATTTAGGTAAATATATCCCTCAGGTGCCGCTTCGGGTGCTCCTTGGAAACCACGATGCCCTCTTTGGCGGCGAGTATCTGTATAAAAAGGCTTTCTTCCCCAGCGGTTTCACCAGCGATTCCGGCTCGCCCTTTTATTATAGTGTGAATTCCAGGTATGCTACGATCATCGTGCTGAACCTTCCCTGGGGAACCGAAAATTTCGGGATCCCCCAGCGCCGCTGGCTCGAAAAGACCCTTGCCCAGGCGGATCACTCAAAGCCGATTATTGTTCTTTCCCACAGCTATTTTTATGCCTCTGGTTACGATGATCCTGCAAATGGAAGCCCCTGGTATGACCATTACCAGAATATTGCTAAGGTTGTGCCCCTCCTGGAGCAATACAAGGTGGACCTTGTCATTTCAGGCCACAACCACTATCAGGAACTGCTTTCCTATAATGGGGTGACCTATGCCATAGTGGGCTCCATGGGCGGCATATCGGACCCGGCTCCTGCCTATGTGTCCCCCGCAAGCCAGTGGATTGCCGTGGGCAAGTTTGGCTGGCTCGATGTGGACGTGTACTCAGACAGACTCCTCCTGAGTTTCCGGAGCGAAACCGGAGAAGTGCGGCATCAGGCGAGTATACCCCGCAGATAGGTCTGCTGCATCGGAGGCTTATCGACCACTACAGAGGAAACTGGACGATGCTTGTGGTACCGTGATTTTTCTGCATGGTAAAGGTTCCATGCAATTCCTCTGTGAGCATCTGCACCAGGGTCAAGCCAAAACCGGTGGATTTCTTTTTAAGGCTCTCTTCACTAAAGCCCACCCCATCATCCTAAATGATGAGGCGGATATGGGTACCTTCTTTTAACAAACTGATTGAGATGTTTCCATTTTTACAGCCCGGAAAGGCATATTTTAGAACATTAGTCATTAATTCATTAATAATAATTCCCAGAGCAATAGCCCTTTTGGTGTCCAGGTTTAAATCTGCAATCTCAGCTTTAAGCTGTACCGGACAGCAGGTGGTATAGGTCTCTACAATTGAACGGGATAGATCTTCCAGATAATCCCGCAGAGAGAGCTCCCTGTAATTACCGGAGAGAAGCAGTTTTTCATAGAGGTTCTGCATGCTTTCTACCCGGGAAAGAGCTTCCAGAAGGCCTGAACGTACATCTTTCTGTTCTGTCGAATTCGCCTGGAATTGCAGCAGGGCCATTAGATTGGATAGATTATTCTTAACCCGATGATGCACTTCCCGCAGAAGCAGTTCTTTTTCTGCAAGCTCTTTTAACACTGCCTGTTCTGCCCGAACACGGTCCGTATCATCGTGAATTATTGAATGGAGCAGGGGTTTTCCCCTAATCTCAATAGGACTGCTATAGACCTCCACATCCCGGATTGAACCGTCGGCCCGACGATGTTTGAACTGGAAATAGTTTCGTTTTTGTTCTACCGCCAATTTCATTTCCTGGGCAATTTCTTCCGGGTTAAGGATATTGATATCATGAATGTACATATTTTTTAACTGTTCTTTAGTCCAGCCATAAAAATCTACCGCTGCCAAATTGGCATCAATAATTTTCCCATCCGCCGGGTCAATTAAAAGCTTTACCGCCCTATGTTTTTCAAAGACTTCCCGAAATAGGGTTTCACTTTCCCGCAGTTCTTCCTCAGCCTTCTTACGGTCAGTAAGGTCCATAATAAAGGCTGTAAAGGTGCCTCCTTCGGGTTTTTTAGTATAATGGAGATGGACCTCTACCGGATAGGTACTCCCATCTTTACGGCGGTGTATGGTTTCAAAATGCAATTCTTCCACAGTTCCCTGCAGTAAGGGCTGGAGACGTTCCCGAAAGGTCGCTTCGGTATACTCAGGCTTTATATCTACCGGCGTCATACTTTTAAGTTCTTCCAGGGAGTATCCCAGATTTTTCTGTGCACCGGTATTCACATATTCAAAGCGAAGATCCCTGCTATTATAGATATAGATTTCATCCAGTGCTTTTTCCAGAATTTCAAGGAACTCCATCCGTGCCTCTTGGGCTTTTTTCTCTTCCTGTTTGGATTCAAAAAGCTTAAGGGCCATTTTGATAGACGCATCCAACACCACAATTCCAGAGTTTTTTACCACATAGCCATAGCCTGCTATACTTTCGGTCTTGTCTACTACTTCTCGTTCGGTATGGTTCGAGACAAAGAGTACCGGGATTTCCCGATAGGTCAGGATCTGTTTTGCCGCTTCGGTTCCATCTATACCGGAGCCCAGATCTATATCCATCAATATTAGATCCACCGGTACATCTGCTTGAGCGATAAGCTGCACCGCCTCTTCCCCGGTTTTTGCATGGTGCACGGAATATCCGTAATTTTCGAGCTGTTTTTTTTGTAACATAGCGACAAGTATTTCATCTTCGACCAGAAGTATGCTGACGTTTTTAGGAGCAATCTCAGACATGTTATCTGCCCTTAAAAGAATCCATGGCGTGATTCACCCCAAAGAAATCTGCCAGCCCATCAAACCAACTTACCGGAAGAAGCCTGAGCAGGTACACGCTGTAGACAAAGGGGGGCATGATAAGCCGTTTCTTATTGTGCAGTATGGCGTTAAGAATTCTTCTGACTGCCTGTTCCGGTTCCATGATGGGGAGCAGGAGCGGGAAACGGGTTTTTACCCCATCAAACATTCCCGTATTGATAAAGAAGGGGCAGACGACGGTGGTTTGAATGTTCTTTTTCAGCCGCCGCAGTTCCATCCGGATAGCTTCGTGGAGGCCGAAGGCGGCAAATTTGCTGGCCGAATAATCTGCCAGACCGGTTACGCCTATAATCCCTGCTGCTGAGGCTATGGTGACGATATGTCCCTCATTACGGGATATCATGTCCGGCAGAAAGGCCTTTAAGGTCCAGAAATGGGCCAGGGTGTTGACCTCCATGGTTTGTATCATCTTTTCATCGGGCGTATTCAAAAAGGTGGATCCGGAGACTACCCCTGCGTTATTTACGAGAATTGCCACAGGTCCCCATGTATCTTTGATAGAGGCGGCTCGCTGGTATACTTCATCCCGCTTTGTGATATTGCAGACCATTCCAAAGATTGAGAGCTTGTGCTCCGCTGCTTCTGCCTCAAAGCCTTTGATTGCCGATTCATTTACATCCCAGACAATAACGATAGCGCCTTGCTGGGCCAAATACCGGGCCAGGAGCTTCCCTATACCGCTTGCGCCTCCGGTAATGAGGGCGACTTTATTTCGGAGGTCCTTCATATTAGTTATAACGGTACCTGAATCCTGCCTGGGGCATGAGGATGAATTCAAATTTGTTGTAAGGATCCCAGGGGGTTATCCCGACTCCATTCACAAGCCCGATAGGAATAGAAAAATGCTCAAATAAAATAATTTCTATGCCAATTCCTGCACCAATACCAAATGAAGGGCTGTATGCACCGGTATTGCTGTCCACTCTCCCTCCATGAAAACCCGCACCATATATATAAAGGACACCGGAAAGCCAATCATTAGCATTACTTCCAAAAACAATCCGCTGGTATTCAACACCAATATTGTAACTTATCTCAGAACCATAAGATGGTAAAACTCCGCCCGTAATTTGAAGCCCATTGGAACCGAACCATTGATGATAACTTAAGCCAACTCCCGATAGAGAGCCAACCTGGAATCCCAGGGCTTTGTTGTTTACTTGATATACGGGGTTTTCATCGCTGGGTGTTTCTGCTGATAAATTAAAAGAAACAACAAGAAGGAGATACATTGAAATAACATACAGGAAAAGGTTTGTGTTCGTTCTCATACATCCAACTATAAAACATTTCTTTCAAATAACAAGATTATCCTTAACAAGATGTTTTTCCCTAGATCAACTTCCTGGTTTTGCTATGGGCTCCCTTCGCTATGTTCAAATTAGGGGCTTCCTTTCTCTTGTAATATCCAGTAGCAAATTGTTACAATATAAGATATGACCAGTCAGCTTACGCCCTACCAGCTAAAAAAGTCCCGAAAATTATACAATGTGTTTAATGGGTTTAACTCTTTTTCCTTTACGATTTTATCAGGCAGTGTGATTACCCTGTACGCCCTGCGGCTGGGGGCGACTTCTACCGTTATCGGTACCTTAAATGCCTTTGTTTTTACCGCCTTTTTCTTTATGCCCATGGGGAAAATCCTCGTTCGCCGTTTCCCCATCGTGCAGGTCTTTGCCACCGCCTGGCTTATCCGCTACCTTGTGATGATTCCCCTGGTGGTGGCCCCTTTTTTTGACCCTATCGGCCGGACCGATATTGCCCTGGCTCTCATGATGGTTGGTGTCTTTGCCTTTCATGCAAGCCGGGGAGTGGGCATGATCGGCAATAACCCAGTATTGAACGAAATGGCTGCTGGGCCTGACCGGGGAGCCTATATGACCCACATCCAGGTCATTGCCAGTGAGGTTTCCATGTTTACGAGCCTTGGGGTGGCGCTGCTTTTAGGGCGGAAACCGCCGCTTCTTATTTATGCTCTTCTTATGAGCATAGGGATCATATCCGGTGTGATCGGCAGCCTCATGCTTTACCGGATACCGGAACCCCCTGCGGAAGAGGAGGGGAAACGGGAAGAATTCTTTACGGTGGTCCGCCGCGCCCTGGGCCGAGCTCCCTTTCGCCGGTTTATCATTATATTTTTAACCCTCAGTCTTATCTCCTCTGTTTCCCGGGCCTTTATCGTGGTTTATAGCAGGAATGTATATCAACAGGGGGATGGCATGGTCTCCCTCTACTCGGTGTTCGGAAGCCTAGGAGCTCTGGCCATAGGTCTTTTAACCCGGCTGCTTGTGGATAGGGTAGGGGCCAAACCCCTCTATATCACCTATACCTTTGCAGCAGTCATCGGCCTCCTGCCAGCCATCCTCTCACCCTTTGCAGGTTCGACCGGCATTGATGGCTTTGCCAGTTCTGCCGGCTCTGCCCCTCTCTGGATTGTCCCGGTCTTTCTCGCACTCCTCTTCTTTATGGTCAATTTTGCCTTTGCCGGTACCGAGGGAGTAGCCCAGACCTACTTTTTTGGCCTTATCCGGCCCACGGATATGCTCGATCTCGGTATCCTCTATTATATAGTCTATGGTATCGCCGGTGCTGCCGGCTCCTTTGTGGCAGGACTCTTTCTGGATTCTATGACCAGTGCGGGGCTCCTTCCGGTTGTGGCATTCCGTATACTCTTTGCAAGCCTTAGTTTTTTGCTCATAGTGGTTCTCTTCTGGCAGCGGAAACTGATCCGCCTTGGAGCCCTGCCCCTGCGGGGTGCCCTGGGAGTAATTTTCTCATTCCGTGATCTGCGGGCCCTCACGCTCCTTGAACGGCTGGAAAAATCCCGGAGTGTTCAGGAAGAACGGGAAGTTCTCGAGGCCCTCCACGATACACCCAGTGCGGTTGCCCTCACGGAACTTCTGGATCGGCTCCGATCCCCCCGGCTTTCGGTGCGGATCGAGGCACTACGGGCAATTGAAGCTTTGGAAACACTGAATACGGAAGCCGAAGATGCCCTCATGGAGGATGTACAAAATAACCCCTTTACTACAGCTTATATCTCCTGTCGAATTCTTGGTAACCATGGGATCCGGAAGGCTATCCCCCTGCTCAGGACCCTCCTCAGGGCAGAGGATTATATGCTGGTCGGGGAAGCCATGCTGGCCCTGGCCCGTCTCGGGGATCAGGAGTTTCGTCCCCAGATCGAGGACTATATAAAAGCGACAAGAAATCCCCGGATCAGGATCATGGGAGCATCGGCTCTGGAGACCCTCGGGTCCTATGAATCGATACAGGTGCTTCTGGACCTTCTGAGGGAAGAAAATCCGCCCCCCTATCTCCGGGATGAGGTGGTTCTTTCCATTGCAGGAATTGTGGGTATCCTGGAACGATACTATCCCTTGCTTGTTCAGTACCGGGAAGATCCTGCTCTGGTGAACGCTCTGGCATTAGATGAAATTGAAGAAATTACCGAGCAGGTTGTCAGCCGCCGCAGAACTAAGGGTTCCCTAAAAAGCCGGCCTGTTATACGGGAATTAAAAGAGGGTGCTGCCAGATTAGTTAATTCCCATGATGGGCAGCAGCTTTCCCGCTGGATCCTCACCCATCTGGGAGAAACTAAGTCTGTGGATGTATATCTCTTTGCACAGGCAATTCTGGAGGATGACCTTGTTGCCCATGACCGCTTTCGTCTGTTAGTATGTACCTGGGCGGCAAACCGTCTTTTGTTGTATGTGTAATCATGAAAGGTAGTAGGTAGTATGCAAATCATAAATCGAAAGAAAAGGCTTGCCCTGACAGGGGCCTTGCTTGTAGCCGTCTTCGCTTCAGGATTCGTAAGTTCCTGCTCTCAGCTTCTAGGCTGGGGGGTCATCCTCTGGAATGTGGAGAACCCTACGATTCCCTCCGGCACCCTGGTCCCCGTGTATATCAAGTCTAATATCGATTCAGTCTATGTCATCGGGATTCCAAAGGAATACCAGTTGAAACCTGAAAAAAACAGTGATCCTATTATTAATAAAAAAGAGGTCCCCCTCTGGCAGATCAGATTCTTTTCGAGTAAAAGTAAAGCCCAGGCCTATGCAAAACAATTCATCAATTATGCACCCCTCTATGCTGAAACTCTGCAGGATGGCCTCCCTATTCGGTCAGATCCGGATAATAATGCCCGCCGGGTGTATAAGCTAAGGCAGGGCCAAATAGTAAAAGTCCTCGATAAGGCCCAGGGCAATCCCCCCATGAGCGGTTCGACTCCCCTGCCCGGCGACTGGCTCCAGGTTCTTACCGATGATGGTACCATAGGTTACTGTTTTTCCTACCGGCTTAGAATCTTTGAGATTGAGGCTGGTAAAGCCGTCGCTGTAGCCCAGGCAAATACTTCAAATCCGGAAAATGACCCCGTGCTGGAATCGGCGCTCAGTAAAGCCTGGTCCCCGGACTGGTATAAGGATATGGTGGACAATCAAACCATCGATCTGGATACCTTTACGGATCAATGGGGTTTCTTTCCCAGTCAGGATACGGGTGTAATACGTATAGCCCTGCCTGGTTTTGAAAAAACCTATACCTATACGGCTATCACCAGGATCGATGCCAATAGCTGGCGTTTCGAAGGTAGCCCTCTTACCATAACCCTGCGGAACGAAACCCTCCTGTCGGTGCAATACACCTTGAACGATGGAACCCAGAAATCGAGCCTCTTTGTCAACCTTCCCATGCCGGTAAGCGATATCATCACCCAGGAGCAAGCCCGGCGCCAGAAACTGCTGGAAACCATACTGGAACAGGGCCCCATTTTCCAGAGTGAAAACTATGGCCGTCTTTCCCTTGCTGCGGATGGCACCTTTATCTGGGAAGGCTATGATATCCTCGTGCCACGGGTCATACCCTCAACTGTCAGCGGAACGGGAACCATCGTGATGCGGCTCTTTATCCGTGAAAGTATACGGACCACCTACGATGGGGCCCTTACCATGTATTTCAATCCCCAGGGGATAGATGGCCAGCCAGGCCCTGCTGAACCAGGCAAGGCTATGGCGGTGAATTTCCTGTATAAAGTAGAACCAAGGGCCCTCCGTCTGGAATACCTCCCCCCCAGTTCTCTCTCGGGGACCATGGTGCTTCAACGTTCAGCTTCGCCTATCATCCTCTACTTACCCGCATCGGAGCAGTAGTTCATGGCCTTTGTACAATTTACCCGGGTCTCCCTTGCCTTTGGGGATAGGGATATACTCAAGGATGTTTCTCTGAACCTCGCATCTGGCAGCCGGGCCGCCCTGGCAGGATCTAATGGGTCAGGAAAATCCACTTTGATGAAGGTGATCGCCTGCCAGATCCGGCCCGATTCCGGTGATCGGGCGGTTCAGCGGGGCTGCCGCCTTTCCTACCTGCCCCAATCGGGGATTGTCCATACTGGCAGAACCCTCAGAGAAGAGGCAGAAACCGCCTACACCAGTATCCAGGAGCTCATTTCCCGGATGGAAGCCCTGGGCTCCCAGCTTGAACAGACTAAAAGCGACACAAAGCAGACTGCCCAGCTTCTGGAAGAATACCACAGACTTCACGAAGCGGTGGAAAGCTCCGGATACTACCAGCGTACCCAGCGCATCGCCATGGTGCTTACCGGCCTTGGCTTTTCTGAAAGTGACCTGGACCGGCCGGTAGATGAGTTTTCCGGCGGCTGGCAGATGCGTATCGCCCTTGCCAAGGTCCTGCTGGAAGCTCCGGATATCCTCCTCCTGGACGAACCCACCAACTACCTGGATATCGAAGCCCGCACCTGGCTTGAACAGTGGCTTCTGGACTTTAAGGGTGGCTACCTTCTTGTATCCCATGACCGCTACTTTCTAGATGTTACGGTAAACGAAGTCTATGAACTCTTTCAGGGCAACCTGAAGCGCTATGCGGGCAACTATTCCAATTATGAGCGGATCCGAAAGGTAGAACTGGAGGGCCTCCTGGCCCGTTATGAGGCCCAGCAGGAAGAGATAGCCAAGACCGAAGACTTCATCCGCCGATTCCGGTATAACGCCTCCAAGGCCGCCATGGTGCAGGATCGGGTAAAGCGGCTTGAGAAACTGGAACGGATCGAGATACCTGAATCGCTTAAAAAGATACACTTCTCTTTTCCGCCGCCGCCCCATTCCGGCCGGCTTGTACTGACCCTGCAGGGCCTGGGTAAAAAGTACGGCAGCCGCCAGGCCCTTTACGGCGTAGATCTCGTGGTGGAAGCGGGCGAAAAACTCCTCGTGGTCGGCCGGAATGGGGCCGGTAAATCGACCCTGCTGCGAATCCTGGCCGGCATTGACCCGGACTACGAAGGTTCCCTGACCCTCGGTACCGGGGTCGCGGTGGGCTATTTCTCCCAGGACGTGGCGGAAACCATGACCGGTTCCCAGTCGGTGCTGGAAACCCTGGAAGCCGAAGCCCCCCTGGAACTCATCCCCAAGCTGCGGGATATGCTCGGGGCTTTCCTCTTCCGGGGAGATGATGTGTATAAGGCCCTTTCGGTCCTTTCCGGCGGTGAAAAAAGCCGTCTCGCCCTGCTCAGGCTCCTCCTCCACCCGGTGAACCTCCTCATCCTGGATGAACCGACGAACCATCTTGACCTTCATTCCAAGGATGTACTCCTGGATGCCCTGAAGGCTTATCCGGGGACGGTGGTCTTTGTTTCCCACGACCGTTCCTTTATGGAAGCCCTGTCTACCAAAACTTTGGAACTGAACCAGGGCCGGCCCCGGCTCTTTTACGGCAACTATGCATATTATTTAGAACGGATAGCCTCCGAAACGGGAACAAGCGCCGCCGAGAGTCCAGGCCGTGCGGCCAATACGGTTTCTCAGGGGCCGGCCGCTTCGATCGCTGCTTCTCTAGCTACCGCGGCTTCCTCCGGGAACGGGTCCGCTGCAGGGCAGACCCTCAGTGCGGCGGACTACCGGGAGGCAGAAAAGAAGCGGCAAGCCCAGATCCGGCGTCTTGAACGGCAGGAGGCCGAATTGCTTGCCAGCCTGGAAGAAGCGGAGGCAGAGAAGACCCGGCTCGAGTCGGAGCTTGCAAAACCGGAAGTGTATTCGGATGGTACAAAAGTACGGGTTGTTCAGGCCCAACTTGATGCTATACTAGGTCAGATTGATGAACTCACTACCCAATGGGAACAGATTGCCCAGGAACTGGATACGGTTCGCCAGGGCTGAGATGATAAGGAGCGGTACATGAAAGTTTTGGTTATTGGTGGCGCCGGTTATATCGGCAGCCATGTCTGTCGGGAATTTCTGGATCAGGGACACGATGTAACAGTCTTTGATAATCTTTCCAGCGGGCTCGAAGAAAACCTGTTCCCCGAAGAAAAGTTCATCAAAGGGGACATCCTGGATGCACCGGCCCTGGAAAAGACCATGTCACAGGGCTTTGATGCCCTCATCCATCTGGCAGCCTTTAAGGCCGCCGGGGAGTCCATGCTGAAGCCGGAAAAGTACTCGGTGAACAACATCAGCGGAACCATCAATATATTAAATGCCGCCTGCGCCACCGGCATTAAGTATGTGGTATTTTCATCCTCCGCAGCGACCTATGGGGAGCCAAAATATCTTCCTATTGATGAGGAGCATCCCACGGAGCCTGAAAATTACTATGGCTTTACGAAGCTGGAAATTGAGCGGTTCCTTACATGGTATGATAAACTGAAGGGCCTTAAATTTGCGGCCCTCCGGTATTTTAATGCGGCGGGCTACGATGTTAAGGGCCGAATTACAGGCCTGGAACGGAACCCGGCGAACCTCCTCCCGGTGGTCATGGAAGCCGCTGCGGGGATGCGGAGCGAAGTCCAGGTCTTTGGCAACGATTATGATACCATCGATGGCACCGGCGTCCGGGATTATATCCATGTGAATGACCTTGCGGTGGGACATGTGGCTGCCCTGGATTATCTGGCAAAAAACAATCGAAGCCTCACGGTGAATTTAGGCAGCGAAAGCGGTCTTTCGGTGCTCCAGATTATTGATGCGGCCCGGAAAATCACCGGCCGGCCCATCCCGGCAAAAATTGTGGGCCGCCGTCCCGGCGATCCGGCCAAGCTTACCGCATCGGCCCGGCGGGCCAGGGAACTCCTGGGATGGACCGCCCGGTATTCGGATGTGGAAACCCTGGTTCGTACCAGCTGGGATGTGTACCGGAAAAAAGCAGGATTATAAGGGGTAAATTGCATGTTAGAAAAAATCTATTCTTATATCGAATCCAGCACCGCCACCCTGGTGGAACTGGAAACCGAACTTTGTAAACGACCTGCCCTGTCTCCCGATTCTGGCGGGGTAGGGGAACTGGATAAGGTAGAATTCCTCCAGTCCTGGCTTAAAGCCCATGGTATTACCCAGCTTGAACGGCATGATGCGCCGGACAGCCGGGCTAAGGGGGGCGTGCGCCCCAATCTTATTGCCACTATTCCGGGAAAGTCCGACACAAGGCGGCTCTGGATCATGAGCCATACCGATGTGGTTCCCCCCGGGGAGCTTTCCCTTTGGAATAATGACCCCTGGCAGGTAGTGGTTAAGGATGGCCGTCTGATAGGCCGGGGCGTGGAGGATAACCAGCAGGGGCTCACCTCATCGGTACTGGCAGCCCTTGCTCTGGTTCAGCAGGGCATTACTCCCCCTCATACGGTCAAGCTTCTCTTTGTGGCGGATGAGGAAATGGGCAGTGAATATGGCATCCAGTGGCTCCTCGCTAACCGGAACCTGTTCCGACCCGATGATATGGTTGTAATCCCCGACGGTGGTGACGAAAAGGGTGAAACGATTGAGGTGGCCGAAAAGAACCTCCTCTGGTTAAAAATTAAAACCCAGGGGAAGCAGTGCCACGGTTCCAGGCCGGATCAGGGGGCCAATGCCCACCTTGCGGCCTGCGAGCTGGCCGTAAGGCTCCACGATGAACTTCCGCTCCGTTTTAATGCCCGCAATAAACTCTTTGATCCCGACTATTCCACCTTTGAACCCACTAAACACGAAGCCAATGTGCCCAATGTAAATACCATTCCCGGGGATGATGTATTCTATATGGATATGCGGGTCCTTCCCCAGTATCCCTTGCAGGATGTACTTGCCGAGGTGGACCGGATCATGACGGAAGTTTCAAAAAAACAGGGAGTAGAGATGAGTTACGAAGCGCTCCAGCGGGTAGAATCCAGGGCCACCAGCCCTGATGCTCCTCTGGTACAGTTCCTTTCCCGGGCGGTAAAACAGGTCTATGGGGTAGACACCCGGCCTATAGGAATAGGGGGAGGAACTGTAGGTGCCTACTTACGCAATGTGGGCATCGATTCGGTCGTCTGGGGCAGGCTCCACGAGAGCGCCCATCAACCTAATGAATATGCGCTCATAGAGAACATCATCGGCGATGCCAAGGTGATGGCCACCCTGATGATGGAAGAGCGTTAAAGATAGTATGAGGAGGAGTCTTATGAAACGAGTTGTGGTAAGTGTCCTGGCAGCCCTCGGTCTGCTTGCCCAGGCAAGTGCGGGCGATCTTTCTATGAACTTTTTAGCGGCCTATTATATTCCAAATCTGGCGGGCTACCAGTCCAGCGGCTTTGCACCCATTACCTATACCCCGGTAGAGGGCAAGGATGCACCGAATGCGCTGCGGACCCTGGGGTCTACCTGGGGAGGGGCTGAAGCAAAGGTGGCCTTTTCCTATTCCGATTCTATGCCCTTTATGGTTGGTGAGGGCCTTATGGCGGGTAATAATGTAAAAGGCCAGGCTACTCTGGAGCTTTCTCCTGTTTCTATAAATACGGTAGGACAGGTATCCCTTACCCCCATTGCGTTTCTCGTGTTTAATACCGGTGCAGGTCTGGGAACAGGCTGGACCGCCGGACCCTTCCAGGGACTGGCTCTCAATCCTGCCAGCAACGATGTATCCTCTGTGGACCTTACCCCTTTTGGCGGGGTCGTTTGGCGGGTCTGGGGTGCGGGAACCTTCCAGTTTGACCTGGCGGCACTGATGCCCGGCGACTGGAACCATGTGGTGGTAGTAGCTACCAGCAAGGTTGAATACCGGGCCTATACGGGTGCTCAGAATGGGCAGGCCTGGCTTTATGAAGCCGATGGGGGGGAAAACTTTAACGGCGCTAAATTCTATGGCACCTATATTCTTGGCTACCAGATGCCTTTAAAGGTTAACTTTGTTGGCTTCATGGCAGAAAGCGATGAATGGATTGGGGATGTGCGGAACTACAGCACCATGGCTTCCGGCGGCTGGGGCTCGGACTTCCGAACCTGGCAGCTTGGTTCTCTGACCAATGTACAGTTTGGAGAAAGGGACAGCCTTCTTGTCCTTGTACAGTTCAAACAGGCCCGGGATTACACCGACGCCACAACCCGGAACCGTTCCTTTGAAACCCGGGTCTATGAAGCCCCCTACTGGTACTTTAACCGGATTGCCCTTTCCTATACCCATAAATTTTAGTATGTTAAGATAGATGCAAGGCTTTCACACCTTTGCATCTATCCTGGGAAGGGCGAAGGCGGTAATCTGGATCCAGAGCGGCGTTCGCCATCACCCTGCGGAGCAGCTTTGGAGGCAGCTATGGATGCGGTTAACCTTGAAGAGCCCTGTGAAAAGGCAATCAGCCGGGAAGACCTGGAAAAAAAATTAAAGGGGAAACCCGATTTTATACTGGAAGAACATTATTGCCGGGGCCGGAATACCTATTGTGAGGATTCAAGCTCCTGTTGTGTGGAGCTTGTAGCCCATGCGGACCTCCCCACCCGTTTCGGGCACTTCACCATCTATGGTTTTTATGATGCTAAAAACGATAAGGAACATACCGCTATCGTAAAGGGTACGGTAGATGGCAAGGAACGGGTGCCGCTGCGGGTCCATTCTCAGTGTCACACGGGGGATGTATTGGGAAGCCTTCGCTGCGACTGCCGGGACCAGCTGGAAGCGGCCCTTTCCTACATAAACGGCCAGGAATATGGGGCGGTTATTTACATGAAACAGGAAGGCCGGGGTATAGGGCTTCTCAATAAAATTAAGGCCTACCAGCTTCAGGATTTAGGCCTGGATACGGTCGAAGCGAATATCTACCTCGGTTACCCCGATGAGGGCCGCGAATACTCGGTGGCCGCAAAAATTATTGAACTTCTGGGTATTAAATCGGTGGCACTCCTCACTAATAACCCGGATAAAATAGAAAAATTGACCCGGGAAGGGGTTCAGGTGGTGGACCGGATTCCAATTGTAATCCCGCCTAATCCTTTTGATGAGACCTACCTTAAGACCAAACGGGAGCGGATGAATCACCTTATATGAAGCTGATCACCCGTATTCAGGATCTTCCTCCGGAACTTGCTGCCAGCGTCAGTCCCGAGGAGTCCGCCTTTATCGAAACCCTAACCGCAAAGGGCATACTTCCCTTTGCGGTAACCCCCTTTTATGCCCAACGAGCCGCTGAACTCAATGCTGAACTCATGACCAACCTCCAAGCGAAGCGCGACGCCGAGCGCGACACAAAGCGCGACGCCAAACGCGACGCCGAGCTTGGAGTCGAGCCCGCAGCCAACCTCCCGGTTGGGTCTGCCCAGCCAAACCAGGACCGGGTAAATGTAATCCGCAGGCAGTTTTTCCCCAGTCCCGAGGAAGCCCATATACTCCCCTATGAGCTTGAGGATCCCCTGGGAGAAGCCCGTTACCGGGTCGCCCCCCGGCTTGTACACCAGTATCGTGACCGGGTACTGCTTTTAGCCAACGGCACCTGCGCCGGATACTGCCGTCATTGTTTCCGCCGATCCTGGACCTCTACCCTGCAGGGCTTTATCACCGAAGCAGAACTTGTGCCGGTAAAATCCTACCTGGCGGCCCATCCGGAAGTGCGGGAAGTGCTGGTTTCCGGGGGCGACCCCCTCATGGGCACCGATGAACGGCTGGCTCTGCTTTTTAAGTCCCTTAGGGAAGCCCGGCCGGGGATACTCCTCCGTATCGGGAGCCGTATGCCGGTGATGGCCCCGGAGCGGATTACTCCGGACCTGGCGGCTCTTTTTCGGGAATGGCGGCCCCTCCGGCTGATTCTGCACATCAACCACGGTCTTGAACTTGCACCGGAGGTCCGGGCTGCCATCCTCCGCCTGATCGATGCGGGAGTCCCCGTACATACCCAGACGGTCCTGCTCCGGGGCGTGAATGACAGGGCAGACACTCTGGCAGAACTTTTCCGTGAACTGCTCGATCTTGGGGCTACTCCCTATTACCTGTTCCAGGGGGATCTCGCCCCTGGAACCAGCCATTTCAGGGTACCCCTGGAGCAAAGCCTGGAGATATATCAGGAACTCACCCAGCTTATTTCTGGCCTGGGGCTCCCCGCCTTTGCGGTGGACTTGCCCGGCGGGGGTGGTAAGGTGCATCTGCATCCGCGCTGTATTGAGGGTGAAGAAACCGATGCCTCCGGACAGGTCTGGTATCTCCTGCGGAGCAGGGATAATATCCTCTGGCGGTATCCAAAAGAAGCTTAATGAGATTTTGCAAAAACCTCGATGTTTAATACTTTTCCAGGTCCGCCAGCACCATGGGGTCCAGAAAATGTGAATAGGCTTCCCGGTTTGCCCGAATATCAGTGGCAGAAATGGGTACCGTTACCCGTTCCCGGTCCACAATTCGGTGTTCACAGCCTAATACCCGGGCAGCCCAGTCCCCGTAGGGTTCGCTGGAGAAAAATACATCAATCTTTCTGCCTTTCATAAACGATTTAAGAAATGCTTCGTGGATTTTTCGGATTTCCGGACTGTTGCCGGAAATTTCTGGCGCATCCGGGGCTTCAAGGACTTCCACCGTGGGGTAGAGCTTTCTGATCCAGCCCGCCCGCACCTCCAGAGGGATCGGAGTTACGCTTTTTGCCTGGTATACCACCACAATTAAATGTTCCGTTTCTTTAAGGGCCGTCTCTATTAAATGCTGATGCCCCCGGTGCAGGGGTGCGAACTTTCCAACGGTTAATCCTGTTTTGAACATGGTGATCCCATATTAGCCTGGGCCCAGGTCTCACGTCTAGAATGGTTTTGCCATGAGCCTTGACCTTTGGTCTCAACCCGATTATGGTTATACTACTTCAATCAGGAGGAAACCACGATGAAGAAATCTATTGTTGCTGTTTTGGTCGCTGTCACAGCCCTGGCCTTCATTGGCTGCAACGCCAAGAAAGCCGCCCCTGCCGCTCAGGCTGGCGCAGAAAAGCCTGCGGTTACCGTTCGGCTCCTTACCGATGCCACCGGTATCGATGACAAGTCCTTTAATGCCGCTGCCTGGCGGGGTATTCTGGAATTCTATGGCGATACCTGGGAAAATCAGTCCCAGAAGGGCAAGGCCTACGACGTCGTTACCGCCCAGACCCAGGACCTCTATATTCCGAACCTGAAGCAGGCATCCGATGAGAAGTATGATCTTATCGTCGTAACCGGCTTTACCTGGGCCGATGCACTTGGCGAAGTGGCTCCCAAGTATCCTAACCAGAAATACATGATCGTAGACGTTGACTGGGTCAATGCCCCCAATGTCATGCAGGTTACCTTCTCTGAACACGAAGGTTCCTACCTGGTTGGTGTTGCCGCGGCTCTTAAAGCTAAGGCCGATGGCATTAAGAATCCCAAGTTCGGCTTTATCGGCGGTATCCCCGGTCCGGTTATCACGAAGTTCGAAGTTGGTTATGTTCAGGGTATTAAATCGGTACTTCCCGATGCTGAGATCGTAGATTACTATGCCAATGACTGGGGTAAGCCTGAACTTGCAAAAGCCCAGGCCAAGAACTGGTATGACTCTGGCGTATACGCCATCTTCTCCGCTGCGGGCGGTACCGGAAACGGAACCATCGCCCAGGCCAAGGAATACCGCTCCCAGGGTAAGAATGTCTGGGCAATCGGTGTTGATTCGGACCAGTACGAAGACGGCCTCTATGCAGAAGGAAAATCCGCGGTGCTTACCTCCATGTTAAAGCGGGTTGAGACCGCCACCAAGGTAGGTCTTGAGGCTGTTAAAAACGGAACCTTCAAGGGCAGTGTGGTAGTGCTCGATACCAGGGCCGGCGGTGTTGGGTTCTCCACAAAGAATCCTGAACTCGGTGCGGATATCGTGAACCAGGTAGAAGCGGTTCGGTCCAAGATCGTAGCCGGCGAAGTTAAGGTCGCTGCTACCTACGCTGAGGCAAAGCAGCTTCCCGGCTTCCCCGCCAATCTGCAGGCTAAGGACTCCAATTAGGTAGTCTTTCATCAATGTAACCCTCTCTGTCTGAGCTGGCCCTCATGGGCTGGCCAGGATAGATGGCGTTCAAAGGCCGATGCTTTCTGCATATCCGCAGGAAAACATCGGCCTTTTGCATTTTTCGCGGTTTCACGGTATAGTGGGAGTGAGGTTTACCATGGAAAACTATGCGATAGAGATGACCGATATAACTAAAATATTCCCCGGTGTTATCGCGAACGATCATGTGCATTTTCAGGTCGCCCAGGGGGAAATTCATGCCCTGCTTGGCGAAAATGGGGCGGGTAAATCCACCCTCATGTCCATACTCTTCGGCCTCTATGAGCCGGACAGCGGCCGGATAAAAATTCGGGGCCAGGAAGTCCATATCCGCAACCCCAACGATGCAACGGCCCTCAGAATAGGCATGGTTCATCAACATTTTAAGCTGGTACATAATTTTACGGTGACCGAAAACATCATCCTCGGGCTGGAAAGCCGAAACAGACTCGGCAATCTGGATGTAGAGCGGGCGGAAAAACGGGTTCAGGAACTTTCGGACCTCTACGGCCTTGCGGTAGACCCCCGGTCCCGGATCGAATCCATCACCGTTGGGATGCAGCAGCGGGTGGAAATCCTGAAAATCCTCTACCGGGATGCGGACATTCTTATCTTTGATGAGCCCACTGCGGTACTCACGCCCCAGGAGATTGATGAACTTATCGAGATTCTTCACCGCCTTAAGGCCGAGGGGAAAACCATTGTCTTTATTACCCATAAACTTAAAGAAATAAAGGCCGCCGCCGATCGCTGCACCGTACTTAGGAGGGGAAAATACATCGGTACTGTGGATGTAAAGGAAACTACTGAACATGAACTTGCAGAAATGATGGTGGGCCGTTCGGTCAGCTTTAAGATTGATAAACAGCCGCCCCGTATCGGAGATGTGGTTCTCCGGATCGAAAACCTCACGGTCCTTGGGTCCAAGGGTGTCCCCGCGGTCCGTTCCTTGAATCTGGAGGTCCGATCCGGCGAAATCGTCGGTATCGCCGGCGTGGATGGCAATGGTCAATCCGAGCTGGTCGGAGCTATTGCGGGGTTGCTGCCGGTAAAATCGGGCCGGGTGCTCCTCAAGGGCAAGGACATTACCCACAGCAGGATACGGGATAGGATAGAAAGCGGTCTTGGCCTTGTTCCTGAGGACCGGCATAAGCATGGCCTCATTCTGGATTTCCGTATCGATGAAAATCTTATTATTAAAAGCTTCCGTCGCCCCCCCTTCTCCAGCAAGTGGGGCTTTCTGCAATTTGATGCAATCCGGGACCATGCACAACGACTTATCACCGAGTTTGATATCCGGGCGGGCAGCGGTCCTGCCACTCCCGCCAAGTCCATGTCAGGGGGGAACCAGCAGAAGGCGGTTATTGCCCGGGAAATTGACCTTTCGCCGGAACTGCTCATCGTTGCCCAGCCGACCCGCGGGCTAGATGTGGGTGCCATTGAATATATCCACCGCCGTATCGTAGAAGAACGGGATAAGGGGAGGGCGATCCTTCTTGTTTCATTCGAATTGGATGAGGTTATGAACCTTTGTGATAGAATCGCAGCCCTCTCCAAGGGAGAGGTGGTTGGCATTGTCCAGGCTGAACAGACCGATGAACGGCAGATCGGCGCCATGATGGCCGGTATGGTCATGGAGGGAAGCACCCATGCGTAGTACAAGAAAAGCAACATTTACCGACCGATTTTTAGACTTTATTACCAGTTCGGAGGCCATGGTTTCGATTGTGGTTGTTCTCCTTGGTTTCCTGGTCGGAACCATCCTGGTGCTCCTGGTGGGGCGGAATCCTTCGGGAATGTATTCTGCCATAACCCAGGTACTGACCGGCTGGGACCTGCGGCGGGGTACCTGGAATGCCCGTTATATCGGTGAGTGGCTTGTCATGTCCCTGCCACTCATTCTCTGCGGCCTTTCGGTTGCCTTTGCGGGGCGCACGGGGCTCTTTAATATTGGCGCCGAAGGTCAGTACGTGGCGGGGCTTACGGCGGCCCAGTTCGTAGCTATCTTTGGTCCCCGGATTCCCTATGTACACTGGATACTGGCCATTCTGGCTTCCCTGGCAGTGGGGGCCCTCTGGGGCGGTATTGTAGGTATCCTTAAGGCCAAATACAGCGTGTCTGAAGTGGTGGCCACCATCATGCTGAACTATGTGGCCTATTTTACCTCCCGGGTGCTCACCATGATGATCCCCGGAGCAAACACCTACCGGACCCCCACCTACCCCGATACGGCCCGGCTGACAAGCCCCTTTTTAGAACAGCTTACCAACGGCTCCCGGCTCAATTACGGCCTCTATCTTGCTCTTATTTCAGTGCTATTTTTCTGGATTGTCATTGGTAAAACCAGGCTCGGGTTTTCCCTGCGGGCGACGGGCCTGAACAAGGAAGCCGCCCGGTATGCGGGGATAAACGTAAATGCCAGCATAACCACTGCCATGGCCATTTCGGGGGCCTTTGCGGGCCTTGCGGGAGCTGTGGTCGCCCTCGGTTCCTTCAGCTATGGCCGGGTCCTGGGCGGTCTGGACGGCTATGGTTTCGATGGAATTGCGGTGGCCCTGGTCGGCAACAGCACCGCCTGGGGGACCGCCCTTTCGGGGCTCCTCTTTGGTATGCTGAAATCTGCCCAGCCCCTCATGCAGTCCCGGCAAATCCCCAAGGAAATTACCGCCATTATCATGGGGCTTGTGGTCGTCTTTATTTCCCTCCGGGCGGGGGTCCGGATGCTCATGGAATGGCGTATGAAAGAACAGGCAAAGAAAGGAAGGGTAATCGAATGAATGTACTGCTGAACATGCTTCCATCCATATTGATGATTGTCTCCCCCATCCTCATCGCGGCGGTGGGCGGACTGATAAGTGAACGGTCCGGGGTTGCCAACATCGCCCTGGAGGGCCTTATGGGTATTGGGGCCTTTATGGCTGCCACCACCCATGTGCTTCTGGAACAGTCCTTTTCCCTTTCCATACCTCTGGCGCTGCTCCTCGCAACCCTGGCAGGGGCCCTCTTTTCGGTTATCCATGCCTTTGCTTCCATTACCCTCCGGGCTGACCAGATTGTATCCGGCACGGGTATAAACCTACTTTCTACGGGGATCACGGTCTTCCTCTGCCAGATTATTTTTAAACAGGAACGGACCGAACCATTCCGGCTGGGGATGCTTCCCGGTTGGGGCGGCATATATCCCACCGCCTGGATCGCCCTGGTAGTCCTGATTCTTGCCTGGTACATGCTCTATAAGCGGCCCTTTGGGTTAAGGCTCCGGGCCTGCGGGGAACATCCCCAGGCTGCGGCCTCAGCGGGTATCAATGTGGAACGGACCCGCTATATCGCGGTGATCCTCTCCGGGGCGCTGGCAGGTCTTGCAGGGGCCTGTCTGGTACTCACTCAAACGATCCAATATACGGTGTACACCATAAACGGCGCAGGCTTTATCGCCCTGGCGGCGGTCTCCTTTGGCCGGTGGCTGCCTAAGGGTGTTTTGGGCTCATCACTCCTTTTTGGCACTTCAGTGGCCCTGGCTATTTACATGGTAAACATACCATCCCTGCGTTTTTTACCCAGTGAATTTTTCAGCGTTATGCCCTATCTCATTACCCTGATTACCCTGGTAATTTTCAGCGGTAAGGAATACGCTCCCCGGGCGGTGGGCCAGCCCTATGACAAGGGCCGAAGTTAATAGATTGAGGTTTTTGCAAAAACCTCTTGCAGTATTTTTACATTAACAAGATAATTATATACATAGTATAGAATAGTAAAAATATTGCATGTACATCTAAGGTTGCTCTTTCAAAACTTCCTAAGTTTTGAAAGAGCCTCGATTGAGA
>JAAYUZ010000103.1 GCA_012517385.1 Treponema sp. | reverse complement strand
TTGAGCCTATGAAGCCCTTTACACCTTGTCAACGGGCCGGCCTCGTTTCCGACAATTGTCCAGCAAAAAAGGCGTATACCATAAGTCCAATAAGACTGAAGACCGTATAGGAACCAAACAGCATGCGGTATCCAAATAACTCCACCACATAGCCTCCCATGGCGCTGCCAATAAAGGTTGGAAGCCCTACCCCTAACGAAAGGTACATGGTAAGCCCCACGGCCCGTTTTTGGGGTGGCACATGGGTACTGACAAAGGCAACCGCCGCAGGATGGAAAAGGCCATAGCAGAGAGAATGGAGGATCTGCCCCAAAATCGCTCCCACAGCGGTCGGAAACAGCGCATACAGGCCCAATCGAGCAATAACTGCCACCATGGAAAGGGCAATCAGGGGAGCAGCTCCAAATCTTCGTATAAGTTTACCGGATATGAACATAAAAGGGATTTCTGAAACCGCAGAGAGGGCCCACATAAGCCCTACCGCATTCCAATGAAGTTCTTCTGAAACATAGAGCGAAAAAAATGAAACAATGGGAGCCATAGATAGCCTGCCGAGGCCAATGATAATAAGCCCTATAATAAAAATAGGCGGAAAGGCAGCCCGGAGAGACATCCCAGCAGCTTTATCAATTTGTGTTTCCTTTTTTTTCTCAGGTTGATGAACAGTTTCCTCACGCAACAGGGGTAGGGTCAACAAAGATGCCAGGGCGGTGATGCCAAGCCAGATACCGATGGCTGAGGCGGTCTGGGGCTGCAATATCGGAGTGTACTGTAAAAAGAGGGCCATAAGCACAAAGCTGATGGAACCAATCGATCTTATCTTGCCATAATCTTCTTTATTGGCAAGCAGCAGTGTGGTGGCTGCATCGAGGAGGGGAATTAAAGAGCGGATTCCAAAGGCCAGGAATACCAGAGCGATGGCACTCACCAGGATATTTCTCCAAAGCAGGAGCGGAAAGAGGGCGAGCGGAATTATTAGGAGCGAAAGGAGTAGACCGGGACGATACCTTCCGATGGAATCGGAAAAACGGCCGATAATAAAGGGGCCCCCAATCCCTGCAATCTCAAATAGACCCAGAAGGAGGCCAACCACCGCTGGTCCGTAACCAAGATTATGGACCAGCACCGAAAGATAGGGCGAAGCAACACCATACACCGTAAATATAAAGAAATATACAATGCCCAGATTCATGCCCCTATTCTACCAGGGCAGGGGCTTGTACGGCTAGGAGTATGGCGAACAGGGGTTAATAGCGTTCAGCGGCGAATTGAACCCAGCCGCCGGACTTGACCAGGGCTGCTTCGAACTCGGTAAGCCGGAAAGCAGCCCGATACGGGGCATGACCGGGGGCAGTGAACTGCAGCATGGACCCGTTCAGGTCCACCGAAACCTCCGTTTCAAGGCTCTTAAAGGAGCTGAAAATTTCATCAATCTGAGCTGGAGGGAGTTCGATGGCCAGCATGCCGCAGTTGTACATGTTCTGCCTGAAAATACGGGCAAAACTTTCGGCGATCACCAGGTTAATACCATTCACTTCCAAGGCCCAGGGGGCATGTTCCCGGGAACTGCCGCAGCCGAAATTGCCCCTGGTGAGGATTGCACTCTTCCCTGCCAGATCCCGCTTTGCATCAAAGTCAGGGAGTTTTAAATCCTCAAGACAGTAGGGCTTGAGGGCTTCTTTTGATATTTCTGTAAGGTACTTTGCGGGGATAATTTCATCCGTATTGATATCACTGCGGTCCAGGAACAGCAGTTTTCCTCCAAATTGTTTCACCGGTTGCTCCTTAGTCCAGATCTTCTGCTTTTGTAATATAGCCTTTTATTGCAGTCGCAGCTGCACTGGCGGGGCTCATGAGGTGCACCATGCCACCCTTCCCCATCCGGCCATAAAAGTTGCGGTTTGTAGTAGAGGCGCAGACCTCACCTTCAGCCAGGACTCCGTTAGACATGCCAAGGCAGGCTCCGCAGGTCGGGTTAGTCACACAGAAGCCCGCATCCATGAATATCTGGATTAAACCTTCTTTAAGAGCCTGGGCATATACTTCGGGGGTAGCTGGAGAAAGGATGCCCCGGACCGAATCGGCGATTTTCCGGCCCTTGAGCACCGCAGCGGCTTCACGGAGATCTTCGATGCGGCCATTGGTACAGGAACCGATATAGACCTGGTCCACCTTGGTGCCCTGTAATTCGGCAATGGGGCGAACCTGGTCGGGCTTGTAACCGATGGTGGCCACCGGCTCCAGGGTAGAACAATCCAGGTTGATGATCGATTCGTAATGGGCATCTTCATCGCTCCACCAGGCCTTATAGGCTGCCAGGGCCGCCTCTTTTGTGGCAAACTGCCCCTCTCCATCGGGACCAATGAAGGGCCAGAGGTAATTGACGGTGGTCATATCGGGCATACAGACACCACTCGTGCCGCCTGCCTCAATGGCCATGTTGCAGAGGGTCATCCGGCCTTCCATGGAAAGGGAATCGACCACGGGGCCCCGGAATTCCATCACCTTATCGGTTGCTCCTGACACCCCAATTTTAGCAATGACCGCGAGAATCACATCCTTGGCAGTGACTCCGCCTTTCAGGTGACCTTCCAGATTTATACGCATGGTTACCGGGGGTTTAAAGGCACAGACCCCCTTAAGGATGCCCACCTCAAGATCGGTAGTCCCCACACCGGCTGCGAAGGCACCAAAAGCGCCATGGGTACAGGTATGGCTGTCTCCCATGATTATCCTATAGCCGGGCCTTACAAAACCCTTTTCCGGAAACAGGGCATGACAGACTCCGTTGCGGCCGATATCAAAAAAGTCCTTAATACCGTGCCGGCGGGCCCAGTCCCGGAGGATTTTCCCCTGCAGGGCGGTTTTTGAATCCTTGGCGGGGGTCACATGGTCAATCACGGCTTTAATTTTTGCCGGATCAAAGACCCGGTCCATGTCTTTGCTCACGAGGTCGTTTATAGCCACCGGGGTGGTAATTTCATGGCAGAATACCGCATCGAGCCTTAGAACCCAGGCTTCACCAAAGGGTTTATCTACCA
>JAAYUZ010000102.1 GCA_012517385.1 Treponema sp. | reverse complement strand
CTCATAGATACAGTACTGGAGTGCCTGAAACGCCCGCTTCGGTTCGGTAATCACCGGCGTAAGCAGGTGGGGAATGTCGTTATACAGCTTAAGTTCTACGATTTTGGGGTCAATCAGCATGAGCCGAACCTCAGCGGGGGATCGCTGGTATAAAATGGAAAGAATCATGGAGTTCACACAGACAGACTTTCCTGACCCGGTGGCCCCTGCAATGAGGAGATGAGGGGTCTGTACCAGGTCAATGGTCTGGGCTTCTCCGGTTATGTCTTTTCCAAGGATTACCGGAATTTCCATCCGCTTTCCTTCCCGATGCAGTTCCCCTTCGATCATTTCACGGAAAGAGACTATATTGCGTTTATGGTTGGGGACCTCAATACCCACCGCATGCTTCCCCGGAATAGGTGCCACGATACGGACAGAACTAGCAGCCAGCCTGAGGGCAATATTATCCTGCAGGTTGACGATTTTGGAAAGTTTTACCCCCGGGGCCGGGAGTATTTCGAACATGGTGATAACCGGCCCCTTTCGGATCCCCGTAACCTCCGCCTGGATGTTAAATTCCTTAAGGGTCTCCTTAAGGATAACCGCTGCACCCCTGGTTGCCTGGTCGATGATCCAGTATTGGCCATCCGGATAGGCGGTCAGCAGCCCCTCTACTGGCACATGGTAGTTAGTGATAGAAAAGGAATTCCGTTTTGATTCTGCGGACTTTTCTTTTATCCCTATTGCCTCGGTTCCTTCCCGTTCGGCTTCCTTTTCCCGGGCGATCTGTTCTGCCAGCCGTTCCGCTTCAGTGAGGGCCTGTTCCAGATCATGATCTACAGCTTTAGATTCCGAGGCATTTTCAATACTATCCTCTGCGGGAGCCCCATGGTGGGCTGGTAAGGGGTGTTGTATAGCCTGTTCCGTGGCTGCCTCTACTTCGAGGCGGGGCCCGATGATGTCCTGGTTCAGATCTGTATGTTGGATAGGATGGTCAGTCCCATGGGCAGCCAGGATTTGTGGCTCCGCTGTTTTGGTGTTAGTACGCAGAGCCTCAAAAGCCCGGGTGCTTGCTAAAGGTTTTGATTCGGGAAGTTCAAATATCACCGGATCTACCGGTTCGGTTGCCGCATCAAGCTCTTCGATCATGGAATAAGATGATGTGTTAGCCACCGATTTTCGAGGCTGTTCAAGTAATCGTACCGCAGGTACTACCTGGTGTCCCTCTGTTTCTTCAGTAAAGGTTCCGGCTTTTCGAGCCTTTTCTGTATAACTATGGACCGCAATAACCTTTGTGATCCAATATATTAAAAAAAACTCGATAAGAAGGCTGAGAAGCAAGGTTAAAATTATGCCGATTTTACCGAACAAAGAAAGCACTGGATAGGTTCCAACCAATTGTTCAAAGCTATTGATTATATACAAGCCCATAGTGAGGGTAAAAAAGGGCAAAATAGTGGCGGTAAGGGCAAAAATTTTATCCGGCCGATAATAAGAATCGGATAACAATAGGGCGGCGATAAAGAGATATACCGGTAACCAATACGCAAGTATACCATAGGCGTCGATGCAGAATTGGCCAATTTTAACGATAAGGAGCGGTATCGATAGGTATGCCCCGGTGATTGCCAGGGCAAGTATGACTCCCGTTGATCCAAGGATCACAGATAGCATGAGGGCTGTTTTACTAGGCTGTATAGGCTGTGCCACGGATTATCGAGCCTCCAGGGGACTTTGTTGTACAGGGAATATATCGGCAAAAACCTTTTCCATCGACAGGTTAAAATAAAGATATCCATAGACTGCAGCAGCAGCAAGCACCTTTCTGCTATATTCCCGAGTTTCGGTTATGGGAATCGTCTCTAAAAAAATATCTTCCGTTAACGAAGCCTGGCTGGCTCGCCAGTTTCGTACCCTGGTCATTCCCCCATTGTAGGAAGCAAGCGCAAGCAGGGGACTTCCAGTGCGTTTTATAAGGTAGGATAAATACCATGCGCCAATGTAGAGATTTGTTTCCGGATCTTCCAGGTCCCTGTTATCCTTTATCGCAAAATCTGGTCCGCCTTCGCGCTTTATCCGCCATGCGGCATCCTGTGCGGTAGCAAGCATGAGTTGGGTCAGGCCTTTGGCTCCCGCATTCGATCTTATATCTGGAATAAAGGCACTTTCAGTGCGCACTAGACCGTAAAAGATTTCGATAGGAATGGTGTGTTGTTTAGCAAGGGGCTCCATTAAATCTCTAAAAGGCCGTGGATACAATAATTCATAATCTGTTTTCGTTGCGGTATAGTCTGGTTTAGAAAAAAGAGCCCTGGATATAAGCTGTATCTGATCTCCCCAGCGCTTCTGGTTTCCGAACATTTGGGCGAGCTGACGAATTTCTTCGGTAGCTAATTGGTCCTTATATTCCAAAACATAGGGCAGGGCTATATCGGCACAACCCCAGCTAAAAAAGCCGGTAAGATAGGCGATCAGGGTGCTTTCATCAATATGTTGTGCCCCTTTGGTACTCTCCTGTACATCCTCTGTTTCAGGGATTAACCGTATCTGTGTGCCAAGAAATGCCGCAGCGAGACTCCGGTAGTAGAGGGAAGCCTTATCTGTTTCAAATGCAATGGTATAAAACGCTTTGGCTGTTTCCGAACGGTTCACGCCGGCAGGAAGCCCAAGAAAATTCAGATCCTTATTTAAAGGTAAATATCCTTCGGTGATTGCCCGGGCTAATATGTACGCATAACGGGCCTGGACGGGGCTGTCTGCCTTCTGGTAAATGATCTTAAAAATCTTCAATAAACCTGTCCAGTTATGCTCCGTTGTGAAGTTTGTGCAAATTTTATCCAGAAGGTCATCAAAATATGATGGGGATGACCAGATTGGGACGAGTGTTTCCAGGGTGGATGGAAAGAGATTTGGATCCGCTTCTAATGTGGAATCTAATATATACCAGATACAGGCATCCCGCTGCTGAGGATCCGGCGCAAGGGGCAGGGCTCGGTAGAAATAATTGAGTGCGTCCGAAAAAATACGGACCTGCCGGGCCATTCTACCAGCAAAAAAGAGCAGCTTAAAACGGATTTC
Source organism: Treponema sp. (assembly GCA_012517385.1). Lineage (GTDB taxonomy): Bacteria > Spirochaetota > Spirochaetia > Treponematales > Breznakiellaceae > Gracilinema. The sequence continues at coordinate 7,976 of JAAYUZ010000102.1, read as the reverse complement.
ATTTTTATCATTGTTGGTAACCAGCGCCTGGGTGCTCTGATTTGATCTAATAGTCGATTCCCAGTCCAGAAAAAGTTTTATACCTTCCTTTGCTACCCCGCTATATTGATAGGCCTTCCCCAGGTCAGACAGAAGGTCCGGATAGGCTTCGAAAAGGTACCGGTTGCGGCGCAATGCCTGTTTAAAATAATACAGTGCATCGCCATAGGCCCGATCGATGATAAAGAGTCTTCCTCGAACCGCGTCGTTGACCGTTTGGGGAAGGAAAATATTCGGTGCCTGTCGAATGGTGGTAAATAAATCCCGGGTTAATTCTGTTGCAGGGCCAGTAAGGAAAAAAGCTGTAACTCCATCCAGGTTTTTTTGGTTTTTGGGATCCATAGCCAGCCTGGAAAACAGACCCAGAGCCTGTTCTTTTGGTGTCAGCTCAGAAGCATCGACCCCCTTCTGCATATCCAAAATATTCTGGTATTGTCCCTTTGCAAAGCGTACCTCTGTTAAGAGGGATCGATACCAGGTCTGTTTTGTATATCCAGAATTGTTTCCGATATTTTCCAGAATGGTAAGAGCCTTATCGGTCTGTTTAGTTTCAAGCAACAGTGGAATGAGGGTTTTTAACCTGTTCTGCTGAACTACCGGCGCAGCACCCCCATGTACACTTAGTAAGGCTGCTATGGCCCCTTCTTTATTCCCCAATTTAAGTAACTTTAAACCAATATAAAAAGGTGCATCCGGTCCAAAGAGGCTTAATTCTTTCATGCGAGCCGGTTCTGCATTGTTGATAAAACTGAAATCTCCCTTTTGCAGTAAGGCAAGGGCTTCTGCTTTAGTTTTATCAAAAACAGTTTCAGCCCTACAGGTGGTAAGGCTGAAAAAGAGAAGGCTTATGACGTATAAGAATGTATCCCGATGTTGATGCGGGATGTTATGGTTTGGGCGGAATTCTAATCGTAGTACCAGAAATAATAAGATCAGGATTACGAATTTTATTAAACCGGGCAATGCGAGGATAAAGCCAAGGATTGCGATAAAAGGCCTCCGAAATATCCCAAAGGGTGTCGCCCCAACGGATTTTATATGGTACCCCTTCTTTGGGTATGGTCAGGGGGACCTTATAAGTCGACACCGGTGCAGGGGGTCTTGTTCTGGCAGGTTTTGTTTCGGCTGCCGGTTTCGGCGGTGAGACTTCCACCACAACTTCGGGTTTTGGTTCCTCAGCGGCTGCCGCAGTGGTCGTGGTCTCTGGTTCCTTCACCGGCTCTTGAACTGCTGAACTTGTAGTCGGTTGTACACTGGAATTCTGCTCAGTTTTTTGTGACTTACTGCCATTAAACACAAACAGATATACCAGAAGGGCAATGAGTATGACAATGGCCAGGCCAAGCAATACTGGAATCAGGGGGAAAGGCTTCTTTTGTTCTTTCTGATCCTCCTGTTCCCTTATGGCAGAAGCACGTTCATAGAGGCCCGCCGGAGGGTGTTCTACAGAGGTATCCAGCTCAAAATCGGGGAGATCATAGGTATCCGACTGCTCCAGGGCTTTCAGAGAAACGGTTAACTGATGCCGTTCTGAATCATTCGGTACATCCAAGTCCACCGCTTCGGCAATTAATTCTTCCGAATCGTGGGATGTAATGGTCATTTCTATGGAGGGTTCTCCCTTCGGTTTAGGTGCAATATGTTCTATAACCAAACTTCCTATATATTCCGCGTCGGACATGCTTCTGGATTCACTTTTATATAAATCAATCTGGACACTTTCCTGCCCATCATGGACGGTCGTTAAGATAAGACGTTTTTTTACCGAGGTCCCCTCTTCCAGTATAGGATAAAATTCCCCGTTTGCGATCTTAATTCCAATGCTCGCCGCCATGAATATCACTCCTTTTATACCTGATGTTTTTGTAAAAGTCTGTTACTTTTGCAAAAACATCTTGCAGTATTTTTACATTAATCAGATAATTAATTACAAATTAAAGAATAGTAAAAATACTGCATGTACATCTAAGGTTGCTCTTTCAAAACTCACTGAGTTTTGAAAGAGCCTCACTTAGTTAGTTAAACTTTAGACGCCATATAGGTCTTTGTCAATGCTGAAATCATTTATTCTCTTGACGCTTCAGCCTTCGCTATCGATAATGGGATTATGATAGGAATTGTTTCTGTCCTTCTGGTTGTTATACTGCTTGTATCCACTCTTTTAATCTTATTGGCCCTTTCTGGGAAAAAAAAGGATACTTCTGGGGACAGGAAACGGAAAAAACGCAGTAAGAGTCGGGATGCTCTGATCCGGGATGCCACCCGCAGGCTTGCCCAGAACCCCAAGGATCCGGAAGCCCTCCTTACCCTCGGGGATATATATTACCAGGACCAGGTCTGGGACAAGGCATATAAAACCTATGGTACTCTTGTAGAACTCTGCGGCGCTAACCCGGAACTGAACGAATTTGAAATAAATATGCGCTATGGAATGGCGGCGCTCAAGCTCAATCTGATTGATGATGCGTATAAGGGCCTGGTAATTGCCCGAAGTCTCCAGCAGAATAATTTTGAAGTTAACTATAATTTAGGGGTCCTCGAATTTCAAAAAAAGAATTATGAAAAGGCTGTACAGATTCTGCAACAAGCCCGCACTCAGGACCCGGAACATGCCCTTACCCTCCGATACCTTGGTCATGGGTATTTTAAACTCCATAAATACCGGGAAAGTCTGGTGCTTCTGCGGAAAGCGGTAGATCTGGTTCCAGATGACAAGGAATCTATTTATGCAATGGGTGAATGTTACTATGAACTTGGCCAGGCTGAACAGGCAATAAAAATATTCACCCATCTCAGGCCCGATCCTGTGCTTGGCCCCAGTGCAAGCCTTTTTGCAGGTACCATTCATCTTAATCAGCACCAATATGCAAAGGCAATAATGGACTTTGAAATTGGCTTAAAGCATGAAAATATAAAAAATGAAATCCAACTGGAATTAAAATACCGTCTCGCCATGGCATATCTTAGACAGCAGGAAATAGGCAAGGCTCTTAATCATCTAAAGGATATTCAGGCGGTAAATCCTAATTACAAGGATGTACCTGCCTTAATTGGGAAGTATCAGGAATTAAATTCCAATAAGAACCTCCAAATATATTTGATGGCCTCAACCGGTGACTTTGTGACCCTCTGCCGCAAGGTGGTGCTGAACTTTTTTCCCAGGGCAAAGGTAAAAATTACCAATATAGCGGTAAATAAAAATGAATGGGTGGATATTCTCACCGATGTGGATACCCCAAAATGGGCCGATGTGGTGATGTTCCGTTTTATCCGAAGTACCGGAGCTGTCGGTGAGCTCATTGTAAGGGATTTTCATGCTCAGCTTAAGGAAGTTAAGGCCGGAAAAGGGCTTTGCATAACCGCAGGAACCTTTACCGATGAGGCAAAAAAATACGTCGAAGCCCGCCTCATCGATCTGTATGATAAGGATAAGCTGGGAGGTCTATTAAAAGGCATAGATGCTAGTACCACCCAGCTGGAAATTTAAGTGTATCTCTTACGACAGCAAATTCGGTATCTCCTGCCGTACCCCCTCTGGTTCCTGAAGCTGTTCTGCCTTCTGTAATTTCCCCTGGATAGTACGGGATTTTTTATCCGCCAGATCTACCGTATCAGCCGCTTCCTGCAGCTTCTTCCTGGTCTTATCGAGCAGTTCCCCGAATTTTTCGAATTCTGCTTTCACCAGACTTAAGGTTCGCCATACTTCGGTGGTCCGCTGTTCAACCGCCAGGGTACGAAAGCCCATTTGCAGGCTGTTAATCATGGCTGCCAGCGTGGTGGGTCCCGCGATCACCACCCGAAATTCCCGCTGTATACTCTCCGCAAGGCCGGGACGGGACAGGATTTCCGCAAAGAGTCCTTCAGAGGGGAGAAAGAGGATACCAAAATCGGTGGTGTAGGGCGGGTTTATATATTTATCATAAATATCCTTTGCAGACAGTTTAAGCCGCCGTTCCAGAAGCTTCCCCGCCTCTTCACTGGCCAGGCTGTCCCCGCTCTCCCGGGCACTGACAAGCCGTTCGTAATCTTCTTTGGGAAATTTGGCATCAATGGGGAGCAGTACGGGCTGTTCTTTTTTTCCCATCCCTTCAGTTTTGGCCGAACCTGGCAGCCGTATCGCCACCTCCACCCGTTCCTGACTCCCTGGCTGGGTTACCGCATTTAATTCATATTGATGGGGTGCCAGCAGGTCCTGGATGATAGAAATCAGCTGCACTTCGCCCCAGGTCCCGCGGTTTTTTACATTTACCAGCACCCGTTTCAGATCCCCAACCCCAGCAGCCAGGGTCCGCATCTCGCCCAGGCCAGCCTGAACCTGCTCCAGCCGGTCACCTACCAGCTTAAAGGATTCTCCTAGCCGCTTTTCGAGGGTTTCATGCAGTTTGTCATCTACAGTTTTCCGAATCTGTTCGAGTTTTTGGGCGTTATCGGATTGTAATTCACGGAGCTTCCGGTCAACGGTTTCCCGAAGCTGTTCCATCTTCTGATCATTGCCCTGACCAAACCTGGCTATTTCACTCCGCAGGGCTGCAAGCTGCTTCGTTTGAATTTCCATTATTTTTGTTAAATTCTGGGCTAACTCTGCCCTTGTACCCCGCAATTCATCCTGCAGGCTGCGCTCAAGCCGTTCCTGTCCCTGGGTCAACGTAAGAATTTGGGGATCCGCTGTCCTTTGGCGTGACCGCCCTATAAATATGAATAACACAAGCAGAACAAAGAGAATGCTTATAAAAATGATTGACAAAAGTATGTCCATAATCATGCATTATACTTAAAACTGTATTAGAATAAAGGCATGAAACGAATACTACTGATATTAGGTTTAGCTCTTTCTATGCTTAGTTTGATGCCCGCCCAGACCACGGTGCCACAGGGGCAGGCGTCTGTATGGATAATCCCTGTAAAGGGGGATATCGAACCCTCCATAATCGCCTTTATCCGCAGGGCAAGCCAAAATGCGCTTTCAAAGGGAGCCTCCACTATCATATATGAAATAGACACCTTCGGGGGCAGGGTGGATACGGCTCTGCAGATTTCCAGCTTTATCGGCTCTCTTAAAAATATCCGTACCATTGCCTGGGTTCGCAGCGGCCCCGAATCGATGGGGGTAAGCTGGTCCGCAGGGGCTCTCATTGCCCTTTCATGTCAGGACATTGTCATGTCCAGCGGTACCTCCATTGGGGCCGCAGCGCCAGTCACTGTCGGTCCCGATGGCCAAATGGCTCCCACGGGCGAAAAGACTGTCAGTGCGGTCCGTTCTCAGATGGCAGCCCTGGCGGAAAAAAATAAGCATCCGGTCCTGCTCGCCCTCGCAATGGTCGACCAGGATCTGGAAGTCTGGGATGTTCAGGTTAATGGTGAAAACCGGCTTGTGAACAGTGTTGAACTAGAGGGGCTTGAAAAGAACAGTGCCAACAAGGTGGTCCGGCAGAATTTAGTGTCCGCCAAGGGTAAATTGCTGTCTCTTACTGCAAACGAAGCTCTCCGCTATGGGCTTGCCAGGGCCGTAGCCGATGACAGTACTGAATTACTTCAGAAGCTCAATATCACCGGTGAAATTACAGAATTGAATCCCAATGCAGCAGACCAGATCGTTACAGTCCTGACCTCCGGGGCGGTACAAACAATTCTCATTCTTCTTGGGCTGGTCATGCTGTTCCTGGAAATAAATACCCCCGGCTTTGGAATCCCCGGAGTGGTGGCGATCATTTCTTTTGTCACCGTTTTTGGACTCAACGCCCTGCTCGGCACCGTCGGATCCCTCGAGCTGATACTTTTCCTCGTTGGTGTAGGTCTCTTAGCGGTGGAAATATTTATAATCCCCGGCTTTGGTATCACCGGTATAACCGGGCTGGTCCTGATCGGCCTTTCTCTGGTGTTTTCCCGGCAGGAATTCACCATACCGACCCTACCCTGGCAGTGGGAACTCTTTGGCAAAAATATCATCATCGTCTCTATCGGTATCATTCTTGCAATTGCAGCCATCGCTGTCATTGCCCTTATGGGGCCCCGGCTGCGGCTCTTTGATCGACTTACCCTTAAAACCAAAATAGAAGGTACCGCCGGTGGGCCTGACCCCGAACATGCGGGAACTTCAGTCCTGGAAGCTGCCCGGGTTATGACTGAGGCTGAAGAAAATTATGGGGATCTGCTCGGCAAAAGGGGTAAAGCCATCTCAACCCTGAGGCCCTCAGGAAAGGCTGAAATCGATGGCAAGGTGTATGCTGTCGAAGCGGATGGGGCCTTTATTGAACCCAAAAAAACAGTGGAAGTAATCCGCGTACGCGGAAATAGAATTATTGTAAGGAGCGTAGGATGACCTATCTTATTCTTTTAGCCATTGTTGGACTCATTGCCCTCGGCTTTTTGTTGCTGTTTTTCCGGTTTTTTGGGCTCTGGTTCAGGGCCATGCTTTCCGGCGCTTCGGTTGGAATGGGAAAACTTATTGGAATGTGGCTCCGGCATGTAAACGCAGCGGTGATTGTAGAAGCCCGTATTATGCTCACCAAGGCGGGTATAGAGGTCGATTCGGATATGCTGGAAACCCACTTCCTTGCCCGGGGTGATGTTATGAAGGTAAGCCGCGCCCTGGTGGCGGCAAATAAGGCGAACATTCCTCTGCCGTTCCAGCGGGCGGCAGCCATTGATCTGGCGGGACGGGATGTTCTTGAGGCTGTAAAAACCAGTGTTAACCCAAAAGTCATAGATTGTCCTGATCCATCCAAGGGCAAACAGACCATTGATGCGGTTGCAAAGGATGGTATACAGCTTCAGGTGAAAGCCCGGGTAACGGTGCGGGCTAATATCGAACGGCTTGTCGGAGGTGCTACAGAAGAAACCATTATTGCAAGGGTCGGCGAAGGTATCGTTACCACCATCGGTTCCTCTGAAACCTACAAGTCGGTGCTGGAAAACCCCGATCTTATCTCCAAGCGGGTCCTTGAAAAAGGGCTGGATGCGGGGACGGCCTTCGAAATCCTTTCTATCGATATAGCGGATATTGATGTGGGGGCGAACGTCGGTGCAAAACTCCAGGCCGATCAGGCTGAAGCCGATAAACGGCGGTTCCAGGCAGAAGCAGAGAAACGGAGAGCCGCTGCTCAGGCTCGTGAGCAGGAAATGTTGGCCCTGGTCCAGGAAAATCGGGCTAAGGTGGTGCTGGCAGAATCCGAAATACCTCTCGCCATTGCAGAAGCTTTTAGAAAGGGGCAGCTCGGTATTATGGATTATTACAGACTTAAAAACATCCAGGCCGATACGGATATGAGGTCCTCCATAGGGAATGCTCCCCAGGGAAAATAAAGCATGGATAGTCTGTTTGAAACCCTCTTAACCCTTATCCCTCTTGCACTCATACTTGCACTGCGGATTGCCGCTGCAAGAAAGGAAAAGCTGCAGCTTCAGGACAAGACCGATGTCATAGAAAGTTTAAAGTCCAAAGCCGTAGAACATACCAAGGTGGCAAAACCAGCCAAGGTTTCTCATACAGTCCAATCCTATAAGCCGGCCTTTAATTTCGAAGAAAGTGCCCATCCTCCGATCGCCCAGTGGGATGAAAAGCCCCAGAATAGAAAGGGAGATGGGCCAATTGTTTCAGATGTCACATATTCTAGCAGTGAAACAAACGTCGGACCCGTAACTGTAATGGAACACAGCGCAGCCCCATCGCAGCTTAAAAAAGATAAGGTTGATGAACTTCCTGGGCGGCCTTTTCATCAACTTGCCCGGTTGAGTACACTTCAGCAAGCTGTTATCTATGCTGAACTCCTCGGCCCGCCCAAGGGGCTACAATAGCAGATCCGGTATCCAGCCCGCCTCTGGACCTCTCGGCGCATCCCTTCGCCTCGCCCTCGTATTCACTCGGGACGGTCCTCCGGTACAAGTCCCCCTCCGGGACGCTAGGGTATAAAAAAAACCGCCCTTCAGCGGTTTTTTTT
>JAAYUZ010000101.1 GCA_012517385.1 Treponema sp. | reverse complement strand
TGCCGCCGCATTTTGGACAGGTGGTGTTTACCCACTCGGTAATGCCAGCCAGTGGTGATTCCCCGGTCCCGGTGGGTGCATAGGATTGCACATCCGGCAGGGTAAGGGGCAGCTGATCCTCGGGGAGGGGGACTATACCGCAGGATTCACAGTGGACGATCGGAATCGGTTCTCCCCAGTAGCGCTGACGGCTGAAAATCCAGTCCCGCAGCTTATAATTAACCGCCCGTTTTCCAATCCCCTTTTCTTCGAGCCACTGAACGATCTTCTGTTTAAATTCTGCGGTAGGAGTTCCATCGAAGGGACCGGAATTTACAGCCCAGCCGTCCGCGGTGGTACAGGATTCGGGTGTCCTGGAATAATCCTTCCCGGAAGCGGGCGGCTCACCGGCGACTACCTGAATGATTGGCAGATTAAAGGCCTTGGCAAAGTCCCAGTCCCGTTCATCGTGGGCAGGGACTGCCATGATTGCCCCGGTACCGTAGGAAATGAGAACATAGTCTGCAATCCAGATGGGGATTTTTCTGCCGTTTACCGGATTAATTGCATAGGCACCGGAGAATACGCCGGTCTTTTCCTTTGCCAGGTCGGTCCGTTCAAGATCACTCTTTTTAGCGGCCGCATCCAGGTAGGCTTCTACCGCAGCCCTCTGTTCAGGGGTGGTAATTTTAGAAACCAGGGGATGCTCAGGGGCGAGCACCATGTAGGTTGCACCGAAGAGGGTGTCGGGCCGGGTCGTATATATCTCAAGCTCCGCGTCATGTCCATCAATCTTAAAGATGACATTGGCCCCTTCTGACTTGCCGATCCAGTTTCGCTGCATCAATTTTACCGGTTCTGGCCAATCGAGCAGGTCCAGGTCTTCCAGAAGCCGCTCCGCATAGGCGGTGATTTTAAGTATCCACTGGCGAATCCGTTTACGGGTTACCTTGGTGCCGCAGCGGTCGCAGGCCCCATCCTTTACCTCTTCGTTGGCTAGGCCGGTTTTACAGGAAGGGCACCAGTTGATCGGTGTTTCCGCTTCGTAGGCCAGGCCCTTTTCGAAGAGTTTCAGGAATATCCATTGGGTCCACTTGTAGTAATCCGCTTCGCAGGTGGAGACTTCCCGGTCCCAATCATAGGAAAAACCGAGGGCTTTAATCTGGGTCCGGAATTTATCGATGTTTGCCCGGGTGGTGGTGGCAGGATGGGTGCCGGTTTTAATGGCATAATTTTCTGCCGGAAGTCCAAAGGCATCAAAACCCATGGGGTGGAGCACATTATAGCCCTTCATTCTGAGGTAGCGGCAGTAAATATCGGTGGCAGTGTAGCCCTCTGGATGCCCAACATGGAGACCCTGGGCGGACGGGTAGGGGAACATGTCCAGCACATACTGTCGTTTTTCTTTTGGAAATGCCGGGTCTTCTACAGCCCTAAAGGTCTTATGTTCTTCCCAATATTTTTGCCATTTCGGCTCAATCGATTCAAAAGGATATTTAGCCATGAATAGGGGCTCCTTCTCTTGTCGCAGCTGCGAGGATAGTACTGCCTGTCATAATAATAACATCCGCTAACTTGGGCAAGAGAAGGAGTAAAAAGGGCATCAATGCAGGAGGCCCTGTTCCAATTCCTTAACCTGTAAAAGATTCTGTTCTCCCACTTCTTTGATGGTGGTGATAACCTGGTCAAATTCGTTATAGGCTTCGGATATTGCCTTGAGCTTGGCAGTAATTTCTGTAAGCAGGCTGAAGACCTGTTCAAGATGTTTCATGAGGCGGTCACTTCCTGATGAATGTCCTTTATGTGGCCCGTAGAATCGCTCACCACGTCACTGATTTTCCCGCTGGCAGTAAGAAGTTCCTGGGCCCCGAGATTTATTTCCGAAAGCCCCTGAATAATCTCTTCGATGGCCTTAAAGACATCTTCAATTTCCTTTACCAGGCCAGTACGGTTGTTCAGGTATGACTTAATGTATGCTGCGGTCTCAGAGACGATATTTGTGTTTTCCTTAAGGACTGCAATCATTGTTTCGGTTTGATTCCGGGCTTCTGCAGAAAGCTTACGGATTTCCTGGGCAATGACGGCAAAGCCCTTGCCCGACGCTCCCGCATGGGCAGCCTCTATGGAAGCATTCATGGCCAGAAGATTGGTGGTGTCCGCAATGGTGGTGATGCCCTGGGCTGTTTGCAGGGACCTTGTAGAACTGCTGATAACCGCATCAAAACTTTTAAAAAGCTGGGATAATTCGACGCTTTGGGTAGCTATTTTATCCAGAATGCCGGTCATACTTTCATGTTTGGACTGTGCTCTGCTGGAAATAGATTGAATGGTGGTGCCAATCTGAGTGATAGCAGCGCTGGTTTCTTCCAGAAACGCATTATGTTCACTGGTGGCAACCTGTAAGCCTTCGATGTGCTGGGTCATATCCCGGTTGGCTGCAAGACTCTCCCTGGTTTTACCCTGTAATTCGGAAATCTCCCGCCCGGTTGTTTCCAGATCTGTCTTAACCTGTTTACTGAGCTCCTTTGAACGGATGGCTGTCTGAGCCAGATTTTGACCCAAAGTAAAGGTTGTTCTGGTTTTTTCTAAGAGTCTGTTAAGCCGTTCCAGTTGTGCCTTGCTTTCTGCAACACTTTTATTGGAAATAGAAATCAGGCTGCGATAAAAATGCTCGATAAAAAGGATGAAAATATTAACCGGAATGAGGGTTAAGAGTAACAATAAAAACACAGAAAAGAATTGTTTAGAAAATCCGCCAGAAGCAAGCGCAATATATAAAAAGGTAGCCCCAAGGAAGCTGAGGGTATTCCCAATCATATACAGGATGATTTGTCTCCTGGATACGGACATTATCAGATTTACAATAGTCGCCGCCAGAGTGTAGGCTACCATTCTATAGATGCTTATAACCCCTTCTGCGGGTAAAAGCAGACCTACCCAGGTTGGATTCAGGAATAGCCCAACCGATGCAAGATAGGATGCGGTTGTATGGTTCCCTTTGCTTAAAAAGAAAATGGAACCAATAAAAGTTAATGAGGAAAGGAACACCGCAATAAGAAAGGCCAGACTGTTCTGGGGTGCTTCGAAATAACGCACCACAGCGCCCGTATTAAAGTATATAAACAACACAATATCCCCATACAAGAGGATGGGGAGCTGTTTCTGCAGACCAACAGGCAGCGATTCCAGATAGGTTCTATTAAGAAACCTGTTCACAAACTTGTTCAGAAAGGGGCCTCCCTATAGGAGGAAAATTATACACTAAAATCTCCAAAATATAAATAACTAGGGTTTAGATATTACTTCTTGAATTTGGTTTTTTAGATTGATGAATTGATCCTCCTTACTGGCATTGCCTGACTCAATGACGAGCCGTTCAGAGTCCTTTAAATACAACACCAGGTTGATGAACACCTTGGGCTGAAAAAGCTTTTTCAGGCCGGTTTGAGGCCTCTCCAGGTCTGCATGTTCCGCAGGTTTTTGCATGCTGCCCTTAACCGTCTTTTCGAGCGTAATTTCATCAATCTGATCAAAGGATATTCGCATGGTCTTTGCAAGAAAGAGGAGTCCGAAACGGAAGCTGATGGTCCTTGTGGCAGGATCAAAGGTCCAGCGTTCTTCATAGAGGGCTCCGAACAGCAGCAGGAGGAGCAGCAAAATGGTGGTAACTCCAAGCTGGGATTGGGTGCCTTCTATAACCGGGATGAGGGATGCTGCGATGATGACCAGGCCTATGGCAATGATGCTGAGCCTGAGCAGCAGGGGAATATGCAGCACCAGGGTCCCCGATTTGGTTTGTTTGCTTTTTAGTAAAAATTCCATAGTTTAGTTCTCCAGATAGGGTGTAAGTTCAAAGATGCTGCGGATCCTCGGATAAGGATAGTCCTGGTGAAGGTCCTCTTCATCAAGGAGGAGCCCTTTGCCGCCGATGTCGAGGTATCCCTTTACATAGGATGGGTAGTCATCGATAAAAAGGACTTCCTGGGGGCTTTTACCCAGGGTTTTTAAGACCCGGAAAAATACCTCCGGTTGAGGTTTCCCCTGCAGGCCGTTCCAGCGGATATCGAATATATGGGTAAAGAGGTTTTCCATCTCGAGTTTTTTTAAAATGCGCTGGGCATGTTCCATAGGCGAATTGGTGAGGATTGCCTTGGGAAGGGGTATCTGTTCCAGAAAGGTCCTGACCCTGGGGTCCGGGTAGAGGTTTGCTTCTTCTCCTTCGGGGTGAATAGCCCGGTAATAGGCATCCACATCGGTAAGGCCCTCCTCTGCCATAAGCCATTCCAGGGTGGTCCCAAAGTAGGCGATCCGAGCCTGGCGCCGCTGGACCGCTTCTTCTTCGGTTATACCGAGGAACTGGGCTGTAAAACGCCGGATCCGTTCACCGACAGCCTTTTCCAGTCCAAAGCTGCTGGAATAGAGGGTGTTATCAAGATCGAAAAGCAGGTAAGAAATCATAGAATTATAGTAACAAATTTGGCTGACTTATACCATGTCAAACAGCTCAGAATTAAAGACAGGATTGTCTGGTCTGGGTCCGGTGTCTGTCTATTTGGGTGATAATTTCGTTAATCTGTTCGGCCAATTTACGCATTTCTGCGACAACAATTTTAAAAGACCTGCCCTTATCACCCAGTTTTGCAGCCTGAATTGAACCATTTAATGAAAGAACCTTCATCCGTTCAGCGATATCTATAATTTGATTTTCCATATCGCGAACAATCTGCCGTTCCTGCTCGGTTTCAATTTCTCTCTGGATCTCCTCTTTTACAGCGATCTCTGCCATCTTTTGGAGAGGTTTTACGATCTGGGGATCTCCGGCTATACCAATAACTGCGATCCGTTGTCCATTTAATTTGATAACCCCGTTATAGCCAGGCCTCGTGCCCTTCATGGTGGCGGCCATTTCGGGTGTTATGGCAATCTCATCCACTTCTCCGTCCATGATACGTTTGCCACCTTCATGGATAGTGCCCACACGGTTTGGGTCGTAGGATGCAATAATAATACCACGCTGGTCGATGACATTCGCATCGGCCCCAGAAACGGTCTTAATATCGGTGACTATTTTATGGGCCAGTTCTGGTTTGATAGTAAATGCGCTTTTCAAGGTATATTCTCCAATACTATTAGTATGAAGTTAGTAGGGGATTTCGTCAATGTTACAGCGGCTGGAGGCAGGCTGAACACCTTGGGCTTTAGCTGGGGGGCCTGGCGTTGCACAACCTGCCCGGAGGGGCAGGGTTGTTCCACGCCACCCCCGCCACCTGAGCTGTACGTTCAGCCTGCCTCCGCCTGGGACGGGAAGTAGCCTGGAGGGCAAAGTGGCTAAAACCGGATGCTGCCTGTGATCATAGGACCGTAGTGGAACAGGTATACCGATGGGGAGGCATCAACATAACCCTCCTGAACCGGTCCCTTAGGTGTGATGCAAGTAACGGTCTGGCCGCCGATGTTGTAACCAATACCGAGGCCGATATGGAATCGGGCCAACTGTTTTACATACTGGATACCAAGGGTCAGGTTGTAGTCCACCATCATGGCAATCTGGGTAGTGCTCCAGAGAGTACGATTACCATTAGCGGTTTCTATAATATGTGCCACCTGATTACTGATTTCAGAAGTTCCAACCCCGAAACGGTCCTGGGTCCAGGCCCAGAAGGAGAAGCCCTGGAAACTTCCGAATAATCCTTTCTGAAACAGGGCGTCTTTAAGGGTATCAAAACCAAAGAGAAAGGAATAAATAGAAAATTTCATATCCGGCTGGTAAAAGGAAACCACCGGCGCCCACCACACAGTCCAATAGGGATCATAAACCAGGCAGTTGAGCTGTACGGGAAGGGTGTAGGAACTGTAGCCAATTCCATAATACAGGCCCTGAGGAGAAGCATATAACAGATCGATGTTAAGAAGCTGGTTATCAAAGATGACCGAATCAGGCAGGCCGGAAATGGGCTCTCCAAGCCATTCGGCGGTGCCCTTAAGCCGGGAATATTCAACACGGGCTTCGAATACATCAATATTTAGAAATCCCATAAACTGGTTAATCTGGCCAATAAGATTGTTGTCCGTTTTAAGGGTAGCCCCTACACCAAGATTCAGTTTTTTGAAAAATAGCCCACCCTCATACATGGTACTCATGGTTTGTTCCATGTTGACTCTGAATTTATTAACCCGGGGCGTGTCGTAGCCGAAAAAGGCATCCGATTGGGCATCCCAGTCTCCGGAGGCCCAATTGTTGGCGGGAAATAGGGTGAAACTACCATAACTGGAAAAATAATCAAGAATTTTGTTGGCTGCCTCTTGTTGAATGGTGTTTTCCGCCGGGAGTGAAAAGAAGGATGTTGAAACAAGGAGAAGTAATAAAACGTATCGCCGGCCCCTGTTCTTAAAGAATCTTGTCATAAGCCGATCCTCACCTTGAAGTATATATTGTATTTTTATTTTTACAATAAGGTTGGGCGGAGGCAGGCTGAACGCTTGTGCTATAGCTGGGGGTCCTGGCGTTGCACAACCTGCCCGGTGGGGCAGGGTTGTTCCACGCCACCCCCGGAGCCAACGCTTACGCGTTCAGCCTGCCTCCGCCTGGGACGGGAAGTAGCCTGGAGGGCAAAGTGGCTGAACGCCTTGGGCTTTAGCTGGGGGCCTGGCGTTGCACAACCTGCCCGGTGGGGCAGTGTTATTACCGCTGAAAAGCCCGGTGGAGAAATGAAGCAACCCAGACCAGCGGGGCATTCCAGTTGATGGCCACTTCGTTGGTTGCAAAGGAGCCGATTTCATCAACATAACGCATGGGAATTGGCCGATGTATAAGTCCCAGTGCTTCTGCCACGGGGTCCTGTATTTGTGCATTAGGTCCGCCGCAGATCACTCCCGGTGGTGGCGGGGGCAAGCCCTTAACAGGGTCATTTGCCCAAAAACGGTGATGGGGATGTTCAAGCGTATCTATCCCATAGCCTGAGACAAAGCTCTTTCGAAGGCTGTTATAGCCTAATAGATAATCCATGGCTCGGCTCACCGCAGAGAGGTATGACCTGTCTCCGGTAATATCATGGGCGAGGGCCAGAATAATGGCATTGTTCAATACCATCGAATTAGAGCCCCACACAAAACCCGATGCATCTATTGGAGTTGCATAGGCATCATTACGTTGGATTACTGCATATCGATCAGCGGTCTTTACAATAAGATCTTTAATTTCATTTATATCCTTTTCGGATAGGGCTGTTTTTACAGTCACCAGGGTGATACTGCCAAGGGCCGCCGTATCGGCCCAATTCATAGAATAGGCTGCTCCATGGCCATTCAGTCCCTGAAAGGTCTTAAAATAGGGCGAGTTGCGAATAAAGGCTTCATATTCTGGTTTACCGGTACTGGCATAGAGTTCACAGGCTGCCCAGTAAAAGTCATCTTCTACGTTTACGTCGTCGTAATTTCCGCCCCCTGCACCGGGCACATTGCCTGCCAGGATAATCGGGTTCGTTCTGGCGGCCTCCCATGCCTGTTCCGCCGCGGTGATACAACGTTCAGCAAAGGCCTTGTCAAAGGTTTTCCAGATGCGCCCCGCCTGGGCGGCGCAGGCAGCCAGATTAAGGGTTGCAGCGGTGGTCGGTTCGTAGACATACCGGCCCCAGGATGCCCCATCTTTCATTTCATTGTTGTTGTCCATATAAGTGGGAAGTTCAGCGGGTACACCGGACCAGACACGGTCGTGGAGTTTGTGAAAAGCCATCCCGCCCAGGGGCTGCCCGGATGGAATTTGCATCCGGAGCAGAAATTCCAGTTCCCAACGGGTTTCATCTAAAATATCCGGAATCCCATTCTGTTGTTCTGGTATAGCCAGGTCCCCATCAGAAAAGGAGTCGGGCATTCGCTCAAAGGCATTCTGGAGGGTCCAGACTGAAATACCCCCATTTACCACATATTTTCCATAATCCCCCGCGTCATACCAGCCGCCGGATCCATCAATAGAAAAGGAACATCCATCCCATTTGGTTCCCTGGGCATCGGTTCCTGCAAAGGCACGGATATCTTTATCGCTGAGATGTCCCGCAGGCCTTGCCCAGGCTTTTCCCGCATATTGTTCGGTTAACGCAATCCCGCTCCGCATGAGATAAAAAAAATGCAACGCATCCCGGGTGAGGGTCCCATAAAGGTTGTCCCCAATGCGGAATGGTTCACTGGGGATTTCATCAATCTGGATAATATAGACCCCGGCTGTTTTGAAAGAGCTAAAGTCCGCACAATGGAGTAAAGCGCCGGTAAGGGGATCCCGGTATGCTGGGAGGGTTATCCCCTGAATCTGTACTACTCCGGTGGCGGCCTCTGAAAGGGTCCAGGGGAGTTGCCCCGAGGTTTCTCTTGCGAGGGCTGCAAATTTTGGTCCATGCCGGAGATAACCTGCCTGATTATAACTCAGCTGCACTGCTTTGCTCATGGTATGTTCCCCTATTTATGGCGACTTTATGATAGTTTATTGTACAATATAATTGAATAAATACAACTAATACCGCTAGATTTTAGTAGAAGTGAGAAGCTCGACCCAGTATAAGATTGATGAACAATCCCTTGTACCGTAGATTCTTCTGGGGTAAGCTTAATCCTGAGGAGTAAACATGGCTGTTGAACGACCTGATCTGGGCCTTCCGCCGGGGAGCCTTGTGTATGTGGGAGACCAGAAACCAACTGAAACGAGCCTATCAATCATCGGTTATGATCCGATTGGCTCATGGACGAAGACTGCTGCTACGGTGGAAGAGCTGCTTTCCTATCGTAATGATGCGGGTATTACATGGATAAATGTAAATGGGCTTGATGATACGGATTCGATATCAAAACTGGCGAAAACCTATGGTCTCCATAACCTGAGTATTGAGGATATTCTTAACACCGAACACCGGCCTAAGGTGGAGGCATTCGAAGATTACCTCTTTATTATCGCCAAGGCTATCACCTGGAATGAAGAACAGGGGCCAGAGTATGAACAAATATCTATAGTATTAACCAATAATACGGTGATTACCTTTCAGGAACATCCTGGGGACTGTTTCGATGCGATCAGGAAACGTATCGAGGTAAATGCGGGCCGGATCCGTAAAATGGGGAGCGACTATTTAGCCTACGCAATTCTCGATTCCATGGTGGATGAATATTTTAAGACCCTGGATAAGCTTGGCCAGCGTTTGGAGGAATATGAGACCCAGGCGGTGGATGAAACGGGACGGGATTTTTTAAAACAGCTTCAGTTTGTAAAGCAGCAGGTGCTTGGCTTGCGCCGGATTATCTGGCCCCTGCGGGAGAGTATTTCTACATTGCAGCGTCTGGATACGGAGTATATTACTGAAGAGCTTACTCCATTCCTGAAAGACCTGTATGATAATATCCTGCAATGTGCGGAAACCATAGAAAGCTACCGGGAATTGATTGTCAGTATAATGGAAGTAAACCTCTCTTCAGTATCGAACCGGATGAATGAGGTGATGAAGGTGCTTACCATTATATCAACCATTTTTATTCCCCTGACCTTTGTGGTTGGTGTATATGGCATGAACTTTAAGTATATGCCCGAACTGGAACACCCCCTCGGGTATCCGGTTACCTGGGGTGTCATGGCTCTGATTGCTCTGGGGATGATTGCCTTCTTTAAACGCCGGCACTGGTTGTGATATACTCCAGCCCATGAATACATGGATTGAATGGTTTGGTACCTTTGCATCGGTTGTAGTCGCTATCAGCTTAACCCTGAAAAATATAAAGCGGCTGCGGATTGTAAATCTCATCGGCTCCCTCGCCTTTGCCATTTATGGCTTTCTTATTTCTGCCTGGCCGGTCTTTGGGCTCAATGCCTTTATCGTGCTGGTCAACACCTACTATCTGTATGTGATGGCCCGGGATGCGAAAAAACCGGAAACCTTTGAGATCCTCTATGTAAATCTGGTGCATGATGAATACGCCCAGCGCTTTTTACAGTTTTATAAGTCGGATATAAAAAAATTCTTTCCCTCCTTTCCTCTTGAAGGTAATGATGATTACCTCATGGGTCTGGAAGCCTGTTTTATTTTACGGCAGACCGTACCGGTCTCCCTCGTTGTGTATAAGCGGGAAGCAAACGGGGATCTATCCATATTGATGGATTACGCCATCCCTGCATACCGGGACCTGAAAAACGCCAGGTTCTTCCTGGAAACGGCGTTGAAAAACATTGCCCGAACAGCCAAGGTCGTCCATGCCCAGGCAGAGGTCCCGGCTCATGAATCGTACCTTAACAAACTCGGGTTTACTAAGGTTGGCACCTCCGGGAATGTGAGCCTATACCAGAAGAGCTTAAGCTGAAAGGATCTGTTGTGGCTGAACTGCTGAGTACCAGTCCCGGCGATATTGAACGGGCGGGCCGGGCGCTGCGGGAAGGGCTGCTGGTAGCCTTTCCGACCGAGACCGTGTACGGTCTTGGCGCTAAAGCTACCGATACACATGCCCTGGCCAGGGTGTTTGAGGCAAAGCGCCGGCCCACCTTTGATCCGCTTATCGTACATATTGCAGAGGTTGATGCGCTTGCTACGGTTGCGGACCTTTCGCAGCTAGCGGCGGACCGCCGTGAGCTGGTACAGCGTCTTATCTCAGCATTATGGCCTGGTCCTCTGACGTTAATTTTACCCAAACAGCCGAGCATCCCCGATCTGGCTACCAGCGGCCTATCTACGGCGGCGGTCCGCCTGCCGGCCCACCCGGTGGCCCAGGCTCTGATCCGCGCTGCGGGGGTTCCTGTTGCAGCCCCCAGTGCCAATCCCTTCGGGTATCTGAGCCCTACCCGCGCTGAACATGTGTTAAAACAGCTCGGTGACAGGGTCGATTTTATCATAGATGGGGGCCGCTGTTCGGTGGGGGTAGAATCCACCGTTCTTGATATGAGCGGCGATACCATCAGTATTCTGCGCCCCGGCGGTCTTCCACGTGAGCGTATAGAAGCCATCATAGGTCCGGTTCATCAGATTGATAGAAGCACGGCCCATCCCACCGCTCCGGGGCAGCTCCCCAGCCATTATGCACCTCGGGCGTCCTTAAGCCTTTTCCCGCTGGGTGAAATCCCCCTGCAGGGCTGGTCCGATTCGGAGCCCCTTGCCTGCCTCTTTTTTGATGAAGCAAGCCGCAGCCGGTGGCTGTCTGCATACTCCCGGCTGCACACCGGTACAGACAGTGCCGGCTCTCCCCTTCCCGAAAGCCGGGTACTGAGTCCCTCGGGTTCACTTCTCGAAGCAGCGGCTAACCTTTTTGATGTACTTCATGAGCTGGACGCCCTTGGTGTGGCGCGGATCCTGGCCGAACGGGTTCCGGACCGGGACCTGGGCCCCGCCATAAATGACCGGCTCTATAAAGCCCGGGGGGAAGCAAAAGGACGGACCGGGCATTCATCAACCTGACAGACTTAATCGGTGCTGATGTATTCGGAAAACTCATCATCCACCGCAATAAGGATGTCGCCAAGTTCTTCTTCCCGCAGGCGAGCCACAGCTCCCAGGGTCCGGGGCCGGCCCGTATCCAGGTCCAGGCTGCCCCGGCGCCAGGTGGTTTCATAAAAAAGCAGTTTTTTCGATTCGGGGATGCCCATCTGGATAAGCCGTTCAGCCCCGGCACGGACCAGGGCCGCCTTTTTTCGGGCATCATCGGGATTCCCCAGTTCCCAGACCCCGAGCTGTATGGGATTCGATGCATTTTGAACGTCGCCGAAAAACTCTCCCCTCAGGCAGCGGTCCCGGCTGGTTCCTAAATAGGGAACAAAGTCCGCATGTTCTGCCAGTTTACGGTCCGTGGCTCCAAAGCGGCCGGTGGCCGGGTCCAGGGTGAATATCACCGTCCGTTCTACCGCCTGACCGTAGGCTTTGAACATAATACCCTGCAATTCTCCGTTTCGGTTGAGGGTCTGCAGGATCGTATCCTCCCGCTTTAGAATCCGAACCGCCTCGAGGAGCCAGAGCCGGAGTTCCGGTGTGTCGGTTTTATAATTTTCCAGGTCTTCGCGGAAGGATGCGAGGGAGATAGATTCATGGCGGCAGGAGAGGAAGGATCGATAGATATCCCTCACATTGTTTTTTCGGGCAAACTGGAGTATGAGATCCCAGATTAAAATTTCCAGCTTGGTGCATCTCCAGATGTAGGCAGCGATTTCTGCCTTGTCGGCCTCCACTTTAGGTGCATCGGAAGCACTGATGGCCTTAAATTCGGCCAGCCGGGTTTCCAGGGCCTGGAGTTCGCTTTCTTCCCGATGTTCAGCCCGGGGCAGCCGGATTATCCACCGGGTACCCTTGCCGACTTCGCTGTGCACCGAGATGTTTTCTGTCCCGAAGGCCGCATAGATCTGCCGGGTTCCCTGACCTTCTCCCATGTTTGCCTTGGTGGTAATGCCCACAAACTGGGGCCGTCCATCGGCACCGGCTTGCAGTTTTTTGCTGTCTATCCCGATCCCGTTGTCTTCGACGGTGAGGAGTATCCAGGGGCTCACCTCCTCTACAGAAATGGCAAGCCGTCCAGGCCGATCGGCCGCCTTGATGGCATCCAGGGCGTTGGATACCAGGTTGACAATGGCCCGGGCCGCTTCCAGATAGTGGGCCCTGGCTTCCCCCACATTGGGGGCAAAGCGGAGCACCAGTTCGCAGTTGACCGGCGAATGTTCCACCATGGGGATAATCCGGTCGATAATCAGTTCCTTCAGGTTGATGGTTCTGAACCGCTGGACCGAGTCCCGGAAAAGGTTCAGGGTGTTGATGAGGGCCGTCGTCTCCCGGTTAATGTCTTCTATAATGCGGGAACAGTTTTCTGCGGTGAGGGCCCCCGCCATGTCTGCAAGAAGCCGGATCGCCTTTTTTGCATCGTGCCGGATTTTGCCCAGCTCATCCGCAGTGCCGGAACTGATGCCAACCTTGGGGATAGTTTCGCGGATATGCCGGGCCTCCGCTTCCAGGCGGATGAAATTGAGGGCCCGCCAATTAAGCCGTTCCTTTTCTGCAAAGCCCCTGCGTTTATAAAAGGCTAAGATCTCAGCCTGCCGTTCCCAGATGTACAGGTCTATCAGGGCTCCCTCAGGAGCAATCGAAGCCAGGTGTGCAAGAAAAGCCGAGCCTAT
>JAAYUZ010000100.1 GCA_012517385.1 Treponema sp. | reverse complement strand
ATTAAAAAGTACATGGTTTATATTGAGATTCTTGTAAGCGTCATTGTGTTTCTTTCTGTCTTTGACAAAGCATGGTTCTTTCACAAGGAGAGAATTTCAAAGCGGCCCGATTAAAATACTATCGTTTGACCACTTTATAATCTGTTTATTGTTTTTACTAAGTTCATCCAGATTGATGAATAGCTCCTGCTTTGTTCGATTAAAGCCAAAGAGCCTTGCCAAAAACTGGACTGCAGAAAAATCTTGAAGGAAGACATTCCCATTCACAGATTGGAATGTAATGGTTGCGGTATCAGAAACACAGCCATATAGTATTATCCAGACAATACCCCCATAGAAAGGAAGATACTCGGGGCTTTTCAATTGCATATATTGAAGTTTCAGATTCTCAGAGGTATTGATGGGTATATACTCTTTTTTTTGTGATGGCAATGGTTGAATTACTGCTATAGATTGGTGATTTTCGTCGATTGAGATTACTAAGGTACCAAGGGTGGTCGATTGGTACTTTGCCGATTGGTACCGGCTTGAGGGAAATCTGAAAACCTGTATGGCAAGAAATACTACTATAGCTCCTGATACAATCAAGGCTGGGAAACCAATCCATTGGGGTAAAAGTATACAGAGCAGAATAAAAATGGAAATGAAAGCGCCGATAAGAAGGATTGGTTTATAGAAAAGAATGTTGTTCTGAGAAAGAATAAGACTTAATGCAAATAACGCTACTGCTATCGAGAGTAACGTAAGAGAGAGGGATATAAGTTTTTTCCTTGACCTGTGGAATAGACAGGCAAGCACGGAACCGGTAAAACCACAAGAGAGGTAAAACAGGTCCCGTGCTAAAAATATGTTTTCAGAGCTTATATAGCTGACCGTACTTGTGCTCCAGATAACTGATAAATGAATCGGCCGACAGGGGCTTGCCGGTTACTTTTAGGATAAGATCGCCCGGTTCGTAACGGCAACCGTGTACATGAACGTGATTTCTCAGCCATTGTAAAATTGGCATATAATCTTTCCGCTCTATAAAGGATTCGACCTCTGGGATGCCCTTTTTTAATGCATCCCAGAATTGCAATCCATATAAATTGCCTAAAGCATAACTTGGAAAATATCCAAAGGCACCCATAGACCAGTGAACATCCTGCAAGACTCCATTAGCGTCCGAATCCGGCGTCACCCCAAGAATTTCTTTCATCATAGCATTCCAAGCTTCCGGCAGGTCGGCAACAGATACGGTTCCAGCAAAGAGTCTCCGTTCAAGTTCAAAACGCAGTATCACATGGAGACTGTAGGTAACTTCATCTGCATCAACCCGGATGAGGGAAGGCCTAACCTGGTTTACCGCGGCATAAAATTCATCGACGGAAACATCGGCCAGTTGAGTGGGGAACAGCTGCCGCAATTGGGGGAATTGACCCTTCCAGAATGCATAACTTCTGCCTACGACATTTTCCCATAAACGGGATTGGGATTCGTGGATACCCATTGAGGCTCCATCGCCCAGAGATGAATCCCTGATTTCTTCAGCGAATCCCATTTCATAGAGGGCATGTCCTGTCTCATGGATTATAGAAAATAAACCAGAGAGCATGTTTGTCGGGAAGTATCGGGTAGTAATGCGCACATCCCTTGGTCCCAAGGTTGTGGTAAAGGGATGGGCGCTGATATCGAGCCGCCCCTGCTGCAAATCATAGGCAAGGGCTTTCATGACCGATTCGCCGAATTGGGCTTGCAGTTCCGCGGGAAATTCCCTGGAAAGGAAATCACTGCGGGGAGCCTTTTTTTCACCAATCCGCTGAACCAGACTGGAAAGACGGGAGCGGAGGGGATTAAATACCGCCTCAATGGAAGCCTCAGTCATTCCTGGTTCATGAATATCTAAGAGGCCGTCATAGGGCCGTTCGGTAAAGCCCCAACATTCGGCCTTTTTTTTGGCATAGCCAACCATTTTTTCCAAATGGGGCATAAAAGTTTTATAATCGTTGCGTTTACGGGCTTCTACCCAGGCTGCCTGAGATAGTCCTTCTGCCCGGGCTGCTTCAGTAACCAGATCTGCGGGTAATAAAACAGCCCTATCGTATTCTTTCCTTAATACCCTTAAGAAATCCCGTTCCACTTCAGGAAGATCCGCATCACCCATAGGATGAGCTGTGGTTGATCCCAGTTGTTCAAGCAGATCGCCTATTTCGGGGGATGTAGATTTTTCATGAACAATACCTTCCAGCAGGGCAAGCTGTTCAGAACGCCCTTCCACTGCTGCGGGGGGCATATATGTTTCCTGATCCCATTGCAACAGGGCAGTAATTTGACTTAGATGTTTGACATCACGATCGATAGCATGAAGCCGAACCAGCGCTTCCTGTTTTTTCATCAATGTACTCCTTATATGTACATGATAACAGCCAAAGCGCTGGCAGACAAGAAAAATATCTATGGCATTACGCTGTATTCTTGAATAATCTGGATCTCCGATTCAACCTGACTGACACCTGGGACCTGTTGGGCGCCGGCAACAGCGGCTTCTACCGCAGATTGTGAATTGGCCACCCCCCGGAGCACCACCCGATCTCCTATACAGATGGCTTCGAGAAAATGGATCGGTATACCCAGGGTATACAAAATATGATGTATAATTTTTTGCCCGAGGCTGAGATTCTGAAGCTTTATCTTAAGCTGAGCTTCCGTATCTGGTGAAACTAATAGCTGCAACAGATGGCGTACTTCTTCTGCTGCAGAAGTCGGATGTACAATACCGGTATTTATTACCAGGTGATAATTGGTAGGATTTGCCCAATCAATATCAAAAAAGTATCGATGAAAGGCTGCGCGGTCCTTATCACTTTGTTCAATTATTTGCTTTGCCCGCTTCTCATCACAACGGAAATAACTTTTAACCCGTTCTATTCTAACAGACAGGGGGGCAATAAGCCTGACAAAGATGCAACCAGGAATGTCTTTAAAAATCGCATTGGCCCCTCGACCAACAAAGATGCAGGATCCCATTTCTGCTTCTGTATAGAGGGCTGTTTTTAAATAATGAACATAATCATCCCGATCTTTTGATAGGGAAGCCCAAAAAGCAGGTTTTTTTTCGTCATACTTTTCCAATTTCGAACTGTTAAACCCATAGGATGTAATGCGGTTTTCCAAGGACTGTTTGTCGACAAACCGATAGCCCGTTTGTTCCGCCAGTTCGTGGGCAATCTCATCCCCCAGTGCCGCAAGCTCCCGTGAAATGGTTATAATAGCCATACCGTACCTCCTTGCGTACTCTAGATTAGAAAGAATTTCTCTTTCCTCACTTAAGCATAGGAGTTTTTATCCGGTTTGTCAAAAAAGAGGGGAAAGGAAAGTACAAATTTACTTTTTCCGTCCCTTTCCCAGGTATAGTTCCCCTTCAGTTGCTGACAGAGGGCTTCAATGATTGTTGTTCCCATTTCACTAATATGTCTGTTCGCAAAAAGCAGTGAAGAGTCTGAAACTTCAAGTTGAACGGTTTGGTCGTCTAACATTACGAATCGAACTAAAATGGCACTTTTTTCTCTGTTGTACAAATGATTAAGAGAAACAGCCAGGACTTCCACAATTACCAATGAGAGCGGAATTGCCTGCTGGGAACCGATAAGAACGCTGTCACAGACGATATCGACCACAACAGTAGTTGTATCTACCTCATAGGTTTGTAAAACCTGTTCGACCAGACTATGAATAAAGGATCGGGTTTCAATCTTTTCAAAGGCTTCACTAGAAAACAGTTGTTCATGGACAAGAGAAATAGACTCTATATGATTTTGAACATTATATAAAATAGCCTTAGCTTCTGGATCGTTCATATCTCCAAGATAGAGATGCAGGAGACTTGAAACAATCTGCAGGTTGTTTTTTATCCTATGATAGGTTTCTTTAAGGAGCGTTTCTTTTAATGAAAGTTCCTTTTCGAGCTGTTCCTCCCGATTTTGATGATGAGAAACATCACGAATAATACCAACCGTACCAATAGAACCGCCATCGAATTCGGGCATCGTCACACCGACACTTGCAACCTCGCCAAAGGCATAGACAACTGCAGACGTTTCAAAGTAGGGGGAGGGGCTTTTCGGCTTTAACCGAACCACCAGATTCTTAGTCATCCGCTTTCCGGTACGACGCTCGTCGAAAAGCCGCGGTGCACCCTCTGGTCCTGTTCGGACACCATTTAAGTCCTGAAGAACAAAGCGACGGCTTACTTTAGGTACATCATCCTGGTGTAAAATTGTAGAAAAATGTTTACCGATGAGTTCCGATGGGGTATATCCAAGCTGGGAAATAGCTTCGTTAACATACACAAAGCGTCCATCCCCGTCGAGGGTATACACAATATCCGGCAGGGAATTCATTAAATTCATATATCTTTTTTCTGAGAGCTGCAGATGGGCGTTTTGCCGCTTGATACTTTCGTTTACCCCAAGCACTTTATGTATCATCGCAGGTAAGGAACCCAAATGACGGTATTGGGTATCCCTCATAATAAAGGAGGAAGACTCATCATGGATTATTTCAAGAACTTTGGATTCTTCTCCGTAATAGGCAAGGATAATTGCCGGATGGGGCCAAAGGGAAAGCCAGTCTGCAAAAGCACCGGATGCAAAATGCAAATCGGTGACGATAATATCAATATCTTTGTTGTTTGTAAGGAACGCATCGGCTTCTTTAAGATCCGCTGGAAGAAGAAGCTTATATGATAATTTATTTAAACGTATATATTCTGAAAACTGTTCTTGTTCAGCCCTTACTGCGGTGGCGAACAAAATGGTAATTTCACCCTTCATACATGTTGAGTATATACGAATTAAATTAAAAAAGCTAATATTCTTAGCCATGAAACATGCACACCTCATTTGGAATGAAATTGATGCTAAACAGGTATACAAATGTCGGGTATTTTCTGTACGGGATACTACAAGCGAAGCACCAGATGGAACTAAAAATGTTTTTTCAGTCATAGATGCCCCGGATTGGGCCATAGTTATTCCAGTTCTCGACACACCGGCCGGCAAAAAATTTCTCATGGTTCGTCAGTGGCGGCATGGAAGCCGAAGCTTAAGCCTGGAATTCCCCGGAGGTGTTCTTGAAGCGGGAGAATCGGATATAGCAGGGGCCCAGCGGGAACTGGCAGAAGAGACGGGGTGGAAGGCCGGGAACATTATAAAATTAGGAGAGTTCAGCCCAAACCCGGCAATTATGTCAAACCGCCTTCATGTATTTCTCGCAAAGGACTTAATCTATACAGGAAAACAGGATCTGGACGACGATGAATATGTAGATGTCGAACAGATCCCGGTGGATGAGGTGCTGAAGGGCATGGGTAAGGAACCCTATATCCATGCCCTCATGGCTAGTGCGCTCTGTCTTTATTTAGCCTTGGGAAGCGGAGCATAGGCTCTGCCGCTTACCCACATTCCATCCCGGATTTCACCGTAAAGGCTGGGAATTTCAAGGACCAGCCCAGGGTGAATGAGATTCGGATTGTCTGGCTGGCGTAATTTAGCCCTGTTCTTTTCATACAGCAGCCGCCATTTGGTTGGGTCTGCATACACAAAGCTATAACCAGCTATATTCCAGAAACAGTCCTTTGTCTGAGCCCAGGGCCTAACGGAATATCGGGCGGGCAATGGAGCAAGCTGTTGAACCGAAGCCAGTGCATCGATAACCCGCTGAGATGCGGCAAGGCTATCCTGCCAGCGTTCTTCCGTCAGGGCAGTTTCAGCCTCTCCGTAAGCGGTCTGGGCTGCAGCATACTGTTTCGGATAGGTCTTTTCAGCACCGATAGAAGTTGCCCAGTCCAACCTTGTCTTTGCAGTTGCAAGGGCATCCTTTGCAGATTTAATGGTCAATTGGAGTGCGATATAATCATCCGAGAGCTGGGCATTTTTTAACGCCTCCGCTGCATAGGTGGCGGCCGCATCATAATCCCCATATTCAAAGGCATCCTCAGCAAGGGCTTTATAACGTAAGCTTTCTTTATAATAGGGATTATTTAGTACCCCGGGGGGTAAACTTGATGCACCCTCTATTGGCTGAGGTGTGTCGGAAACAGCGGCCTGTACCAGAGTTACTATGGAGGTGAGCTCCAGGTTATCTGATGGCCTGCTTGGGTCCACATTCCATAAGATATCAAGAACCGGCGATACAGCTTCCGGAAGGGCTGATTGGGCTTCTGATTGTACAAAAAATACAGTTTCAGAGGCAGGGGGTTCTTGCACTTCTTCAAAAGATGGTTCGTCAAGATCGGTTTGTGCAAAAAGGAATACTCCGCCAACTAGAAGGATTATAGTTATTAAAAAGCAAATCCGTTTCATCGACTGCCTCCTTCCAGAACCGCATCAGCCTTTTTAGCAGCATCCTCGGTAGCAGAAATTTTTTGTTGGGCATTCTGCATCGCCTCTAAGGCTCTGGCTCGTTTTTCTGCGGCCACATTTTTAACATCTGCAAATAATGATTCAGCCTGAGCAAACAAGTCTGCAGCGTCATCATACTTCTCTGCTTTAAAGGCCTGTTCTGCCTCGGCATATACCGCTTGGGCTCTTTCAAAATCACTTTTTACCGCCACATTTGCCTTTAGATCCTGAGCGGCCTGCCGTTCTGCAGATGCTGCTTCACCCCGGCCAGAGGCATTCATTTCGCGGCCCTTGTTCAGAGCTAAGCGGAATCGGAGGAGGGCTTCTTCTGCATTATTTTGAGAAGCATTGATATCCCCTGCATCATAGGTTTCCTGTGCAGCCTGGAGCTTCTGCTGAGCTAAAGAATAGTTACCCGCATCATACTTTGCGAAGTCCCGCCTATCAATTTCTTGCTGGACCGCATAGGCATCCAGTCCGGTCTTAAGAATTATATAGCGAGTCCGGGCTTCCTGGGCCGATGCTACGGCGGTGTAGTATTCTCCGGAATTAAATTGTTCTTGGGCAGTATCAGCAACCTTATCAGCTGTGGCAAGCTGGTCTGGCAATAATTGATCAGCCCCGGCTTTAACTGCATCCGAGCGAGCTTTTACAATTTCTTGCCTGCGGGCTTCCGCATAAAGCGGTAGAGCTTTCAAGGCCAGTTCATCATAGGCATCGGCTGCGCTGGTATAGGCTTGAGTTGCCTCAATATATGAAAGCTGGGTTTTAACCTGGGCTTTTTCCCGCCCAGTCATGAAAAAAGCTTCCGCCTTCTTCCAGTCGTCGGCAAAGGTTGCAGGGACTTCCAGATCAAAGGCTTGCTTCCGGGATTTTTCTGCCCGTGCGACAGCCGCAGCCAAAGCAGCTTCTGACGCCTGATCTGGTGGCAGCTTTGAAGGAT
Organism: Treponema sp.; assembly: GCA_012517385.1. Taxonomy (GTDB): domain Bacteria; phylum Spirochaetota; class Spirochaetia; order Treponematales; family Breznakiellaceae; genus Gracilinema. Next base: position 6,963 of record JAAYUZ010000100.1, on the reverse strand, counting down.
CGGTAACTTCCGGTTGTTTTTGTTCAACCCCAGGCTGCACTGTCTCTGTAGGTGTTGTCGGCTCTTCTTGTGGCATTTGAGCCGTAGGTTTTGGCCCGCTGGCACAGGAGGACAGTCCTAAGAGGGCTAAACTTGCCACTACCAGGACTGAAACAAACACTTTGTGTTTCATAGGCGCTCCTTTCTACTTTAATAAAACCAATTGTAGTATAAAATTCACAGTACTACAACCATAAAAATGAAAATGACCTTGTCAGGTTACGGATTTCATCCTAAATTAAGGAGAGGAGCTTGTATGCCAGATATCGTATTCGAAATTACAAAACATTTTGGGGTACTTTCGGAAGAAAAATCGGGCTGGAAAAAAGAGCTTAACCTGGTTTCCTGGAACAACAGGGCCCCAAAGCTTGATATTCGGGACTGGTCACCGGATCATGAAAAGATGGGCAAGGGCGTTACCCTTTCAAAGGAGGAGGCTCAGAAACTTCTGGAGTTGCTGCAGGGAGCTATAGGTTCCCTGGGATGATGATCTCTCAGAATCTTATAGGCTCTCTGGGATGATGGTCTCTTAGGACCTCATACTATCCCTGAGATAGACACCTCAGACTCGGAGCGAGGCGATCGCCTCCTGAGTTAGACTATCTACCCGTTCGTTATATTCGTTCCCCGCATGGCCCTTTACCCAGCGCCATTCTACATGGAGCGTATTGGCAAGCCGGTCCAGTTTTTGCCAGAGGTCCTGGTTCTTTACCGGTTCCTTTCCGCTGGTTTTCCAGCCATTGCGCTTCCAGCCCTGTATCCAGGTGGTTATACCCTTCTGGACATACTGGGAATCGGTGTATACGGTAATCTGCCCCTTACTCAGAGCGGTATCGGCAAGCACCGCTTCCAGTGCGGCCACCGCTGCGGAGAGTTCCATCCGGTTATTGGTGGTGAGCTGTTCAGCCCCCCACTTTTCCTCAATTACCCCCCTTGATTCCGATACAATAAGATACGCCCATCCACCTGGGCCTGGGTTGCCGGAACATCCCCCATCGGTGAACAAAAGAACGTGGTTTTCATCAATCATTACGGTCTGGTCCTTTCATAGGCTTCTTTAAGGAGTTCCGCGGTAGTGTCCCATCCAATACAGGGATCGGTGATAGAAACCCCATACCGCAGGCCCTCACCTCCGGGACTTGGGTTCTGACAACCTTCGAACAGGTTACTCTCGAGCATAAAACCTACTATGGGGGATGTAGTTTCTTCCCGCTGAGCCAGAATATCCTGCAACACCAGGGCCTGACGTTCCGGTTTTTTCTCCGAGTTGCCATGGCTGCAATCGATAATGATAGAAGGATGGAGCTTAGCTTCCATCATTTTCTGCGCCGCTTCTTGTACATGGAGGCGATCAAAGTTTGCTCCGTGTTTTCCGCCCCGTAAAATGAGATGACAGTCCGAATTACCGGTGGTTCGCAGAACGATGGTATTTCCCTGCCGATCGATACCAACAAATGAATGGGGACTGGCAGCGGAGACGATGGCATTAATCGCTATTTGCACATCCCCATCGGTGGCATTCTTGAATCCAATAGGCATTGAAAGCCCCGAGGCCATCTCTCGATGGGTTTGAGATTCGGTGGTTCTGGCCCCGACTGATGCCCATGAAATGAGCTCGGCTATATATTGGGGGATAATGGGGTCTAAAACTTCACTTCCCGCAGGAAGGCCCATGTCGTTAATCTGTACGAGGAGGCGACGGGCGATTCGTAAGCCCCGGGAAATATCATAGGAGCCATCAATACCGGGATCTACTAAAAGGCCCCGCCAGCCCAGGGTAGTTCGGGGTTTTTCAAAGTAAACCCTCATAACAATACAAAGCCTATCTTTATAGGCTTCGGCTAATACCCTTAACTTATTGGCATATTCCAGGGCTGCATCCGGATCATGGATGGAACAGGGGCCAACAATGGCGAGGAGCCGTTTATCCCTGCCATGCAGAATATTGGTGATCTGCTGGCGGCATGCGGCGACGGTTTCAGCGGCCCTGTCGGGGAGTGGAATTTCCCGGGCAAGTTCTGCAGGAGAAACGAGGGGTATTTCAGCGGCTATGCGCAGGTTATTTGTTCGTATCATGATAGTCCTGCCCTAGCATACCGATAATACCCCTTCATCGCAAGGCGGAGGCGAAGTTTTTATTATTACCTGGACACAGGACACCAGGTACCGGTCTCTGCGGAAGTTTTTAAAGCATCCAGTACCGCCATATTATTCACCGCATCGGCTATTGGGGTCGGCACATCCTGCTTCTCCAGGAGGGCCCGGGCAAAGGAATCGAACTCCAGGAGGTACTGGTCCACTATTTCTGTTTCCACCAACCGGCGTCCCACATCGGTCGCCACCTGAATATGACCGCTCACATCTCCGTACATGTTAAAGGGAACCTCGATGCTCAAGGAGCCGCCGGTACCATAGGCATCGAAGCGCTGCATGGAGAAAAGCTGGGTCCCTACCGTAAATGTGGACCGTCTTCCTCCACCAAAATCGAGGATACCCGATACCAGGATATCGGTTTTAAATTCCGGATCCCTTTGTATCATACAGAAAACCCGTTCTGGTTCTGCATCCATCACAAATCGGGCGGAGGAAACCCCATAGCAGCCAATATCAAGCAGGGCGCCACCGCCAAATTCCGCAATATTACGGATATTTCGGGGGTCCCGGTTGTTATAGGTAAACACGCAGTGGGTTGTCATGGGTTTACCGATCTCACCGGACCGGATGAGGTCCCGTACATGCTGCCATTGGGGATGGAAACGGTACATAAAGGCTTCCATGAGGGGAACTTTGCGTTTTGCACAATATTCTGCCGCTTCCCGGGCTTCCTGGGCATTCAAGGTAAGCGGTTTCTCACAGAGCATGGGCTTTCCCGCGTCGGCAGCCCGTTTAATCCATTCCAGATGAAGATGATTGGGGAGGGGATTATAGATGAAATCGACCTCCGGATCTGCAAGCAATTCATCATAGGAACCATAGGCCTTTGCAAAACCCCATTTTTTTGCGAATTCAAGAGATTTCTGCAGATCCCGGGATGCGATTGCGTAGGGCTCTACCAGCAAAGAATCCTGTATTGGAACGGCGATCCGCTTTGCATAATGCCCGGAACAACCGAGCACACCCATTTTAAGTTTATCCATCATTCACCTCCCATAATAAGCTTTTTATAGTGCAGGCCCGTAGGCGTCATTGCCAGGCCTCCTTCGGCATTTTCCCGTATAGAAGCAGGAAGACTATCCCCAATCTGTTTCATGGCCTGAATTACCTCTTCAAATGGGATTACGCTCTTAACACCCGCAAGGACCAGTTCCACTGCGGTTATGGCATTGGCTGCAACAAAGGCGTTTCGTTTGACACAGGGGATCTCTACGAGACCAGCCACGGGATCACAGGCAAGCCCCAGAGAATTTTTCAGTGATAAGGCTGCCCCCTGAAAAGAGGTTTCTAAGGAAGCCCCATGCAGGTAGGCCAGGGCTGCCGCCGCCATTGCCCCTGCGGACCCGCACTCGGCCTGGCAGCCCCCCTCCGCACCAGCCAGGGTTGCACCCTGGGCAATAAAGATCCCCACGAGGCTCGCCATGAGAAAAGCCGCCCGCAGGGGGCGCCCAAAGGGCGGTTCCATTTTAGATGGAATGGTACATTCAGCGGAGCCGGAACGAAGGGTATCCCAATAGGCCCAAATGACCCCTGGAACGATGCCGCTGGAACCGGCGGTTGGAAAGGCAACTACCTTACCGCCACAGGCATTGACCTCATTTATAGCAAGGGCGTAGGCAATGGCCCGGTGATACAGAGGCTCTTTAAGAAGCCTGTTTGTGTTCCGTAGATAGGCATAGGCAGCACCATTGGTAAGTCCCGACCGGGACCGTTGCGGCTCCGAAAGCCCCCGGATTAAGGCTTCTCGGGTAATGACGATTCGGCGGTCCAATTCTATGGTAACCACATCGGGGCTTTTATTGCTGAGGAAGGCTTCCCGCTTAAGCAGGTATTCATCAAACTCAAGCTGTTCGGTCTGCAGAAGCTCCTGCAGATCCTTTAGTGTAGAAAACTGATATTTCATAGCTGCTCCAGAGATGGCAGATGGATAACTGAAAAAACCGGTGGTAAATTCTGGATCTGCTCTATAATAGAAGGCGGAATAGGATCATCTACCTCGATAACCAGGAGAGCCTGATCCCCCTTCTCTTTCCGGTGACTCGATGTGGCTGCTATATTGATCCGGTTGGCTGCCAGAATATGGGACACGATGGCGATTACTCCCACCTCATCCCGGTGCACCACCAGGAGGGCATCGAGCATCCCCGACAGGGCCACCAGATATCCGTTGATTTCATCAATCTGTATGGATCCGCCCCCGATACTGCTGGCCCGCAGCCTGAGGTGTTTTTTTGAGCTTGTAAGAGTTATTCGCACCGTGTTCGGATGCCAGCCAGCGGGGAGCTTGGGTATCGTTTCAATATTGATGTGAAAAGCGGTCCCCTCTTCGAGGCCCTTTTTAAGGAGCTGGGCGCCCTCCCGAAGGCGTTCATCCTCCGGGGGAATTCCTAAAAGCCCCGCAATAATGGCATCCCCAGAGCCATGGCCCTTCCAGGTGGCCGCAAGGGACCCATAAAATTCTACCAGCGCAGAATCTGGCTGTTCCCCAAAGAGCTTTCGTGCCAGGTATCCGATTCTTGCCACGCCGGCGGTATGGGAACTTGATGGGCCGATCATCACCGGTCCCAGGATATCAAACAGGGTCACCTGTTTTTGAGAGGAAAACTGCGACATAGGTTGAGTATACTCCACCTGAGCCTTGAGCGGAATACTTTCTGGGCTATTGACCGTTGAAATATGAGGTTCCTCTGTTAAAAAACTTTCTGAGTTTGAATTAAGCCGCATTTAACAGGTTTTCTTTGCTTAATGCTACAAAATATACAAAATGGCCCTGTTTCCTGTTGCCGTTTTAGGGTCTCTTTTAGTATTTTAGTAACGAGCCTTCGCTGGACAGATGAAGGCATATTATCCCATACCATACTAAGCCGGAACCGCTTCAGCCTGGTCACTCCTTAGGGAGTCATGTACTACCACGCTGATGCGCCGATGGCAGAGAAAAGAGGAGAACGAAAATATGGCGAAACAGTTGATGTTCAACGAAGAAGCCCGCCGCAAGCTGCTCTCTGGTGTTGAGCAGATTTCCAAGGCTGTAAAAGTTACCCTTGGACCCAAGGGCCGCAATGTGCTCCTGGACAAAAAATTTGGAGCCCCCACGGTCACCAAGGACGGTGTTTCCGTAGCAAAAGAGGTTGAACTGGCCGATCCCTATGAAAACATGGGCGCCCAGCTTCTTAAAGAAGTGGCCACCAAGACCAATGATGTGGCCGGTGACGGAACCACCACCGCAACCGTTCTTGCCTATTCTCTGGTAAAGGAAGGCCTGAAAGCTGTAGCAGCCGGGATGACCCCCATCGAACTGAAACGGGGTATCGATAAGGCTGTTGAGCTTGCCGTAGAAGAGATTAAAAAGAATTCCAAAGAGATTAAGGACAAGGAAGAGATTTCTCACGTTGCTTCTGTTTCCGCTAACAACGACAGCGAAATTGGTAACACCATTGCCGATGCCATGGAAAAGGTCGGCAAGGATGGAGTTATCACCGTCGAAGAATCCAAGACCATGGATACCACCATTGAATTTGTGGAAGGTATGCAGTTCGATCGGGGTTACATTTCCGCCTACTTTGTAACCGATCGGGACACCATGACCAGTGTCTATGATGACTGCTATATTCTCATCCACGACAAGAAGATCTCCTCCATGAAGGATATGCTTCCCCTCCTTGAAAAGGTTGCCCAGAGCGGCAAGCCCCTCCTCATCATCGCTGAGGATGTGGACGGTGAAGCCCTTTCTACCCTGGTGGTAAACAGCCTCCGCGGTACCCTGAAGGCCTGTGCCGTTAAGGCCCCCGGCTTCGGCGATCGCCGCAAGGCCATGCTCGAAGACATCGCCATCCTCAACGGCGGCGAAGTTATCTCCGAAGAGCTTGGTCTGAAACTCGAAAACACCGATATTTCCCAGCTTGGCCGCGCCAAGACCGTAAAGGTTGATAAGGACAATACCACCATCATCAATGGTGCGGGTAAGCAGAAGGATATCCAGGACCGGATTGCCCAGATTAAGGCCCAGATCGAAGAAACCACTTCCGACTATGACCGGGAGAAGCTCCAGGAACGGCTGGCCAAGCTCGCCGGCGGTGTTGCGGTGATCAATGTTGGTGCCGCTACCGAAGTAGAACTTAAAGAAAAGAAACACCGGGTAGAGGACGCCCTTTCCGCAACCCGGGCTGCTATCGAAGAAGGTATCGTTCCTGGTGGTGGACTCGCCCTCATTCAGGCAGCCCTTGCCCTCGAGAAGGCCGATATTTCCAATCTTACCGATGATGAAAAGGTCGGGTTCAAGATTGTTAAGCGCGCCCTGGAAGAACCGATCCGCCAGATCGCGGAAAATGCCGGTCTTGATGGTGCGGTTATTGCCGACAAGGCTAAGAACGAAAAGAAGGGCATCGGCTTTGATGCTGCTAAGATGGAATGGGTAGATATGGTGAAGGCCGGTATCATCGACCCCGCCAAGGTTACCCGGTCTGCCCTGCAGAACGCTGCTTCTATCGCAAGCCTGCTCCTGACCACCGAATGCGCTATTACCGATATCCCTGAGAAGAAAGAACCCGCTATGCCCGCAGGCGGTATGGGCGGCATGGGAATGGATTACTAATCCAGTCCAGTTAATGAAGGGCGGCCAGGGGCCGCCCTTTTTTTTAATCAGAGAGGTTTTGCAAAAACCTCCAGAACTACCCTGCAGATTTTTTCATGAGGCTTTACGGATTTCCACCCATACTACAGAGTGACTCCCGGATTCTGATCCTGGGTTCCTTTCCCATTCAGGCCAGTCTT
>JAAYUZ010000099.1 GCA_012517385.1 Treponema sp. | reverse complement strand
CAGATTAGTTCAGCCCGGCCTGTATCATCTTCTATATGGACCTTCAGAATTTTTTTCGGATATCCAAACCATTCATGGGCCAGGATCGTTACTACCGTATAGATCTGTTTGCCCCTGTTCCAATAGGCGAGGGGGACAAATTGACTGCGGTCCTCCCAATCCCGGGGATAGTAGCTTAAAAGGGATGCAATATCTTTGATACCCAGCCTGGCAAGGCTCTGGCAGGTCTGGGTCCCGGCGCCTTTAAGATGACTGACGGGAGTTTTTATCTCCTTAAGAAACACCGATGCACCTGATAAGCCTGCAATTTAAAAGGGAAGCCTGATGAGAAGGTTCGATAGTAAGCTGATGATGACCGCTCCCAGGATACGAAGTGCAAGTAAAACTACGACTGTGGTGAAAATACCGGTCTTATAGGTGACGAGCCGATCCCGGAATATCAATCTGTTTACCCGGTATAACATAGGTTTGGAAAGCGCATCGATAGCACGCCAGATAGGATGTACATTATTGCTTCCCAGTGTGTAGGCAATAAAACGGATTACCAGTATAACAATGAAAAAACTTAACACAAAGGCAATGGCAGACCAGACACTCGAAAGCAGCATAGAAAGGATAATACCCAGGGTGATTCTGCCATATACGGCAATGGTAAGAAAAATATTATTAACTAAGGCAAGTACCGCCAGGGCTGCTACGGGGGAAAAATCCATAAGTTCGGTTCTCAGTTGGGGAAAACGGTGGAACCAGTTCAGATAAGGGTCGGTGATGCTACTGAGTAACTCGGTTGTACGACCAAGCGTAAAGGGACTGTTAAACCAGGTAAGCATGATCCGCAAAAACAAAAGGATCATATATACCGTAGTGATCGATGCCAATATACGCATGAGTATGCCCATAGGTTCCTCCTTTAGCTTCAAACAAGAATGTATCACATTAAGCATACTAAAAGGCTGTCTCTTAGTCGAGGGCCCTTCTTTTCAATAAAATATAAATAGATTATATTTAATGCTGAGGTTAACAAAGTGTTACAGATCTTACATGTTGACAGAAGTGAGCTCTTTAGAAAAGTAATGCAGGAGATCATTCTCCGCTGCGGGCACTCAGTTAAGAGTGTTGCAACAAAGCAGGAAGCATTAGCGTATATTGCTCAACAATCGGTGGATCTTATTATAACTGCCATGGAATTCAATGATGGGGATGCGGAATCTTTTATTCTTGATTTGCCCCAGGCATCTAAAAAGGATATCCCCGTGGTGGTTGTTACCTCCAATGACTCCCTGGAATTGCGGGAACGGCTCTTCAGCCTTGGAGTGGTCGATTATATCCTCAAGTCTGAAGTAAACGAAGACCATTTTAAACACTTTTTTGCAACCCTGTCTGCGGAGGACGAATTATCCCGGTTTATGCGGGATATGCGGGTTGCCATACTGGATGATTCGCCAATTATTTTAAAAGTGGTACATCGTATTCTGGATATGAATGGTTTCCGGTTTGCAGATTTTTATGTGACGCCGCGGGAACTTTTAGAAAGTGGCAAAGCCTATGATCTGTACCTTGTTGATATGGTTCTGCCTGAACTGACCGGCGATAAGGTCATCATGGATATCCGAGTCCACCAGCCTAATTCAATTATCATCGGTATGTCCCAGTTTACTGGCGAAAAATCTATTACCACCCTTTTAATGGCCGGGGCTGATGATTATATCCATAAACCCTTTGATGCAGCATCCTTAATATCCCGTATCAAAATAAATGTCCGATCCTATCAGTACAAAAAGCGGCTGGAACTTATGGCTGTTACCGATGGTCTAACGGGGCTTTATAATCACCGGTTTATCTTTGAACGGCTCGAAGAGGAAACCGCCAAGGTGGCCCGGTATGGAAGGCTCCTTTCTATCATTATGCTCGATATTGATAATTTTAAACAGGTGAATGATACCTTTGGCCATCGTGCTGGAGATGAGGTTATTCTTTCGGTAGCCCATGCGATCATGGCATCGCTGCGTAAAACCGATGTGGCGGGCCGTTACGGGGGTGAAGAATTTCTTGTGCTGCTGCCGGAAACCGACCTGAAGGCTGCCCATATAGTGGCAGAAAAAATACGAAATACCGTGGCCCTGTTGCAGTTTGAAACAAAGGATCTGGCTGTTACGATTTCAGCCGGTGTTGCGGAGGCTGAAAAGGGTGAATCCTTTGAAGCCCTTATTAACAGGGCCGATGCAAAGCTCTATACGGCTAAACGGAACGGAAAAAACCGGGTGGAGTCCTGAGGATCTCCAGACCCGGTTCCTATTCCCGCCAGACCTCAGCCACTCCGGGGAGCATGCCGATGGATTCCAGGGCCCACTGATCAGCGGCGCTGGTGATCTGGGTGGCGGTCCGAACTACCGATTCTCCTCCCGGCACCGGAATGTGGATAAAGACCGAACAGGGGCCTGAATGCTCAAAGAGGTGATCCCGGAGGGGATACAGGTTTTCTTCTTTCTCCGCCGCATCGGTTGTGAGCCGAATGTGAATTTCCCGATAGGATTTTTCTGTCAGATTTTGAATATCGAGCATTTCATTCACAATAAAGCTTATCTTTTCTCCCCTGGAACGGTCTACCTTGCCTTTCAGGGCGACAATTTCATCAATATGAAGTTTATCCCGCAATTTTTCCCACACATCTGAAAAGAGTGTAAGGTCTATCTGGCCCTTAAAGTCCGCCAGGGATGAGAAACCCATCCATTTGCCGTTCTTGGCCTGGAAGGGTCTCAGCGATTTTATCTGCCCCAGAATGATGTATTCCTTGTCAGGGCTTGAACGTTCCGGATGGGAAAGGTCAAGGCTCACCGAACGTTCCCAGGTCTGTCGGTAATCATCCATGGGATGGCCCGAAAAATAAAAACCGATAAGTTCCTTTTCTATGGCAAGCTGATCCTGTTTATCCCAGTCCGGGGCTGCCTCGAACTCAAAATCGGGGTATTCCTTTTCGCCCGATTCTTCAAACAGGCTGGATTGACCGAACTTTTTATCATCCTTTTTGTTCTGAGCATATTCTACAGCCCGTTCCAGGTTAGCCAGAAGTGTGGGGCGGCTTTGACCTAGTTTATCAAAGGCTCCGGTTTTTATGAGCAGTTCGATGACCTTTTTCCCCACGGTTTTTATGTCTACCCGGTCAAGAAAATCGATTAAGTCCCTGTAGGGCCCGCCCTGGATACGCTTGCTTACAATTTCGTCTGCAGCGGCATCCCCAAGTCCCTTAATGCCGAGGAGTCCATAGATGATTTTGCCATCCACAACGGTAAAGTATTTTTCAGAACGGTTGATGTCAGGCGGCTCTATCGTAATGCCCATCCTGCGGGCTTCATCAATATATTCGGGTAGTTTGTCAGTGCTGGTAATTTCGTTGGTCAGATTGGCAGCCATGAATTCGGCGGGAAAGTTAGCCTTAAGGTAGGCGGTCCGGTAGGCTACCACCGAATAGGCCGCAGCGTGGCTCTTGTTAAAACCGTACCCTGCAAAGGGGACAAGAATTTCAAAGATCCGGTCCGCGTCAGCCTCGGAGAAGCCCTTCTTTTTAGCACCCTCAATAAATCGGGCCTTTTCTTTTACCATGACCTCGGGTTTTTTCTTTCCCATGGCCCGCCGCAGCAGGTCCGCCTGTCCCAGGCTGTATCCGCCGATAATCTGGGCAACCTGCATAACCTGTTCCTGGTAAACGATGACCCCGTAGGTCTCCTTTAAGATGGATTCCAGACAGGGGTCCGGATATTCGATGGGTCTCCGGCCCCACTTTGAGTCGACAAATTGGGGAATGTAGGCCATGGGCCCCGGCCGATACAGGGCGTTTAATGCAATAAGATCCTCTATTTTGTTGGGTTTTGCCTGTTTCAGAATACTCTGCATCCCCGAAGATTCGAACTGAAAAACACAGGTGCTCTGGCCTTCTCCGAGGAGTTTATAAGTAGCCGGGTCAGTTTCGCTTACCGAGTCTGCATCGAAATGAGCATATTCACCGCCCCGTTTTCGGATCAGGTCCTGGGTGTTTTTAATGAGGGTCAGGGTTTTGAGGCCCAGGAAGTCCATCTTTACGAGGCCGCATTCCTCAATCTGATCCATGGTAAATTGGGTGGCCACGGTCCCGGTTTTAGCATCCCGATAGAGGGGCACATAGTCGGTGAGTTCTGTCTTGCCGATGACGATTCCCGCTGCATGGAGGGATGAATGGCGGTTTTTATTTTCGAGCCGTTTTGCGATGGCAAACAGTTCCTGATATCTCGGGTCTTCTGCTAGTTTTGCAAGTTCCGGTTCCTGTTCAAAGGCTTTTGCCAGGGTCATCTTGGGATCCTCAGGAATGAGCTTGGCAATCCGGTTCGATTCCTCAAGGCTTATGTCTAGCGCCCGGGCCACATCCTTGATGACCGCCTTGGCCTTAAGGGTTCCAAAGGTGATTATCTGTCCGACCCGTTCGCGGCCGTACTTTTGTGTTACATAGTCAATGACCTCTCCCCGCCGTTCGAAGCAGAAGTCTACGTCAAAGTCGGGCATGGACACCCGTTCGGGGTTTAAAAATCGTTCAAACAGCAGGTTATACTTAAGGGGGTCTATGTCGGTGATCCGCATGGCATAGGCTACAATGGAGCCCGCACCGGAACCGCGGCCGGGGCCTACGGGGATATCATGTTCCTTGGCCCAGTTGATAAAGTCCGCCACAATGAGGAAGTAGCCCACGAAATCCATCTTGATGATGATGTCCAGTTCGTAGTCGGCCCGTTTTTTAATCTCTTCGGTGATTTCCGGATACCGTTTTTTAAGTCCCTCGTAGGTCAGGTGCCGGATATAGTCAGCCCCATTGGTAAAGGGCGGGGGGAGTTCGAAATCCGGTAGCATGGGGCCTGGAAGGGGGATGCTGGTATGACAGCGTTCGGCAATCCGGACCGTATTGAGAATAGCTTCGGGTGTATCTGGAAACAGGGCTGCCATTTCATCGCCGCTTTTTAGATAAAATTCGCTGGTTTCAAAGCGCATGCGGCTCAATTCATTCCGTTTCTTATTGGTGGATATACAGAGGAGTATGTCCTGGGCTACCGAATCTTCCTTGTCTAAATAATGGATATCGTTGGTAGCCACCAGGGGTATGCCGGTCCGTTTAGAAAGCTCAATCAGGAGGGGATTCACCTTTTTCTGTTCCGGCAAACCATGGTCCTGGAGTTCAAGGTAAAAATTGTCATCCCCCAAAATATCACGGAGTCGCCGGGCCCGGGAGAGGGCTTCCTCAGCTTTTCCCTCTAGAAGGAGGCTCGGAATTTCGCCTCCCAGGCAGGCAGAAAGGCCGATAAGCCCTTCGTGGTAACGAACCAGGAGTTCTTCGTCGATCCGGGGCTTATAATAAAAACCCTCCGTGTAGGAAAGGGATGAGAGTTTCATCAGATTGCGGTAGCCCTGTTCGTTGGTGGCCAGGAGTACCAGGTGATGGTAGGCATTCCCCGTTTCTGAGCCCTTCTTGTCAAACCTGGAGCCGGTGGTCATATAGAATTCGCTGCCGATGATGGGATTGATTTCGGCAGCCTTGCATTCCTTGTAGAACTTGAGGGCCCCGAACATATTCCCGTGGTCCGTGAGGGCCAGGTGTTTCATGCCCAGGGCTTTAGCTTTAGAGATAAGACTTTTAACAGAGGCGGCTCCATCCAGGAGTGAGTAATCCGAATGGACATGGAGATGGACAAAATCGGTCATAGATAGTCCCTATTGTACCGGTGAAAGCGCGGGGTCTCAAGGGGCCCGTACTCTATAGGATTAAAAAAAGATTGCAATCGATTGCGTAAGGATGTATCATAGTACTGTTATGGTTACCATATATGATATTGCCAAAATTACCGGTTACTCTGCCCCCACTGTTTCAAAGGCATTAAATAATCAGAGTGATATCGGTCAGAAAACCAAAGAGAAGATACTCCAGGTGGCTAAAGATCTGGGGTATGTTCCCAATTCCAGTGCCAAGGGGCTCGTTACCAGAAAATCCTGGCTTATCGGCCTTATCTACGAGGAAGATGATATGGGAGTTGGTATAGAACACCCTCTTTTTGCAAGTATCATCAATGCCTTTAAGCAGGATATGGAAGCCACAGGGTATGAACTCATCTTTATAGCCCGGAATTTAGGAGGCCGAAGAATGAGCCTCCTCGAACATTGCCGGTATCGTCATGTGGATGGGGTCCTTATTGTAAACTCCGATGCCAAGGATACGGAGGTTTTAGAGGTAACTCAAAGTGATGTACCGTGCATTTCATCGAACATCGTTTTTCCCGATATATCCACCGTTACTTCCGAAAATATCCGCCCTTCTGTGGAGGCGGTCCAGTATCTGTATAGCCTGGGACACCGTTCTATTGCCCATATTGCGGGACCCCAGAATAGCATAGCAGCTGCCGGATATGAACGTTTGGAGGGATACAAAGCGGGACTGATTTCGAGAAAGCTGCCCCTCAGGGATGAATTAATAGTCGTCGCCGATTTCTGGAACGGTCAATCGGGTTACAAGGCGATGATGGAATTATGGAAACGGGATGAAAAACCAACCGCCATATTCTGCGCCAGCGATATCATGGCCATGGGAGTTATGAATGCCTGCAGAGACCTGGGACTCAGCATACCCCAGGATATATCCATTATCAGTTTTGATGATAACCTGTGGGCCAGTTTTGCCCATCCACCCTTAACAACCTTCCGCCAGGACCGGCAGGCCATAGGTAAAAAGGCGGCGGAAATGATGAAGCAGCTTTTAAGTGGTGAAAAGGTCCCCCCCCGTGTGCTGGTGCCGGTTCAGCTTATTGAACGGGATAGCTGCAGAAAAATTTAGTCTTGACATATTCGTATTCTTATGCAAAATAGTCGTATGTTTATACGGTTTTGTATAACCAATTCTATCAGTCTCGCAGCAGCAGCCGCTATCCCGGAGGATCGCGGTTAGCTGATACAAAAGCATATCAGGGCCGTGATCCTCCTGAGCGGGGATTGCGGCTTTTTTTATGTCCCGATGGCTGGACATGCAAAAGTACAATCCCTGACATACAGAAAGGAACGGCCCAGGGCGACAGCCCAGGGGAGTTTTATATGAGAAGGGATATGGTACATCCAGGGGCGGGAGAACTGCGGTATGAGATCCGGGAGATTGTTTCCTTTGCCAGAGAATTAAGCCGGTGGAATATTCCCATTGTGTGGGAGAACATCGGGGACCCGGTAAAAAAAGGCGAAGCCATAGAGGGCTGGATTAAGGATATAGTACGGAATCGGGTCATGGATGACCTATCCTACGCCTATTCCGATACGGAGGGTGTCAGGGAAACCAGAGCCTTTTTAGCGGGACTGGCAAATCAACGTTCAATTTCGAACCCTATCGGGGCAATGGCAAATCCCTGTGAGCCCCTGGGCGCCGATGATATCATCTTTTTTAACGGCCTGGGAGATGCGGTAGCCAAGGTCTTTGGTTTCCTAAAACGGGAAGCCCGGGTTCTGGGGCCCTCGCCGGCCTATTCTACCCTTTCTTCTGCGGAGGCTGCCCATTCAGGCTATAAGCACCTGACCTACCGGCTCGATCCGGAGCGCGACTGGATGCCCGACCTGGAGGACGTGGAGTACAAGGTAAAATACAACGATGCCATCGCGGGGCTTCTATTCATCAACCCTGATAATCCGACCGGAGCGGTCTACCCCGTGGAAATTTTAAAGGAATTTGTCCGGATTGCAAAAACCTACGGGCTCTTTATCATTGCCGATGAAACCTATGCCAACATTGTGTTTCCGGGAACAAAAACTGCGGCCCTTTCCCAGGTGGTTGGGGATGTGCCTGCCCTGGCTCTCAGGTCCATCTCTAAAGAAGTCCCCTGGCCGGGAGCCCGTTCCGGCTGGATAGAAGTGTACAACCGGCATTCGGACCCCCAGTTTGAAAGGTATGTGCAGAGCCTTGTGGATGCAAAGCGGCTTGAGGTCTGCGCCACCACCTTACCCCAGCTCTGTATCCCCGAAATTATGTCGGATAGCCGGTATCCGGACCACCTGGAACGGCGGGCCCGTATGTTTGAAGGTCGGGCCCAGGAAGCAGCGGATGCCTTTGCCGGCAGAGGAGGCCTCAAGCTCATTCCGCCCCGGGGTGCCCTGTATGCTACTGCCTTGTTTGATCCGGAACGGTTTTTTGATGGCCGGGAACAGAGCCGAACCCTGCCCGTAAAGGATAGGAGCCTTGCGGACTTTATCACCCGGCGGACCGAAGGCCTCGCACCGGATAAACGCTTTGTCTATTGGCTCCTCGCCGCTACCGGTATCTGTGTGGTTCCCCTTTCGGGCTTTGTCAGCGAGCTCCCCGGTTTCCGTTTTACCCTGCTTGAGCAGGATGATGAAAAACGGCGCTGGATCTATAGGACCCTGGCAGAGGCGGCGGAGGCCTACCTGGAATCCTGAAAAAGGCTTTACCTTACCAGGAGCCTGAAATAGAAAAGCCCAGGCAGGTTGCCACGGCCCGTTCCCGGTTCAGCGTTCCTTCATGGATCGGGTGGTTCAGAACCCTCCTGATTCCATCCTTCTCCTGGATTACAAGACTTGTGGAGCCGCCGCCGTCCAGGAGGAGCCCATCCCAGGCACCGAGGTCTGCCAGAATCTGGCCCGTCTCCATTTCGGTGGTGCCAATACTATCGAGGAGCCTGCCGTCCACCGCGAGAAGATAGAGGGTTTTCCCATCACGGCTCACACCGACCGCACTGCGGGGATAGCGTATCTTCCGTTCTCCCTGGGCAAGTCCTTCGTGCAACACCGGAAAAAAACCTCCCACGGCAAATCGGACTTTTTCTAATGCTCTCCAGTCTATGGCCCCATCGTGTAACAACAGGTCTTTTTGGGAAACTATACGGGCCCTCCGATCACTGTCGATGAGCAGGGCCCCGTATCGGGGAGCCGGGTCCGCCATGAGCCGACCCTCCGCCATGGCGATGCCGACAAGCTGCCGGGCTTCCCCTTCCTGGTCTGATACCCGGTCAAAGGGATTAGCATTGATTGCTATGATGCAGTTATAGGATTCCGCGAAGGTCGAAACTTTTATGGAAGGTACGACACCGTATTCGACAGGTTCAGGGACAACCAGCACCTGTATGGCTGGGTCCTCCAGATTCACCGCCGCTGCCCAGAAAAGAAGGGGAGGGTTGCTAATACGGCCCGAAGCATAGCGGATGGGTCCCAGGTCCTGCCAACTGAGGGGCGGCAGGGTGATTTGCCGGTCCCGGTCGCGGCCAGAGAGGATTTCTGTACCAATGCGCACCGTCGTACAGGAGGAGAAGGAGAGGAGACACAGGCCCCAGAGAAAGCAGGTGTGCATCAACCTGAAGGATCGATACATGGTGTAAATTTAGCAAAAAGCCGCCGGGAGCACAAGAAAGAGTAGTATATTATAATAATGAAGTATATGAAAATCCTTATATGTGGGGTGAGCCTTATGGGTCTATGGTCCTGCCAAAGTTTTAAAGCCAATATGGATCTTAATGGGCTTGGTGATTATGCCCGATCCCTCGAAACCGAATTAGCGGTGAATCCCCCGAAGGTTTCAGACCAGCCTCTACCAGATGTGGGATCGAGGGGGCTACATAGCCCTGTTCCTGCTGAGCTTCACCTGGATCTTCCGCTTGAGCGGCGGCCCCTACAACGGTGGAAACTTTCGGTCCCCCACATGAACGTTGTGGGGGAACTGCTCAGCTTTCCCCCCGTGGGAGGAGCAAGCCTGGGACCAAGCTATTTTTATTATTTTCATCCAGAGGGAAAACCCTTTACAAAGGCCATTCTCTGGGCTCCCGGTTTCGGTGTTTCGGACCTGGCTTTTTTATTTATTAAACGATTCTTCCGGACCGAGCTTGAATCTGGCTGGGCGGTCCTGGTCTGGGTGCCTCCCTTTCATCTGGAGCGTCAGATCCCAGGTAAGGCCCCCGGAGCGGGTCTTATTTCACCGGACCTGAATATCCTTGTGGCGAACATGAACGCTGCGCTAGAGGAACTGCGCCGGGGATATGGGTGGCTTAAATCCCAGGGATACGTACGTATCGGAGCCTGGGGCGGCAGTTTCGGCGCTGCAAATCTGCTCAGGCTCGCCCAGGATGTGGATCTGGATCATCTGGCGGTCATGATCCCTCTCCTGGATTGGAACACGATATGGGCTTCTCGTCCCTTTACGGAGATCCGAAGGGAGTTCCAGGCGGCGGGCATTGGGTCCGCGCAAGTAGAATCGATGCTGGCTTCTATCAGCCCCCGCTATGCCAGGAGGCCTAATATACCCCCGGAGCGTATTGCCTTTCTCGTCGCCGATTATGACCAGCTTACCCCTTTGGATATCACCAACGGGTATATGCAAGGTTTTGCGAAGCCTGATGGGCTGAAGCCGGTGGTTTGGTATTTTAAAGAAAGTCACAGTACCATATTGATGAACGGAGCTGTGTACCGGGCCTACGGGGAGTTCCTGCGGTCCATGCGCTAGGGTGAAACATGGCCCCGTATCGAAAAAAAAGCCGCCCTTGTGGCGGCTTATATCTTAGTATTCGGATTTACCCTTGCGGTTTTTTTTCATCAGCTTGCGCTGGATAGCCTTCTTTTTCCGGTTCAGGATGGTGGAAGGTTTTTCATAATATTCCCGCTTTTTATATTCCCGAATGATGCCTTCCTTTTCAACCATACGTTTAAACCGCTTGATTGCCTTTTCCAGCATCTCGTTGTCATCCACGACAATATGGGCCACTGTAATTCACCTCCCTTCCGTCGACCGGTCAGTTTTTCCTAATTTTTCTGTGATTTTACTTATAATGCGCTCCTTGTCAAGGGGTGCGGCCTGTATCATCAGGTCCGGGTCGGCAAATTCCCCCTGAATGCGGAATTCCCAGTGCAGGTGGGGGCCTGTAGAGAGGCCCGTGGAGCCGGACTTGCCCAGTTCGGTCCCGGTCTGAACCAGATCGCCCTCCTTCACCGAAAGGGAATCCATGTGATAGTAGAGGGAATAGAGTCCCGGCGCATGCTGAATGATCACCGTATTGCCCGTCACGATCCGGAAACGGGCCATCCGCACCAGACCTGGGGCGGAAGCGCGGACCGGTGTACCCCGGGGTACACCAAAATCGATACCCCCATGGATACTTCTTTCGGAACTTCCGTCGGTATACTGATAGACCCTCCGGTCTCCAAAATAGCTGGTCCGCCGGGGAGAATCTACCGGGGCAGTAAAACCCGCTGTATTGAATAGACCAGCATCGGTGCTGGTGAGGAGTTTCCAGAGCTCCGCCGCCTCTTTGTTTTTTTGCGGGTCCGGCTTGGTTTTAATGTCCGTATTTTCCGGTCCCAGGGCTATGGTTTCGGAGTTAAAGCTCCTTGGGCTTACCGGGAAATTGTGTGTCTGGGGCAGGTTTAGGCCGGCAAAGAAAGAGGATGCGATGCTGGCGGTTTTCTCGAACTGTACATCAAGATGTACAGTCTTTTCTTCGTAGGTATTCGGTACCACAAGTATGGCCATGGCAAGGATATAGTCCTGGCCCGCAAGCTGGATCTGATCAGTATAAAAGAAGGGTGCTTTTTGTATCGGTCTTTTTTCGCTGGAGCTGAGCAGCCCCTGCAAGGGAAGCATATCCCCGGCTTTATACTGTGGTGGATGGGGGGTTGGAATTACAAGGATGACCGAAATCGGCGAACCAGGAGAGAGTTCATCCTGCAAGACCAGTATATGGGTTTCCCGGCTCTGGAATGTACCCGATCCGAGCAACAGCAGCATGCAGGCAAGGGCTGTTATACCGACAAGAAGTCTCTGAAAGGTTTTTCTCGTAATGTGGTGCCCCCGTTTTTCCATGATTAGGATCGTTTAATGTCCGTAATGATGAGCTGTGGTGTCTCATTCCCATTAAAATAATTCCGGTTTACCCGGAACACCATATCTACCGTATCGTTCAGGTCAAAGTCCCGTTTAACCTTCTCTGCCGCCTGCCAGTACACCGCAGGCCATTTATAGGCTCCCGCGTCTATGGTCAGTTTCACATGTTTAGCTTCGTTTTTACCCATTAGGGATATGTCGATGATTTTTACGTTTTTAACCAGGAAGGTGAGGGGCTCGTTCTCTTCGCCGTAGGGCTCAAAAAGGTCAACGATATTAAGCAGGTCCGCATTCATGAATTTCAGGGGCAGTTCGGCATCAATCTGGATGAGCTCTTCGTCCTCCGAGTCTGCCAGTTCCATGGCGGCCGCCACGAGTTTCAGCCGCTCCAGAAAGGCCTCCCAGTTGGATTTCAGCATACTGAAGCCCGCGGCAAAATCATGGCCGCCCCAATCCAGAAAGAGGTCGGCGCACTGTTCTAAAAGGGAGCGTAGGTCGTAGCCCCGGCTTGAGCGGAGGGACCCCGTGACGGTATGTTCACCGTTAAAGGCCACTACAAGGGATGGCACCTTAAAGCGGTTCACCATCTTGCTGGCCATGATGCCCGTGACTCCCCGGTGAATTTCCGGTCCAAAGGCAATGGCGAGTTTGTTTGAATAGGCTTCCAGGCTGGCCTGGGCCATGGGCTCCACGATGTTCCAGATATCGGCTCCCAGCTTTTTCCGGCTCTCGTTCATTTCGAGCACTTCGTTAACCAGGGCTTCCCGCTTTGCGCTTTCCTCTTCCAGCAGGAGGTGGACCGCCCGGTCTGGTTTGCCCATCCGGCCCGCCGCATTGATCACGGGGCACAGCTGCCATGCCAGATCCACCGCCCGCAGGTGCCGGCCTGCCAGGCCCTGTTTAAACAGCAGGTCCGAAACACCGGGCCGGGCCCTGGTTTCCATGGCCGCAAGACCCGAGCGGACAATGATGCGGTTTTCATCCCGGAGGGGCATGAGGTCCGCAATGGTACCCAGGGCCGCAAGCTGCAGATCCTCCTGGTCTTCCTCGCCATACCAGGCTTCCCGTTTTTGCACAAAGGAGACAAAAAGATTGATAAATACATCAAGTTCGCTGGCGGGCTTGTCGGCGTATTTAGCGATGCGGGATAATTCCTTTATACGGAGGAGACTCTTACCGGCCACGGCGGGCAGCACCTTACCGATCTCCGGGGCAACGTCCAGCATATACACCTCGACTCCGGTGCCGAACATTTTTGCAAAGGCCTTTTTCTGCTGGGCTCCATCCCAGGTCAGAATCTGCTGGTCCTTCAGGAACGGCAGGAGCCGGGTCTGTTCCAGGTTCACCATGCCGGGAATAATGGTTTCCGTAAGCCGGCCCACCTCTACCAGGTTTCGAAGCTGGACCGCTTCGACCACAAAGGCCTCGTTTGTCGGCCTGGTGGTGAGGAGGCAGATATTCTGGCCGTAGAGTTCGCTCTTCTGAGCAAAACGGAGGGCCGACACCAGTTTATAGGTTACCCCGCAGCCGCAGAGGTCCCGGAAGGGGTAGGGGGAATCCTTCAGTTTTGGGTTGATGATCACATAGGCTTCAGGCAGGGTTTCCTGGGGGTTATGGTGATCCACCACAATCACGTCGATGCCGAGGGACCGGGCTTTCTCAATTTCCTCTATATTTGAGATGCCGCAGTCCACGGTGATAATGAGGGTCCCGTAGTCGGCGGCAAACTGTTCGACCGCTTCCAGGGAGAGGCCATAGGCATCATCTCCCTGGGGAACCTGCCAGCGTACATCGATGCCGAGCTTCCGCAGGTTTCTGACCAGAAGGGTTGTGCTTGTAATGCCGTCCACATCCCGGTCGCCGAATACAAGAACCCGTTCCCCCTCATCCCTGGCAGCAAGAATCCGTTCCACCGCATCTTCCATGCCGGGCAGCAGAAAGGGGTTTCTCAGGTGCCGGACATCCGATTCCAGGAAGTATCGTATTTCTTCTCCCGCGGTGATGCCCCGTCGGACTAAAATAGAGGCGGTAAGGAGATCACAGCCATAACGGTTTGCAAGATCCTTTACGAGTTCTGCGGAGATTTCTTTCTTTTCCCAATTCATTAAGAGGCAATTTCCTTAAGTATCAGTGTTCTTGGGGCCGGCCTTGTATCCTGAATCTGGAGGGCCCCTTCGATAAGGGGTTTCGCGTCCGTAAGGCTCTGGGCCGACTTGCCCCAGACAGTCATTACTATATCACCGGATTGAACCGGATCTCCATACCGTTTGTGGAATTGGATCCCCGCGGTGGGGCTGACCACATCCTCGGTTCTGTTTCGGCCCACCCCCAGGTGCACACCGGCGAGTCCAATCTGGAAGGCATCGATATGGTTGATGAACCCGGAACGGGGGGCGCGGATTTCCATGGAGAATTCGGAGCGGTATTTGCCCCTCAGTTCCAGAAGCTGGTCCGGATTTCCGCCCTGACTGCGGACATTATCCAGGAAAAGCTGACGGGGTTTTCCGCCTGCAAGGGCTTCTTCGCAAAGCTTTCTGCCCTCTGCGGCGGTTCTGGATTTGCCGCCCAGGACTACCATCCGGGCAGCCAATTCCAGGGTAACCTCCATCAGGTCCGCCGGTCCCTTGCCTTCTAGACAATCTAAAGATTCCTCAACTTCCAGGAAGTTACCCATCATGTTTCCCAGGGGTTCATTCATATCGGTTAAGAGGGCGATGATCTTTTTACCCATGGCAGCCCCGGTGTTTACCAGGGAACGGGCAAGTTTTTCACCGTCCACGGGGTCCTTCATAAAGGCGCCGGAACCAAACTTTACATCGAACACAAGACCCTCAGCACCTTCTGCGACCTTTTTAGAAAGAATACTGGCGGTGATGAGGGGGATCGATTCTACCGTGGCCGTCACATCCCGGAGGGCATAGAGGAGACGGTCCGCAGGCACGATCTCCCTGGTCTGACCGGTCATGGCAAAGCCATCTTTGCTTATAATGGAGCGGAATTCTTCTACGGTAAGATTTGTGCGGTAGCCGGGAATGGACTCAAGCTTATCCAGGGTGCCTCCGGTGTGTCCCAGGGCTCGGCCGGACATCATGGGGTCCCTGATGCCCAGGCTGGCCACGAGGGGGGCCAGGATTAAACTGGTTTTATCCCCCACACCGCCGGTGGAGTGCTTATCGATAAAGGGCCCCGCAATGCCGGACAGGTCGATTACCTTCCCTGACTTGAGCATCACTTCGGTGAGGACTCCGGTTTCAGCGGGGGTCATCCCCTGAAAGTACACGGCCATAGCCCAGGCAGATACCTGGTAGTCAGGAATAGTGCCAGCCACATAACCGCCGATTAAGAATTCGATTTCTTCCCTGCTCAGTTCCTTTCCGGAACGTTTTTTCATGATAATGTCGACTGCTCTCATAGTTTCTCCTTCTCCTTTTGATAGATCACAGGGTTTCCCAGTACCGGATAGGCTCCCCCAGGGCATGCTGCAGCAGTTCGGTTCCGAGCTGCTGTACCTGCATCAGGCTGGGCTCGTCCAGCCGGTAGCGCTCGATCTGGCTGGGGGGAAGCTCCAATATTCTCCGTATCCACCGCCGTCCTCCCCCATTTACCGGAAAAAGACCCGCTTTCTGAGTGTGCTCTTCCCCGGTAATGCAGGACCAGCAGAGGGCCTGTTGTTTCAGGGAAGAGTACCATACTACTTCATCGGGTCGGACTGTGCAAGCACAATGCTGGCACTGGTCAAGCTCAGGAAGCAGACCGAGCTGTTTAAGCCAGTTCCAGAAAAAATAGGTTACCAGGGATGGTATGCTCTGTTCTGATATGGTATTGAGGGTCTCGATGGTTTCAGTTGTCAGTGTGAAGGCTTCTTCCCATGAGCTGCCTCCACCCTGGCTTGCAAGGACGATTTCGAGCAGGGTAGAACCCGCCATAAGCCGTGCATAGGACTCCCGGAGGGCGGGCCTCCAGAACTGGACATCAAAATCGGTGATTTTTTTTGAATTCCGTACCGGGTCTTCGTAAACCCAGAGGGTTCCCTGATGAAAGGACGATACATAGGAACGGAGCTTACTCTTTGGGCCCCCGAAGAGGGTAGCCCGGATGATACCTTCCTCCTGGGTAAAAAATACCGCTTCCCGATTCTGTTCCCCGCTTTGCCGAACCTGCAATACCAGTGCTCTATAGGTTTTACTTCTGCTCATGAGCCGCTCGTGATGAATCTCTGATAGGACTAGAGATCCAGGGCGAAGGCCTTGCTTCTCCGTTCCTGGTTGTAGACCCGTCGTTTTTTTTCAGGGAGGGCTTCCACGGGAATTTCCCTGAAGCCCAGATATTCAAACCAGTCATGGGTCCGGGTGGTGAGTACAAAAACCCGGCGGAAGCCCCGTTTCCTGGCCCGGTCTATTAAAAAGCCTACGATTCTGCGGCCAAGGCCCAGGTCTGTGTAGTTCGGGTCCGTTGCAAGGGCGGCGATTTCTCCCTGGGCTTCCCCCCAGTCGTGGAGGGCGCCACAGGCATGGACTGAACCATCTACTTCGTAAACCACATAGTCATCAATTTTTTCAAGGATATGTTCCGCATTTCGCTGCAGGAGGATACCCTTTTCCATAAGGGGCCCCATGAGTCTGAGTACCTCGGTTACATCCCCCGTCTTAAGGGGCCGGATCGATTCATATTCATCCGCATAGACCATGGTGCCTACCCCAAGGTTGGAGAACAGTTCCCGAAGTACCGCCCCTTCTATGCGGCTGTCTACAATATGGACCCGTTCAACCCCAAGACGGCAGGCCCGAATCGCCAGGGCTAGTTCCCTGAGAGTGGGACCATCCGCCTGTTCAGGATTAAGCTTGAGTATCTCTTCAGCTTCCTGGGGAGTAAGGCGGGCAATGCGGTTTGATGGACCGGGAAGCACAGAGTCAGGGATAGTACAGGTTTCGCTGGATATAGGCGGCCGGTTGGACACGATAAAGAATTTGACAGCCCCCAGGGCTTCACAGGCAGCGAGGGCAATCTCATCACTTGGCAGATTGTAGGGCTTACCCGCGCGGCTCCAGCCGATACAGGGCAGGATCGGCACCATCCCCAGATCCATCAATCTTTTAAGGCTATCCACCTGTATTTTATCCACCATCCCTGAATGGGCAAAGTCCACTCCTTTCACCACACCGATACCCCGGGCGCGTACAAAGTTGCCGATTACCGCATCGACCCGGCTGGCAGATAACTCGGTCATGTACCGGGTCGCCACCTCAAAGGCCGCCATTTTAACAAAGGGAATAGCATCTTCTGTGGTAATACGGATCGGACCTTCGTAGGATGATTCTATGTCGTACTCCTTAAGCACCGCATCTATCCATTCTTTGGCTCCGGGAACAATCACGATCCGTATCCCTGTCTGGGCAAGCAGGGCCAGATCCTTCATGAGATACTTAAACTGGGGGTCCTCGGTAACGGGAAAATCAATCTTAAAGACCATGGTGGTGCCATCAAAGCGGCTCTGGTAGTAAAAGGCTTCCCGTATGAGGTCCACCTGGCTCCGGTTTTGTTCATCCATACAGGATATTGTAAGTCGAATTTGGCTAAAATGAAAAGTCTCTAGTATTACTTCGCATACTAATCATGGTATAATTATCTCATGATTCACGACCTACTAAGAATCCCTAAGGATTTTTTTTTACATATATTCAGCAGAGGCAAATTAAAACGGACCCTTTTTGGGACTTTTTTTTTATTGCTTGCAATTGTTTTCTCCGTCTCATGGTTTTTTACTTCCCGGGGCTTGCGGTCCTTTTCTGATGCCAGTATACAAGACCTGGCGGAACGTTCTTCCCGGCTTGTATTTGAACAGTTTTCATCCTATCTGGACAGTAATATCACATTGCTGGAGACAAACCGCATCCTATTTGAATATGGTCCTGCAATCCATCCTGATGAGCTTCCTGTGCTTTTTGGGAAGGAACTTGAGTCGTTCCCTGCCCTGCATATCGTTTCAGCAGGCTTTGCTGACGGTGAGTATGCGGAGGCTCAGCGGATGGAGGATGGGAGCATCCGGTATGGCAGGGCTGGAAAGGAAACCGGCGGGGATCTTGTATGGTTCAGGTATACCCCGGAGGGGACAAAGGAAATACTGGATCGCCGGACCTCCTACGATCCCCGGAAGCGGCCCTGGTATGAAAGCGCAATAGCGGCGGGACAAATTTCCTTTTCCGACCCCTATAACCTGGTTTCTACGGGCAGCAAGGTAATTGCCGCCAGCAAGCCCCTGTATTCCGAACAGGGGAAGGTCCGTGGAGTACTTACGGTCGATATACTTCTGGATGATATTATAAAAACAGTAGGGGAACTGGCTGATGAATTTAATGGCTATGTGCTGATTCGGGACAGGGATGGAAAACTGATAATCAATGCTAATCGGGAGGAGCCCACCATATATTCCTTTGCACCGGATCCTTCAGCAGGGTTAAAGACGCTCTTTATTAATGGTGAACCCTACAGGTTTTTAACCCTGGAGTATCAGGGGCGGATTAGATCATCCTGGCTTATCACCGTT
Organism: Treponema sp.; assembly: GCA_012517385.1. Lineage (GTDB taxonomy): Bacteria > Spirochaetota > Spirochaetia > Treponematales > Breznakiellaceae > Gracilinema. The sequence continues at coordinate 41,761 of JAAYUZ010000099.1, read as the reverse complement.
GCATTGCCGGAGACTGCCTTTCGCAGCCAGCTCCGATCTACCCTTTCTAACCTTTCGCTCGTCTATATGGTGGCGTTGTTCCTATTCTCCCTCCTGGTGTACGGCATAGTTTCTGCAGTGGATACCCCTATACGCCAATTTACCGCCCTGGTGAGTCGGCTGAGTCTGGAAGCCCAGCATTCGCTTGCCTTTTCTAAGGAAGAGGAGACCCTGTTACATACCATTGCGGACCGAAAAACAGAACTGGGGTCATTAGCCAGGTCCTTTCAAGGGCTGCTCTCTCAACTGCAGGCTACCCTGGATTCTTTGAAACAGTCGCTTCTGGATAAGGATATCCTCCTTAAGGAGGTTCATCACCGGGTTAAGAATAATCTTCAGGTTATTGCAAGCCTCCTGCACCTGGAAGCGGATAATTCTGATGATAATCAAACCAGGGAGATCTTGTTAGAACTGGAAGAAAAGGTATATGCCATGGCCATGGTTCATGAGACGGTCTACACCTCCGATTCCTTCAGCGCCGTACCTATGGCTTCCTACCTGAACCGTCTTGCGGAGAGCCTGGAATCTTACCATTCCCTGTTTATTCCGCTTTTCATATCAGTCGATACGGATGATATCCACTTACCCCTTGACCGGGCAATTCCCTGTGCCCTCATTCTTGTAGAACTGGTTACCAATGCCTTTAAGTATGCCTTTAATGGAAAAACCGAGGGGCATATCCAGATTACATTAAAAAGCCATGACGAGTTTTTTACCCTGGCTGTTCAGGATGATGGCTGCGGTTTTGACCCTGAAGGTGCCGAAGGAATTTCAAAGAGCAGCGGAACCGGAAGCGTCATTATGCAGGGCCTCACAGAACAAATTAAGGGAACACTGGCTCTGGAAACGGGGCCCGGTGGCACGAAGGTTTCTATCCATTTCCCCCGGTAGCTGTATCCTAAACCTTTTTTGTTTGTCCCCGCTTTTTTTAGAGTTTTACCTGGCATAATCAAAGCTTTGCCCGCTTTTCTTGCCTTTTTAACCGAAATTTAGGATATTTTGAGTAGCTTATACAACAGAGGTATATATGTCAGAGCAGGGTATAATTCCTATTGATCAGATCCTTCCGAATAAATTATATCTGGTTGCCCTCATGGGTCGCCCCATATTCCCCGGTATTTTTACCCCTATCATGATCGGCAATCCCGCCGATGTAAAGGTGGTGGACGAAGCACTGGCAGGGGACGGCCTTATCGGGCTCGTGATGCTTCAGAACGAGACTGAAAGTCCTGACATCGAAGACCTGTATAAGGTTGGGACGGTGGCAAAGATTGTTAAAAAAATAAACCTGCCCGATGGCGGGGTGAATATCTTTATTTCCACCCTGAAGCGGTTCCGTATTAAAAAGACCTTAAATGCCTCCAATCCGATTGTAGCTGCCGTGGAGTATCTGGAAGATGAGGAGGATGACACCAGCGAGGTAAAAGCCCTGACGAGGGCCCTCATAAGCGAAATGAAACAGGTTTCGGAAAACAATCCGCTTTTTTCCGAAGAGATGCGGCTTAACATGATCAACATAGATCATCCCGGCAAAATCGCGGACTTTATTGCCAGCATCCTTAATATAGACAAGACAGAACAGCAGCGAATACTGGAAATCCTGAATGTACGGAAGCGGATGGAACAGGTGCTGGTATTCATTAAAAAGGAACAGGAGCTTCTTAAGATACAGAAGAAGATTCAAAAGGAAATTAACGAGAAAATAGAAAAAAGCCAGCGGGAATATTTCCTGCGGGAAGAGCTCAAGGCAATAAAGAACGAGCTCGGCATGACCACCGATTCAAAAAGCAGTGAATATCAGAAATTCCGGGACAAGTTAAGCGAGATAAACCTTAGTGATGAGATCCGGGAAGCGGTGGAGCAGGAGTTGGAAAAGTTCAGCCTGATGGATCCCAATTCCAGTGAATTCATTGTAACCCGAAACTATCTTGATACCATTGTAAACCTTCCCTGGGATGCGGTAAGCAGCAAACCCCTGGATATGGATTATGCCCGCCAGGTCCTGGATGAGGACCATTACGGCTTAAAGGATGTAAAGGATCGCATCATGGAATTCCTTGCGGTCCGTAAACTTCGCAATGATTCGAAGGGCTCTATCCTCTGTCTTGTGGGCCCCCCGGGGGTCGGAAAAACCAGTGTGGGCCGATCCATTGCCCGGGCTCTGAACAAGCAGTTCTTCCGCTTTTCCGTAGGAGGCATGCGGGATGAGGCAGAAATAAAGGGTCACCGGCGAACCTATGTTGGGGCCATGCCGGGCAAAATTATTCAGGGCTTAAAACAGGTAAAGACCAAGGACCCGGTCTTTATGATCGATGAGATTGATAAAATGGGCTCCAGTTATCAGGGAGACCCATCCAGTGCGCTCCTGGAGGTTCTGGATCCTGAACAGAACTATGCATTCCGGGATCATTACCTGGATCTCCCCTTTGATGTATCCCAGGTCTTCTTTATTGTAACCGCTAATACCCTGGATACTATCCCTGTGCCCCTTCTGGACCGCATGGAGGTCATTCAAATCCCAGGCTATATCGATCTGGAAAAGCTCGAAATAGCTAAGCAATATCTTATCCCCAAGAGCCTGGCAAAAAATGGGCTCCAGCAAAACCAGGTCCGGTATACCCGGGATGCGCTCCTTTTTATCGCCAACGGCTATGCCCGGGAAGCGGGGGTCCGTAACTTTGAAAAGAATCTGGATAAGATCCATCGAAAATTAGCGAAACATATCCTGGAAACTATCCCCGATTACGTGGAGCGGATAGAAAACCAGAAGATAAAGGAAATGGCCAGGGCTCTTAAGGTTGATGAAGAAAAGATACGAGAAGCAAAAGCTGCACCACCCATTTTCCCGACAGAACGGCAGGTGGGGGACCTTACGGTAGCAATTCAGTATCCGGACCAGAACCCTCCAGGACCCGAGCAGCCAAAGAAACGCCCCAATATCTTAAAGCTAAAGGAAAACGAAAAATTTACGATCGATAAGGCTGCGGTAGAAAAATACCTGGGTAAACCAATCTTTGCTGAAGAAGAGGTAAAACGGGCGGACCGGCCGGGAATGGCAGTAGGCCTTGCATGGACCAGCATGGGGGGCGATACCCTCATCATCGAAGCAGTTGCCACCCCCGGTAAGGAAGGACTCACCCTCACCGGCAAGATGGGGGAGGTGATGAAGGAAAGTGCCACCATCGCCTATACCTACACCAGAAAACTGGTGGCCGAAAAATATGGTATCGGTCAGGAATGGTTCGAGAAAAACCACATCCATCTTCATATCCCCGAAGGAGCTACCCCCAAGGATGGACCATCGGCGGGGATCACCATGGCTACCGCCCTCATTTCATTGGTTACAAATCGGACCATTGTGGATCGAATTGTCATGACAGGTGAACTCAGCCTTACCGGGCAGGTATTGCCCATCGGGGGCCTTAAGGAAAAGACCATTGCTGCCCAGCGGAACAAGGCAAAACATATTATCATTCCCAAAAAGAACCTCCGGGATCTGGATGAAATACCGGACCATGTTAAAAAGGGTTTGGAATTCCATCCTGTAGAACGGTATGAAGAGGTCCTCGCGCTGGTGCTCCCCGATAGGCCCGAAAAATAAAAAGGGAAGGCCTGTGTACCAGCATGCAAAACTCAGGGCCTTTGAAAATCAGCTTAAGGCCCTTTTTAACGAAGTGGACCATCAGATGGAGGACCGCTGGGGAAACCTGTATTCAGTTCACCCCAACCGGCCCCGGCGGGGTGAAACGGCGGATCCGGAAATGGACGGCCTCTTTGAGGTTGCCGCCGATTTTACCCCCGGCATTGGCTCTGAAATGGGCCGGGGGTATATCATAAGCCTCCGTGTCGCAACCCTGGACCGATTGGCGCCGGAACAGTATGAAATGTTTATGAAGGAAACGGCGGAAATTGTAAAAAGCCTGCTTCCCCGATATTTTCCGGAACGTTCCCTGCAGGTGGTCCGGGATGGAAACCGTTTTAAAATTATTGGCGACTTTTCTCTGGGCTTTGCATAACTAAAGCAGGGAACCCTCTTTATTCTCTTTTTAGTCCAAGGCAAACTACTTGTAATTTAAGACGCCTTATTACAATATATGGCTATGAAAGACTCAGTATCTACACGACCTATGTCTGAACGGGAACTTCAGCGCAAGGAAAGCCTGTTACGACGTGTTTTGATTGTAATTCTGTTGGTGCTTCCTGTTGCCTTTATTTCGGATTTCCTTACCGGGGATGTAGTTAATTCTGCTTTTGAAGCAGCTGTTTTTTTTGTGATGGTTGTTGCCTTTTTTATTTTACAAAGGGGCAATTATAACAGGGCAAGCAGAATTGTCATCCTTGCGGCTGGAATACTGCTGCTGCTCATGTCCATGGTCACCGGGGATACACCAAGCACTACTCAATTATTCAGGAATATTTCTTATTATACTCTTGTGTTGGCTCTGGTTATCCTCTTTAATTTTACCCCCCTTACAGCCTATACGGTGATCGGTACGGGAACCCTCGCGTTAATTGGTTTTGCATTCGGCAGACTTTTGCCATCCGGTGTCAGTCTGGGAGCCATAGTGAATCAACTTGTAATAAGTCTCGTAATATATGGCTTGCTCAGCTTTTTTCTCATTATTGCCGCTACTATTTCTTCTCAGTTTTATGCTGAACTTGAAGGTGAACGAAATAAATTAAAAGAAAGGTCAGAAAAATTGAATGAAGTTATCGATGCAGCTCTTAAAAATTTAGATTCTTTGGGAAATCTTAATGCCCAGTTGGATGAAATTCGAAGACTGGTAGCTGATACGGGAACTGCAATTATAAAAATAGAAAACCATATAAATAACCTTGAACAAAATAGCACCGATTCTACCGCAGCAGCGGAACATATCGCTCAGCGGATTTCTGAATTGAATCAAAGTATAGAAAATGAGTCGGCTGCACAGATTGAATCCTCTGCTTCTATCAATGAAATGGTTGCATCTATTAGAAATGTGGCAGAATCGGCAGCGCGGCGCAGGACTGCACTGGAACAACTTACCGGCACCACCGACAGCGGCATGCAGCGTCTCGACAGTCTGCTTGGTTATATTTCACGGATCGAAGGCAGCATCGGTTCTATTCAGCAGATGGTAGCCGTCATTAATTCTATAGCTGGATCTACTAATCTGCTGTCTATGAATGCAGCCATAGAGGCAGCCCATGCGGGAGATGCGGGACGGGGTTTTGCGGTGGTTGCCGATGAAATACGTAATCTTGCGGATACCACCGGCAAAAATGCCAAAGAAATAGGCCGGCAGCTTAAAGAAGTCATTCAAATTATTAAAACCGCAGCCGAAGAAAGCGATATCACCCGCACTGCCTTTCAGGAAATTCGTCATGAAATTGATAGCGTAATCGATGCCTTTACTGAAATATCTACTGCCACGGAGGAGCTTGCTGAAGGTGGAAGGCAGATACTGGAAGCCCTGCAGACCCTGAGCGATATGTCAAGTCAATTAAAGTCTGGAGGGGTTGAAATTGATACGGCCCAGAAAAAGCTAGAAGCGTTGCAGATTAAGACAATGTCTGTACTGTCGGATCTGCGTACGGGAACCCAGGTGATAAAACAGGATACAGATGCAATTCTCGGTTCGGTACACGGTGTAGCACAGCTCAGTGCTGAAAGCCGAGAGCATGCTGCATCACTTCACCGGGCGATACAAGCTCTTAATGAATAAATTTTTAAAAAATGGGGTTCTATACCTTACAGAGCCCGAGAAGGGCTTTGTAAGGCTTTAAATCTTAATCTCAATGAGTTTATCTTTGTGTTTCTTAACGGAAAACTGAATCATAATACCTTTAATTAAGCTCCTGTCAGTTTCAGATTAAGAAAAATTAATGCTCTTTTAAAACTCCCTTAGTTTTAAAAGGGCAACCTTAGATGTACATCAGTATTTATTATTCTATGAGCCTCTTTCAAAAGTCTGTTACTTTTGAAAGAGGCTCTTGCAGTATTTTTGTAATATAAATATAAATATTTACCTAATAAAGAATAACAAAAATACTGCATATACATTTAACGTAGCTTTTTCAAAACTCCCTGAGTTTTGAAAAAACCTCCTATATCATTCTAAAAAATAATTTTGTTGATATAAAAATCCCGTAAGAGGTTTTTGTAAAAAACTTATTTGACAGTCCGCAATACCTATGGTACTATCAATGTAAGAGCAACCGGTTGCGCAAAAGGAGCGATGAAAAAGGTGGAGAAAAGAATTTCCAATATCGATGAGATAGCTAAACAATTGGGAGTCTCAAAATCTACAGTTTCACGGGCAATATCTGGAAAAGGTCGCATAGGGGAAGAAACAAGAAGCAAAATACTTGCCTTCATTGAAGAACATGGTTTTAAGCCTAATTTAATTGCTAAGAGCCTTGCAGTTTCTCAAACCTTTAATATCGCAGTGGTCACTCCAACGGATACAGAAGTTCAGGAGATTCCTTTTTTTCAAGGTTGTCTTCATGCTATTTCACAAACAATCACCCAATGGGATTATGATGTAATCCTGTCGGTAGCAACAGAGCATAATATATCTGCAATAAAACGGTTAGTAAGAAATAGAAAGGTAGACGGAATTATATTAACAAGACCTCTTGTGGATGATAAGGCTATATCCTTTTTAAAAGAAACGGATCTGCCATTTCTCATTATTGGTAATCCTGGAGACGAATCTATTGTTCAAGTAGATAGTGATCATATTACAGGCTGCAGAGATGCAACGAACCATGTTTTAGATCAAGGGTATATCAACCATGTTTTATTGGCCGGTAATGCTCATCACCGGGTTAATAAAAACCGATTTTCAGGGTATACACAAGCACTCCAGAGTCACGGTATCACGGAATGTATAGAATATGTGCGTCATGAAGAGCTTACTGTTAATAAAATAACAGAAGGAAATCCGATCGCAATCTGGAATATATCCAGTCAAAGTGCTGTAGATGCAGTACTGCATGAGATTTTGCCATATCAACCGTCCTGTCTCATCTGCATGGATGATGTTATTGCGGTAAAGACACTGCATTATCTTACCCGTCATCACATACGCATCCCTCAAGATATTCGTCTTGTGTCTTTTCATGACAGTGCTGCCATGGAGCATAATTTCCCTCCAATTTCTGCTCTCCATGTTCATATTGATGAACTTGGGAAAATGGCTGGAAAAACTATTGTTGATATGATCGAAGGCCGTCCATTTAGCACAATAAATATGTTGCCTGCAGAATTTATTATCCGTGAATCATCCCTGAGGGAATGATGTCTGTGTTTTGGTTTTTACTGGTGAGAGAAGCACCGGTTTAAATACATGGGTCCATTTTTTAGGGGATCCAACACTATAGGAGGTTAGGTATGAAAAAGCAATGGCTCTATGTGGTCCTGTTGCTGGTTCCTGGGCTGGTTTTCGGTGCGGGAGAAAATGAAAAGCAAATGGCGGGGACTTCAGGAAAAGAGGTGATCTTGACTGTTTGGGAATCCACCAATGGCCCCGATGAGTTTATCAAACAGGCGGGATCTGCATTTACACAAAAATATCCATTCATCAAAATAAAATATGTAAATGTTGAGCTTGGAGATGCGGCAGGTCAAATAGCCCTAGATGGTCCTGCAGGAGTTGGTCCCGATGTTTTTGCTGCACCCCATGACAAGCTTGGTGAATTGGTTTCAGGCGGTCATATTCTTGCAACTAAAAATCCGGATGCAATAAAGAAACAGATTTTAAGTTCCTGTGCCACCGCTCTGACTTATAATGGGAAAATGTATGGTTATCCTGTCTCAGCAGAAACCTATGCACTTTTCTATAACCGTGCCTTAATAAAAGATTCGGAGGTCCCAAAAACCTGGGAAGACCTGGTAACCTTCGCTAAAAAGTTTAATTCCGCAAATCCTGGGAAATATGCCTTTATAATGGATGTCGGAAACGCCTATTATACCATTATTTTTACTACCAGTGATGGCAATCGGCTGTTCGGTCCAAACGGAAACGATATTACCAATACCAATATAAACTCCGATAAATCAATCAAGGGCATGAAGTTTTTTCAGAGTCTTAAGTTTATCTTGAATGTGCCCGCTGCGGATTTAACTACTTCGGTCGCAGATACGGCCTTTTCTTCGGGAAAAGCTGCCATGTATATCACTGGTCTATGGAATGTGGTTCCCTTTAAGAATGCCAATATAGATTTCGGGGTTGCTCCATTACCATCTCTGCCGGGAGATAAAACCCCCGCAGCTTCTTTTTCCGGGACTCGGGCAATGTTTGTCTCTGCTTATTCAGACCATCCCGATGAAGCAAATCTTTTTGCAGAATTCCTGGTTTCACCAGAAATGCAGCAGCTTCGCTTTAAAATTACAGGTGCCCTTCCTGCAATTAATATAAAGGTTGATAGTCCATATATGGCAGGTTTCCTAAAACAACTGGAGTACGCCTTTCCGATGCCTTCAATTCCTCAGATGGGGGCCTATTGGGAAGCTATGGGAAATGCCAGTAAGAATATCTGGGACGGAGCGGATGTTAAAAAAGAACTGGATGCATGTAATGCTGCAATTCTAGGTAAAAAATAAATAACCCTAATATAACTAACCGTCTATCAACCTGAAGCCAAAATCGGTTCAGATTGATAGCCGGAAAGAATGGGATAAGTAGTAGGAATAGAACCCTTTGTGATCTGGGAGTTGGAGGAGTAATGGCAAATGCATTAGCCCTGGATGGACGGGAAAGAAAAAGGATATGGCTTAGTTCAATACTATGTATGGGTGCAGCCCATATCATCTACCTTAAAGACTATGTTAAAGGGTGGATATTCTTTACCATCGAACTTATCTTCCTGGTATTTTCTCCCAAAATTATTATGAATATTATAAATCTCATCACCCTTGGATCTCCCCAGCCGGATGTGCCAATCAAACTTCGGGATAATTCGGTTTTTATGTTGATTGATGGTATATTGACCATTGCCATTGTTATACTTTTCTTTACTCTCTATTATATTTCTATTAAAAGTGCTCAAGCTGGATATAATGAATATTGCAGACGTAAACGGTATCTGACAAATGCCGAATCTCTCCAAGTAACCCAATCTAAGGCCTTTCCTATCTTTGGCTTAGCTCCCAGCTTTCTTTTAATACTAGTCCTTGTGGTGGTTCCTCTGGTGTTTTCTGCCAGTGTCGCTTTTACCAATTATTCAGCACCGGATCATATACCGCCCAATAACACCGTTGATTGGGTAGGGTTTGACAATTTCAAAACCCTTCTCGGTGGTGAAGCATCCTGGACATCCGGTTTTGTAAGGGTGGCTCTCTGGACCGTCGTCTGGGCTTTTTTTGCTACCCTTACGTGTTATTTCGGAGGTCTATTTGTAGCAATTTTACTTCGGGAGAGCAAAATAAAATTGGTCCCTGTTTTTCGGCTTATTTTCATTCTTCCCTACGCTGTTCCCTCTGTAGTAAGTATGCTGGTTTGGCGAAACCTCTTAAATGGTACCTTTGGGACCATTAACAGAACTCTTATGACCTTGAATGTAATCTCTGAGCCGATTCCATGGCTTGGTCACCCTGAACTTGCAAAACTGGTGGTGATTCTTATAAATCTTTGGGCTGGTTTTGGTTATTTTATGCTGCTTGCCAGTGGGGCGATGACCGCTGTATCCCAGGATATTTTTGAAGCCGCCAGAATAGATGGTGCAAGCAGGTTCCAGGTTTTGCGTCATATTACCTTACCCCTTGTCTTGTATCAGACCATGCCTCTTATCATTATGTCTTTTACTTACAACATCAATAATTTTGGAGCCATTTTCTTCCTTACTGGGGGAAGTCCTACGGTTGCTGACAGTACGATTACCAGTGCAGGCGGTACTGATATTTTAGTTACCTGGATTTATAAGCTAACTATCACCCTGTTGAAATATAATTATGCCTCAGTAATAGCGGTCATGATATTTATCGTTCTGGCTCCCTTTGCAGTTTTCAATTTCAGGCAGACAAAGGCATTTAAGGAGGGTGATTTATGAAAACTGATTATAGATTGACAGAATATCTCAATAAAACAATCTCTACCATTATTTTTACGTTAATTGCTCTTTTTGTCCTCTATCCGCTTGTGTATGTGGTAAGCGCTGCCTTTTCGCCTGGCACCGGGATTGCCTCGGTTAATATTATACCCTTTGGGGATGGGTTTACCATTAAGCATTTTCAGCGTCTTTTTACTGAAACTCTTTACGGAAGGTGGTTTCTGAATACCCTGTATATTGCTGCAAGTACTTCCCTTTTAACCGTGTTTATTACCTCTCTGGCAGCTTATGTATATTCCCGGTTTCATTTTTCCTTTAAAAAACCTCTGCTCATGTCCTATCTCATTTTACAAATATTCCCGTCGTTTGTAGGAATGGTAGCAATTTATGTGATACTTCTACGTATAAATGGACTCGATACACTCTGGGGATTGGTGCTGGTCTATGTAGCGGGGAATCTACCCTATAACACCTGGCTTGTAAAGAATTATATGGATACGGTTTCTAGAAATCTGGATGAGGCTGCACGAATTGACGGTGCAGGTCATTTTAAAATATTCACTTCTATTATGCTGCCCATTGCAAAACCGATTATTTCATTTCTAGCCATAACAAGTTTTACTGCCCCCTGGATGGATTATATATTTCCGAGGATGGTGTTACGGTCAGTCGAAAACCAGACCCTGGCATTGGGACTTTTCGGTTTTGTAACCGATAAGAAGAATGAATTTACTACCTTTGCAGCGGGTTCTCTCATTGTTGCTATTCCGTTTATCCTGTTTTTCCTCATATCTCAGAAACTTATGGTCACCAGTTTCAGCGGTGCTGCAGTCAAGGAGTAATATCATGAAGAAGGTATCCATTGTAGGACTTTTTACCATTATCTTTTTATTTTCATGTGCGCAGGTTCCAGTATATAAGGATGCAGCAACCATCCCGGCGCAGAGTGAACCCTTTGATGTCTTAAAGGATTACGGACTCTTTGTAAAACCGGTAGAAAATCTGCCACCGGATTTTATCATGGGTATGGATATTTCAAGTCTGATTGCCCTTGAAAAAAGCGGAGTGGTATTCAGAAATTCCCATGGGGATCCACAGGATATTTTTAAAACCCTCTCAGAAGCGGGTATAAACTCTATACGGGTTCGTATCTGGAATAATCCATTTTCTGCAGATGGTAAGGGTTATGGAGGCGGAAACAATGATATTAATACCGCAATTGAAATTGGGAAACGGGCCACACAATGGGGGATGTCAGTTTTATTTGACTACCACTATTCCGATTTCTGGGCAGACCCATCCAAACAGCAGCCTCCAAAGGCATGGAAAAATCTGTCATTCGAAGCAAAAACTAAGGCCCTCTACGAATATACAAAAAAAACATTACGGATGGCTTTGGATGCAGGGGTTAATGTACGTTTTGTGCAAATTGGTAACGAGACAACCGGTACCTTCTGCGGTGAAAATAACTGGATCCAAATCGGTACCCTTATGCGGGCTGCCAGTCAGGCTATTAGAGAAATTGGAAAGAAAAAAAAGAAGGATATTCAAATTGCCATCCACTTTACTAATCCAGAAAAGGCTGGTGAATATGAACGGTATGTAAAAATACTGGAAAAGCAGCACGTAGATTATGACATCTTTGCATCATCCTATTATCCTTATTGGCATGGAACCTTTGCTCAGTTGGCAGAAGTACTTGAAAGTGTAGCGAATCTTTCGGGGAAAAAAGTCATGTGTGTAGAAACCTCTTATGCCTACACTTATGATGATGGGGATGGGTTTCCCAACACAATTTCACGGGATTCTATGGTCGAAAAGCCCTATCCCATAACAATTCAAGGCCAGGCTAACGTGATCCGGGATACCATTGCAGCGGTAGCTTCGGTCGGAAAAGCCGGAATTGGGGTCTATTACTGGGAGGGGGCTTGGATTCCTGTTCCGGGAAAAACGCTGGAAGAACGTAAAACCCTTTGGGAACAATGGGGTTCTGGCTGGGCCTCAAGCTTTTCCGCTGAGTATGATCCTAAAGATGCGGGAACATACTTTGGCGGGTCCTCATGGGATAACCAGGCATTATTTGATTTTAATGGAAAACCCTTACCATCCCTTTATACTTGGCGTTTGGTCAGAACTGGTGCAAAGACGACGGTACAGCCGGATTCGGCCGATGAATTACAGATCCGTGTCCGTCTAGGAGACCCGGTATTGCTCCCGGAATCGGTTACAGTACTCATGAATGATGGAACAAAACAAACCATGCCGGTTCAATGGGAAACCTTCGGCAACCGATCAGATCCTAGCCCTGATTATGGGAAACCCTGTGGAATTAACAATATGCCATTTAATGGCGTTGCAGATTATCTAGTGTTTGGCTCAGTTGTCTCAGGTAGCGAAGAAATAAGTCCTGTTCGAGCCCTTGCCCGAATTTCGGTAGTTGAAAAAAACTATGTGGATAATCCCAGTTTTGAAGATAAGAATCTTTCCATGTGGCGGATAGAAAACATCGATGGGGTCACTACGGAATTGTTTGTTCAGGATAAGGTATCGGATGCTAAAACAGGAACAAAGGCACTTCATTTCTGGTCAAAAAATAAGGTTGCCTTTAGGGTTGAACAGACCATAACAGGACTCTCTAAAGGTTTGTACAAATTCAGCATTCAGATTCATGGAGGCGATGCTAAAAATCCACATATGTATATCTTTGCCATTGCGGACGGTAAAGAATATCGCACAGAAACAACCGTAGATGGATGGAGAAATTTTAAGAATCCTGTCATTTCAAATATTACAGTCCAGAGCGGTTCGGTTACCGTTGGGGCTTATATTTCCTGTGATCCAAATGGCTGGGGATCCCTGGACGATTTTATCCTCAATCCAGTCCAGGATTAACACCACTTGTGGGTATTTAAGATGGATATATTTAGTTTTACACCCCAATATCTCACCAAAAATAATCGACCCTGGTTTCCCATGATGGGAGAAATCCACTATTCCCGATATCCTGAGCCTTTTTGGAAAGAAGCGGTTTTAAAAATGAAAGCGGGAGGGATTGATATAATTTCATCCTATGTAATCTGGATACATCATGAAGAAATCGAAGGTGAATATGATTTTTCCGGATCAAAAAACTTGCGGGCCTTTATAGAAACGGTTCAGGACTGTGGTTTATATTTTTTTATTAGAATCGGGCCCTGGTGCCACGGCGAGGTTAGAAATGGTGGTTTCCCTGACTGGCTGCTTGCTAAACCCTTCCCGCTAAGGACAAATGACGAAGTTTACTTTTCCGCGGTTGAGAAATGGTATAAAGCTATCTATGCACAAGTAGAAGGGCTTTTTTACCGGGATGGGGGACCTATTATAGGCATTCAGATTGAAAATGAATTTGGACATTGCGGCGGTCTTGGTGGTGAGGAAGGGGAATATCATATGCAAAGGCTCACATCCCTGGCCCGCCATATAGGTTTTGATGTACCCTATTGGACTGCGACCGGTTGGGGAGGGGCAGTCACAGGAGGCCTTCTCCCTGTTATGGGCGGCTACTGTGAAGCCCCCTGGGATCAGCGGCTTACAGACATTGAACCTAGCGGCAATTATATTTTTACCCATGAGCGTAACGATCATAATATTGGCAGCGATTTTCGTTTTGGTACGGGTATCACCTTTGATTTATCAAAATTTCCCTATCTTACCGCTGAATTAGGTGGCGGACTGCAGGTCACCCGTCACAGAAGACCGGTTGCCACTGCCAGGGATATCGGTGCTATGACATTGGTAAAATTAGGCAGTGGAGTGAATCTTTTAGGATATTACATGTATCATGGTGGGACCAATCCAAAGGGAACATTAAGCAGTCTTCAGGAATCACGTGCTACGGGTTCAATTAATGATTTACCTGAATTGTCCTATGATTTCTGTGCCCCAATCCGTGAATACGGTCAAATCTCTGATACTTATCGTGAAATAAAGTTATTTTCGTATTTTATCCATGATTTTGGTGAATCTCTATGTGCTATGCCCGCTATAATTCCTGAAGATAATCCAGGTCATCCTTCAGATGTTAACCATATTCGTTATTCATGGAGAATACAAAACGGAAGCGGCTATTTATTTGTGAACAATTATCAAAGGCGGCAAATTCAGGCTCAACATAGACAGGTAGTTTTTACTTCTCCAGTCCCCGAGGCCCAGGGAAGGTATGTGCAGTTTCCTCCAATAGATATCAACAACGGGGATTACTTTTTCCTTCCCCTTAATATGACAATTGGAGACGCCCTTCTGGAAACCGCCCTTGTAACACCCCTCTGTATAATCTCCGGACCCCATCCTCAATGGATTTTCTATACAGCCTTTCCATATGCCGAGGAGCTATTAATAAAAAACGGTCCCGCTTCGTTATATCAATTTAAAAATGATGAATGGCCCTCTGGCTGTGAAATAGTCACTCTCACCAGAAAAGAGGCCCTTAATGCATGGAAGATACAGAATCGGCTTTTAATTGATGAAAACCTTCTGATCAACGAGGATAGGCTCATCTATCGTTATATACGAAGGTCTGGGCCCCCTATATTTTTGGAACCATCTCAAGATACAACATTGCCTTTTTATAAATCATCGTGCAAATATTGGAACATTCATGTTCCTGCATGGTCTGGTGAAGATATGTTTATCTACATACTTTGGGAAGGGGATGCTGCTACCCTTTATGAAAAAGGAAGTCCTATTGCGGATGATTTCTGTACCGGTGCAGGACATGGTTGGGAGATTGGGCTCAAGCGATTCGGTAAAGGGCTTGGACACGAATTTATTTTAGAAATCGAGCCTCTGTATCATAATACCCCTGTTTATCTTGAATCCTGGCCGGGTTTAGAAGAAGGTATGGTTGCTAAATGTATTGGAATTACATCAGAGTTGGAATACAAGGAGAATCTTTAAAGGCCGGACCTCTCATCGAAAAATGTAAAAGATCCGGCCTGATAAAAGGGGCTCTTTCAAAACTCCCTTAGTTTTAAAAGAGCTCAATTATTAGCGACTTTTCTCTGGGCTTTACATAGAGAGGGCCTGGTCAAGGTCAGCGATAATATCCCTGATATCCTCAAGACCTATTGAAAGCCGTACCAGATCCGGTGTTAGTCCTCCTGAACGCTGCTGTTCTTCAGTAAGCTGTGAGTGGGACGTGCTGGCAGGATGCAGTGCCAGGGATTTAGCGTCCCCCACATTGGCCAGATGGGAAAAGAGCCGTAGTTTATCTATAAATCGTTCCCCTGCCGTCTTACCGCCTTTTACCCCAAACACCACCATACCACCAAAGCCCCGGCTTAAATATTTGGAAGCTGTGGGGTAACTGGGGTCTTCAGGCAGTCCCGGATAACGCACCCAGGCGACTGCAGGGTGTTTCTGTAAAAATTTGGCTACTTCCAGGGCATTTTCACTATGCCGGGGCATCCTCAGGTGCAGGGTTTCTATCCCCTGAATAAAGAGCCAGGCATTGTCCGGAGACAGACAGGCCCCCAGGTTTCGTAAGGGTACAGTCCTGAATCGGAGTGCAAAGGCGATTTTACGGAGTTCTTCCGGTAAATCGATAGCCCAGCGGAGTCCGTGATAGTTTTTATCCGGTTGAGTAAAAAGAGAGAATTTGGGGTCATACCAGTCAAAGGTTCCTGCATCGGTGACAATGCCGCCGATAGCTGTCCCATGTCCTCCCATCCATTTGGTCAGAGAATTTATGACGATATCTGCTCCATGTTCAATGGTTCTTAAAAGATAGGGAGTGGTAAAGGTCCCATCAACAACGAGGGGAAGCCGATGTTTATGGGCTATATCCGCTATGGCCCGTACATCTGCCATATCAAGGGAGGGGTTCCCAATGGTTTCGATATAAATAAGTCTGGTTTTTTCGGTAATAGCCCTTTCAAAACTGACAAGTTCCTTGATATCCGCCCACCGGGTTGTTATCCCCAGATCCGGAAGAATTGCATCGAACATGGTGTAGGTCCCGCCGTAGAGATTGCTGGCCGAAACTATTTCGTCACCGGCGCGGGCTATGGTAATAACTGTATTGAATATGGCTGCCGTTCCCGAGGCAACCGAAACCGATGCGGCTCCTCCCTCCAGTTCGCTTACCATGGCTTCCAGCATATCATTGGTAGGATTTCCCAGGCGTGAATAGATGTTGCCGAATTCCTTAAGTGCAAAAAGATTTGCCGCATGTTCCGCATTTTTGAACACAAAGGAACTGGTCCTGTAAACCGCCGGAGCCCTGGATAGGGTAGTGGGATCTGGCTTTTGTCCGCCATGAACCGCGCTGGTGCCAAAGTAAGGCCCTTTCTGTGGTGCTGTTGCCATAGATAACCTCCCGGTTAAAGTTGACTTTATTAGTAAAATAATTGGAATCCAGGAAAATGAAAAGGGGGCAATTAAAAAAATGCAACAAAAAATTGTAAAAATTGTCTATAATTAGCGGTATGGCCCTGAAAAAACACGACGATATTTTTTATTCCCTGGATAATAGTGCCATTTTTATGGCTGCCATCGCTGGAGCCTCGGGACCATTTGTTTTCAGATTTTATGGTGAGTTAGATGCACCCATAGTTGTGCCTGCCCTGCAGGATGCGGTAGATGCCCTGTTTCCCCGGTTCCCCTATTTTTTTGTACGCCTTCGCAGTGGAGTATTCTGGCATTATCTTGACCCCGTATCAAAGCCTCCCCGGGTAGAAAAGGAATTACCGTATCCCTGTGCTCCCATGCCCAGGGGTGGGGACCGCCCAGCGGTACGGATTTTTGCCTATGGCAGGCGTATATCCGTAGAATTTCATCATGTGATCACCGATGGTACTGGTGCCATCGCCTTTATGCGGGCCCTCACGGTGGAATACCTTCGTAGAATAGGCATCGGTACCGATATTGATGATAGTACCCTGCAAGCGGCCGGTATTAAGCATCCCCGGGAGCCGGCAGATAGCGAAGAGGCCGAAGACGGATATAATAAATATTTCAGACCCACCGCCACGGTCCCCGATAAAACAGGGCAAGCCTTCACTATCCCTGGCCCCCGTATGTTTATCGCCTATCGAGAAACCCTGGGTTCCATGGATGTGCAGCAGGTGTTGGCTGTAGCAAAGAATTATAAGGTTTCGCTGACAGAATTCCTAACAGCGGTTCATCTGGATGTGCTTCAGGATTTGTACGAAGCTCTTCCGTGGAGAGCCCAAAAGAAGGCAAAAAAAATCATTTCTGTGCAGGTCCCGGTAAATTTAAGGAAAAACTATCCTTCTAAATCCTTGCGGAATTTCTTTTTGTTTGTAGCCCCCTATATTGATGTAAGACTTGGACACTGGACATTCGAGGAACTTCTGAGACGGGTTCATCATCAAATGCAGATTGGCCTCGAAGAGAAGGAACTGGTGCGGCAGCTTAAACGGAATGTTGGGGGTGAACGGAACCCCTTAGGCAAGATTGTCATTCTGCCCGTAAAAACCCTGGTGCTAAGGATTATTAATGCCATAATCGGTGTGGGGGCCTATTCTGGCTCTCTTTCTAATGTGGGTATCATAGACCTGCCAGAACCCTTTGCTTCCCATGTGGTTCGCTTCAGCTTTATTCCATCCAGGGCGCGAACTACCGGGGCTAATGTGGGGGCCCTTACCTGGCAGAATCGGCTCTACATCAATATCGGGAGTATGGTCCGGGATAAGGATTTTGAACGCCGGTTTTTTTCCAAACTGTCATCTTTTGATATCGATGTTTTTGTAATAAGTAGTCAGAATGAAGGAGAGTACCACCTATGAGACATTGTCCGTATTGTTTAGTTATAGTGCGTGAAACCGATGAACGGTGTCCACTCTGCGGCAAAGCAACGGTGGAGGGGGAATTGCAACGCACAGAAACACAACACCTACCGGGTTCAACAGAATATCCATCCTTTAGATCGGGAAAAGAGAAACGACCTGTGCAGGTTGATGAAATAGAACCGAAGCTCAACAGCATCATTGCTGTTGAGCTAATCTCCGTTTTTTTGGGTATTGCCCTGATTGTTACTGTCCTTGCTAATCTCTTTGCTGAACATCAGCTTTCCTGGTCCCTGTATGCAGGCCTTGGCATCCTTATGTTATGGCTCGTCATCTGCATTCCATTGATTTTAAAAAAGTATCCCTGGATAATATTTGCAGTTCTGGGCCCGAGTATTCCCCTGCTCATCTTTGTCCTGGATGTTTTGGATGGACACATCAGCTGGTATTTGAACTATGGACTCCCGATCACGATTCTTGTTGAACTCTGTATTACCCTGGCCGCTCTCTTTATTGGAATTTCCCGCAGGAAGGGCTTAAATGTGTTCGCAATTCTGTTGCTTGCGGTAAGCCTCCTGTGTGTCGGTCTGGAAGGAATTATCGATTTAAACCTCTACCACAGGCTATCATTGGACTGGTCAGTGATAGTTTCCTTTGTTTGTATTCCTATGGGGGGGCTCCTCTTTTATCTGCATTACCGTATTATGAAAAAAGCTTCTCTACGAAAATTGTTCCGTCTATAAAGAGTGTAACCCCGGTCCCACTTTACAGATACGCTCAGCCGATGTTGCGAATACTTACTTCCCTTGCAACGTAGACCCTTCTTCGGGTAAAATCCCCGCAGGAGAACAGAATGCTGGAACGGATGCGCAACATCGGCATAATGGCCCATATAGATGCCGGAAAAACAACTACTACAGAACGGATCCTCTATTATACCGGAAAAAGCCATCGTATCGGCGAAGTAGACGACGGCGAAGCCATTATGGACTGGATGGAGCAGGAGCAGGAGCGGGGCATCACCATTCAGAGTGCCGCAACTACAACGTATTGGAAGGATCATCAGATAAATATAATCGATACCCCCGGACACGTGGATTTTACCGCCGAGGTAGAGCGGTCCCTCCGGGTTCTTGACGGGGCGATCTGTATTTTTTGTGCCGTAAGTGGTGTAGAACCCCAGACAGAAACGGTCTGGCACCAGGCTGACCGATACAAGGTTCCCCGTATCGGGTATATCAATAAAATGGACCGGATGGGTTCTGATTTTTTTCAGGTTTTGGAAGATATTAAAACAAAACTGGGAGCCCAGGCGGTCCCGATACAATTACCAATCGGCAGGGAAAGCGCTTTTGAAGGGGTAATCGATCTCCTTGAAATGCGGGAAATTCGCTGGGATTCTGCAACTGATGGTGAAAAAATGATATTCAGCCCCCTTTCTCAGGAACATGCAGCATTAGCCCGGGAATGGCGGGAAAAACTTATCGATGCCCTTTCTGAACATTCAGAGGCTATTACGGACCTGTATTTAAACGGGCAGGAAATACCATTGGATTTGATGAAGAAGGAATTGCGGAAGGCGGTTATTAAGGATAAATTTGTGCCCCTTCTCTGCGGAGCCTCAAGACGGAATATGGGCGTCCAGCCTCTGATCGATGCGGTCGTAGATTTTCTTCCCGCCCCCGATGAGGTTGGACCCGCGATCGGCCACCATCTAAAAAAAGAAGAGGAAGTACAGGTTCCCTGTGATCCCCATGGAACTCCCCTGGGGCTGGTTTTTAAAATTCAATATGATAGGGAAGCGGGCAGCCTCTGCTATGTTCGTATGTACTCAGGTAGTTTTAAACCTGGTACAGTAGTCTTTAATGTGGGAAAGAAAAAGCGGGAAAGGGCTAATCGGATCCTGAGGATGCATTCCAATAAAAGTGAACCCATGGATGTACTTTCTGCCGGTGATATCGGTGTTATTATCGGTATGAAGGAGGCTCAGACCGGGGATACTATCGGCAGCGAAGGCTGGCCAGTGGTACTTGAAAAGATGCATTTCCCAGAACCGGTTATTTCTGTGGCTATTGAACCAAAAAGTATCTCTGAACAGGATAAACTGCGGGAGGTTCTCGCCATACTTGCCAAGGAAGATCCCACCTTTACCACCAAGGAAAATGAAGAAACGGGACAGCTCATCATTTCCGGCATGGGGGAACTGCATCTGGATGTGCTGGTAACCCGGATCCTGAAGGAATATAATGTGGGAGCCAAGGTTGGAAATCCTCAGGTTACCTATCGGGAATCGATCGCCAAAACGGTGGAGCATACACAACAGTTCTCCCGGGTTCTGGCTGGTAAGGAACATGAGGCAAAACTGACCTTAAAAGTAGAAGGCCTCCCCCGAGGTTCGGGAAATCGCTATACCTGTGCAGCCAAAAAGAATAAAGCTCCGGAAGAGATATTCGATGCCATTGAACGGGGCATCAATGGGGCTTTCCCTTCGGGGATTGTTATGGGCTACCCCTGTATCGATATTGGGGTGACCCTCGTCGATCTGGAATACTCGGAGCTTACCGGTTCAGAGTTTGCCTTTGAAGCCTGCGCCAGCATGGCCTTTGATGAAGCCTGCCGGAATGCGGATCCCTTCTTATTGGAACCCATCATGGCCGTAACCCTCATATCCCCCAAGGAGTTTGTAGGGGATGTGATCAGCCTTATTATCCAGCGGGGTGGAATTGTTCACAGTATGGATTCCAAGGCAACAGTAGACCATGTAAAGGCCCAGGCCCCCATGGCAAAAATGTTCGGCTTTATGACAGCCCTCCGTTCGGTCAGCCAGGGCCGGGCTACCTTCTCCATGGAATTCTCCCACTTCGAGAAAAAGCAGGGGTGATAGGCTTATAATAGGGGCGGGCCGACTTATTGTGGTGAGCCAGCCCCTAACATCGGCAAAGTAACCAAGGTAAGCCCAGAGTTCTAATCTAAATGAAACAGGTTCCTGAAAAATCTGACAATACTGTTCCAGATGCGGCGGAAAAAACCGGGGTTGCGCAGTTTTTGTATACGGTTCATGGCTGCTTGTATTTCTTCATTGGTTAAACCCTGTCTCTGAATGTTTTCTTCCAGTTCAAATTCAAGTTTTGCTAATTCATCCCCCGCATCGATAAGCTGGGCATTGATGGTCCGCCACCCTAAACGTTTTGCGGCCTCTAAGCGGCGCCGGCCTGATATGAGCACATTCTTTTTATTGATAAGAATAGGATGCATCTGTCCATAACGCCTTAAACTTTCAGAGAGGGCGTTGAGATCTCCCAGATCCTTTCGTATTCTCCTTTTAATTTTTATGTCTTCAATAGGAATTTGCATATCCTACCCTTAGTCTAACAGAGGATTGTAATCCTGATTAACAGGATTAGTGGGTATATTGCCGCCATCACTGTTATTTTCACTTCCAGTTTTATTGGCAGGACCTGTTGCAGGGAGGGTGTCAAGATTCAGAGAAGGCAGTTTTAAACTATTTTGCAATTCCGTATCATCAATATGGAACGTATCCTGTTTCATGATCTCCAGAGCCTGCTGAGTATACTGGCCCCCTGCATCATGAATGTCACAATATTTCTGAGGCTGGGTGCCTTCAAGAAAGGTCAGTGTAATGGTGCCATCAGTACAGTAAGGTGTAGGCAATAAGCCCGATTTTGCACAGACCGTAACATCAATAAGACCTGTTGAGGGGCGAACAAAATCTTTCATCGGCTGTCCCCGATGAATTTCCCTCATGTAGTTAGCCCAGACAGGGCCTGCGATAGTTGCACCCGTTTGGGTGACACCAAGAGAATTCCCTGGCCGGTCAAAACCAAACCAGACTGCGGTGGTATAGTAGGGCGTATAACCGACGGTCCAGGCATCGGCCCAGTTTTGGGTGGTGCCGGTTTTACCAGCTGCAGGAATAGTATATTTTTTACCATTAGTGTCGGTGTAGGTAAACTTGGTTCCATAGCCCGATGCATATGCCAGGGTACCGCTCTGTACGGTTTTTTCTAGAAGGGCCGTCATTACATAGGCTGTTTGGGGGCTGATAAGCTGGATTGACGAGCCCTTTCGTTTCTGCTGCAGGCGCAGTTCCTTTTCAGGGTCCAGGAATATTTTGCCGTTCCGGTCCTCCACCTGAAGTATGGCAATGGGACTTACCTCTCTGCCCTGATTGGCAAAGACCGCAAAGGCCCTGGCCATCTGAATCGGAGCTACACTGATAACACCCAATCCCAGGGGATACAGACGGGGAAAGGTTTTTCGTTTTTCTTCCGGGTCTGTAATGCCGAGCAGCAGGGCTGCACGGTCTATAGCCGCATCGAATCCGATACCATCGAGTATTTTTAGGGATGGTACGTTCATAGATTGGGCAAGGGCATACCAAAGCAGGACCGGTCCTTTCCATTCCCCCTTGTAATTTAATGGTATATATGGGGTTCCGTCTTCGTTATAAAATACCACCGGTGAATCGTATATGAGGGATGCGGGGGTATATTTTCTGGAATCGATAGCTGCTGAATAGTAAAGGGGCTTAAAGGAGCTTCCCGGCATGATCTTTCCCTGCACAGCCCGGATCAGCTGGTTGCTCTGATCGTATTTTGAACCTCCGATCATGGCCTTAATATAGCCGGTTTCGTTTTCAATAGAGATGAGAGCCCCTTCTACGGTATTCTTTTCTGCAATAGTTTTAAGTTTTCCATAGGCTGTATTGGTAATCATTTTTACATTTTGAATGTTAAACATAAGGGCTGCTACGTCGAGCACCGGATTAAGCCGTTTTACAAAACGGTCCATGGCATTCTGGCTACTTTTAGTTTCCGATGTAGCATGAATCTCGTCAATTCCAAAGGATAGCGAGAGAAGGTCTATAATAGGCACATATAGTGCTTCAGCAGCATCGAGCCGGGTATTAATGGTCTTTTTATATTCTTCGTTTGCCTGGGCAAGCCCCAGAGCCATCTGCCGATCCGCTGCAGCCTGAAAATTCAGGTCTAAAGTCGTTTTAACAACAAAACCGTCCTTATATAGATCGAGGGAACCGTAGAGCATGTTTTCCAGCTGTCGGCGGACATACTCACTGAACCAGGGGGCTTTATCATCCCGGGCAAAATAGGCAGATGTGGAGACCCTGGTATAGTCATAATTCGCCCAATAATCTTCAAAGGATGCATCAGCCTCTTTCCTTGTGGTATATCCAAGCTCTACCATTTTATCCAGAACGGCCTTCTGCCGATCCCGGGCGATATTTGGATTATCCAGGGGATTGTATCTAGCCGGGCTTGAAAGCTGAATAACGAGAATTGCCGCTTCTGCCAGGGTTATCTCCCGTGCACTATGGCCAAAAAAATACTTACTGGCTGCTTCTACCCCATAGGTGCCGGCGCCCATGTACATCTTATTAAGGTACAATTCAAGAATTTCGTTTTTGCTATACCGTCTCTCCAGTTGCAGGGCCCACCATAACTCTCGCAATTTTCTGGTTATAGATCGTTCTGAACGGTCAAGATAGAGAGTTCCCGCTAACTGCTGTGTAATGGTTGAGCCACCACCGAGGTTTTTCCCTATAATTTGACCAAAAACAGCCCGTACAATAGCCTTTAAACTATAGCCATGATGCTTATAAAAGTCTGGATCTTCCCGGGCAATAACCGCATGTATTAAATGGGGAGGTAAATCCTTTAAAGCAATGATTTCCCGCTTTTCTTCGGCGGAAAATTCGGTGATCAGATTCCCATTAATATCCAGAAGTTTAGTAGGTAAGGCTGGGGCGAAATCGGTGAAATTTTCCTGATTCTTTATATTTACCGTTTCTGCTACAAATAGACCAACTCCAATACCGAGAAAAATTGCTATAAAGAGTACAAACAGGGTAATAAGGCCAACAATGGTTCTTCGCTTTGGTTTCTTAAACGTAAATGCCATGACCATGAGCCTACGGAAGCCTTGCCCTTTTGTCAAGCATGAAAGGTTTGATAAAAAAAGGCTGCCTTTTTGGGGCAGCCCTGCCAATGTGGCCGTCGGAAGTATAGCGGTTTGGGAGGGGAACTATAGGTCCGACATTGATATCATCGGATTTAAAGAAAACTTCTTTACTTAATTTTATCAAGTTCCGCTATTCTTCGTTTACAGACACATCTACAGTTAGAACGACTTTATAGGTTTTTCCCTTTTCGATTGTCAGCTGTTTTACCACTGAATAATCGCCAACCTGGAAACGAACCGTATGCACCCCAGGTTCTACGGTTTTAAGCTGACGCAGATTATTAATAAGGTCATCATCAAGATAAACCTTTGTGTTGTCCGGGGCTTCGAATTGGAGTATGGGGGTCGTATCCCGTAAATCAATGGATACATCCAAAGTCCGGGCCCGTTCAATGATAAAGGTACGACTTTCTGAACGGTAATCCTCAGAGATGATACTCAGGTGATGTTCCCCGGATTTTAATATCTGTTCCTTGGAAAAATCTTGAATTACCGTATCGTCAATTAATACTGTAAAGGGTTTGTCTTTCTTTGAGTCGGGGGTTCTGATATGTAGTTTTAGAGCTCCCTCATCGGCAATAATAGGGCGGATAGTCAGCCCAAATTCCATGGTTTCCACTTCTTCTGATAAGCCCTTTATAAGAGGCATCAGTCTGATGAGAAGCGGAAAGGTCTGGGGCTGTACTATTCCGGTGGGCACCGTAACATAGGGGCTTGTTTTTAAGCCATGTCCTTGCCTGAGCGGGATATGATATACGGCCTGGAGTTTTGCTGGGATAATCTCAAATGCAAGCCGTTCAAGCTGAAAATCAACTACCCCAGGTTTTTGTATTTCTTTTAAACCATTATACAGGGACATGCCTACACTGCTGCGGTATTTCAGGTAAACCTGGGGGACCTTCAGTTCTACCTCTATACCTCTCAGAAACGCCGATTCCGGTGAGAGGGTAACCAATACCGCATCTATATAGGTCAGTGTAAGGCTTTTACCTTCTGGTTTAAGAGGAGATATCTCGACTGAACCTTTAAGGGTAGTCCTGAAGGTTTCTGCTCCGAGGGGGCTGAGAATAGATAGTAAACAGAGCGCGGCATAAAGCCTGAGCTTCATCGATTGCTCCCTTTTCCAGGCAAGAATGGGGCCGGATCCCGGGCTTTGCCATCCTGCCGTAATTCAAAATGTAAATGGGGACCGGTGGTTTGTCCAGTCATTCCTACAGTACCAATTACTGTACCCGAATGTACAGAGCTCTGCAAGCTCACTTCGATAGTTGAAAGGTGTCCGTAGAGACTGGACCATCCACCTTCATGGGTGATTACAATGAAGTTCCCATAAAGATCATTACATCCGGTGCTGCTAACCCTTCCTTCCCGGCATGCATAGACCGGTGTACCTATAGGTGCTGCAAGATCGAGGCCTTCATGGAGCTTTATGGTCCCTGAGATGGGGTTCTTTCGCAGACCAAAACCACTGGTGATGCGGATTATCGGAAGGGGATACCGGAATGCGGTGTTCAGAAAGAAGGCCCGTTCTGTTCCACTGAACCCCTGATCGGGCAGGCAGTAAAGTTCCAGACTTTTTCCCTCAGGATAAACCCGTATGATAAAAGATGTATCCTCTGTATGTGCACTGATGAGAAGCCGTTCCAGATCAGTCTCTGCAGTTTCTGGGATGAAGAGGGATGGCAGAGACGGCAGAAGTATTTCTTTACCTGCTTGTATAAAAGAAGGGTGTTCAAGGCGGTTTAGGGTGGCAATTGACTCATAGGGTATGGTACATCGGGCTGCGATAGAAAAGATGTCATCACCGCTCTTAACAATATATCTATAAATGGTCAGGCTTTGGGCTAGTTTGCTGGAGGCTTCCGTATCATTTTTATAGAGCCCCTGACGATAGCGGGCAATCAGAATCCGGTTTTCCTCAACGTCTTGCTGGTACTGAAGGAACATTGGATCGTTACTTTGTAATAATTTAATTAATGGATGGGGTGAAGCATGGACAGATAAGATTGGTAAAACCGCGTAGTATATAACAAAACAAAAATTAAGATACAGGTGCTGTTTATTCATGCTGCCCAATATTAAAAAAGCCGTTCAAGTCCAGTCTAAAACCAGCTTTGCCGGTAATGACCATGCTTGAACGGCTCACGCAAAGGATGTTGGAATGCCTTAGCCAGCAATAATGGCTTCGGTGGGGCATACCCCAGCGCAGGCACCGCAATCCTGGCACTTGTCAGGATCTATCCAGCGCATTCCGTCCTTTTCAGAAATAGCCTCTACTGGGCACTCGCCTTCGCAGGCGCCACAGTTAACACAGGCATCGGTTACCTTGTATGCCATGAAAAACCTCGCAAATAAGGTGGGATAAGTGAAAATAACACATTTTTTATACATTGTGCAAGGGCCACATTAGATACATTTTTAAAAGTGAGCTACAATCTAACAAGAGGTGCCATAGTATGAAACAGATGTATGGTAGAGTAATGGTATCGACCTTAGTCCTTGCCCTTTTGTCCGGATGCAGCAGGACTCCTTCCGAAGCGGGCATATCGAGTAAAAGTGTAGCCCTCATGTCAGAAAGCGCCCCCGCTGTTGCAGAACGCAAAGCGTTAAGCGATTCGGGGGCGGGTGATAGTATGCCGGATCCAAAAAGGGCTGACGCTCAGGTTGATGGCAGAAAGCTGATTTACACCGCAAACCTTACCATTGCGGTTCAGGATATTCAGGATGCTGCAAAAAAGCTTGAATCCCAGCTTGCGGAATATAAGGCCTATACGGCTTCGCAGGATTGGTATGAAAACTCCGTATCCTTTGAAATAAAGGTTCCGGTTGAGCATTTTAATGCCCTGTTGGACGCCCTTGGGTCAAAGGGCAAAATACGGCATAAGAATGTACAGGCCAGGGATGTGACTGAATACTATTATGACCTGGAAAACCGGGTGAAAAATAAGCGAATTCTGGTAGAGCGATACCAAACGTACCTGAAAAATGCTAAAAATGTGGAAGATCTCCTTAATGTGGAGCGATTTTTGAACGATGCAACCACCGAGCTGGAAAGCCTGGAGGGCAATTTTCGGGGTCTTGTAAAACAGGTGGACTTTGCTACCATTTCCTTGACCATGGAAAGCCAAGTGCAGGGCACAAGTGGTCAGCCCACTTTATGGGAACGGCTTCGTAACCTCTTTGTATCCTTCGGATCTATAGTGCAAACGGGCATAGTTATTATTGTGGCCCTCATTATCTATGGTATTCCGCTGATTCTCGTTCTTGCTCTGCTTTGGATGCTTGCTTTTGGCAGGATTGGGCTTGTTAAAAAGCTGTTTTCTTTGATGAGTAACAGGAAGTGAATGAGGTTTTAGCAAAAGTCTGTTACTTTTGCTAAAACCTCAAAAAAAAAGGCTTTTAGAAAAGGTTTTTAAGCCCTTCTAAAAGCCTCTTGTTTTCGGGCAAGGCGGACTCGAACCGCCGACCCCAAGTCCCCCAGACTTGTACGCTAACCACCTGCGCTATTGCCCGTTTCCGTTTCATTCTGCGGAACGAAAAGGAACATAGCATATCAAGGCTCGGTGTGTCAACAGAAGCAGCCCGACCTGAAGATTTTTTAATGGTCAGATACAGGGCTTGGTTAATATGGAGAAGCCCTTATAAGTAGTGCCGTAGCCCGGCCCATCAATGCTCCTGCTGGTCAGGGCTATGGCTTAGCACAAAAAAATATTGCAGGAGGTTTTTATAAAAATAACAGACTTTTGCAAAAACCTTTGATATCCTTACCTATATGCCTGCTCAAATTGCCCATATCCTGTTTGGAAAGGAACTGATACGCATCTGCGAAGGACTGTTACAGGAAAAGTATGGTCACCGTTTTGATGATCCCATAGCTAAACTAAAAAGCCTGTATAGTTCATCCTTTGCCCTGGGTTGTCAGGGGCCGGATATTTTTTATCACAGCCAAAGACGCCGACCTGTGGCAATAGAATATGGAAGCCTGCTGCACCGCCGCGGTTTTGGCACCTTTATGACCGTACTGCTGAAAAGGACCCTCAGTTCAGCCCTGACAAGCCTTGGTGCCTACTCATTAGGATTTCTCACCCATGCATACCTGGATCGGGTAGCCCATCCTTACATAGTCTATAAGGCCGGCTGGGTTTCGCCGGATAAGCCTGAAACCGCAAAATATGGCAGGCTCCATGCCTTTTTTGAGCGAATTCTCGATGTGCAACTGCTGGAACTCTTGCAGGGTATGCATATTTCTGCCTGGAACCAGGATGCTGTTCTTACCCGGGCCTGTGAAGAACCTCCTGTTTACCTGATAGAAACTCTGGCCGATGCGCTGCGTACCGCCTATCCTGAACGGGCCGGCAAGGATCCTTTGCTGGTTCAGAGGATCGAAAATGCCCTCTTGGATGCGGCTAGCTTTTATCGCTCAACCAATCCTCAGAGAACTTCTATGAACCAAAGAAAAAAGGATGAGGGGCTCTATTTACGGAATGACCAGACCCCCGCATCGGTGGCTCTTATTTATCCAGAGGGCTTCCCGCTTACCATCGATTACCTTAATCTGGCTCACCAGAGCTGGCGACATCCCTGTCAGGAAGGTAAGGAAGATACCCGTTCGTTCATCAACCTGTTCCTGGATGCCTGCCGGGAAGGGGCGGAGTTTTTATTCCAGTTTATTTCCAGTTTTATAGATACCGGTCACGTTCCTGCCGATGCGGCTGATCGCATCGGCAATGGGGGCCTCTCTATCTGCGACAGGACTGGCCACCCCTGCAAACCGGTCTGGGCCGACCCGCTGCCCCTGAATCAGGTCCTGGAACAGCAGTACCAATTAAGGACTGGCTGGTTCAAGCGCTGCCAGGGTATGCTGATTCCTCTGTAGCTGTTCCAGCCTTGCATTCGACAAAAAATTGACTATAGTTTTAAAAGGAGGCTCTATGAAACTTAAAGGAAAAATGATTCTCTACCTCGCGCTGCCTTCGGCCCTTGGCTTAATTGGCTTGGCCCTCATTGTGGGGTTTTCAGTTGCATCTATGAGCCGTGAATCCGTATTAACTCTTACGGAGCTAAATGTGCAGAGCTGGGCTGCGGAAATTGGACGCTGGCTCGAAGGGCACCTGAATAATGTGAAACGTACCGCTGGTAACAGCGAGATGAAAAGCGGAGATCTGTCGCGGATTCAAAACTATATTCTTTCCCGCCAGTCGAACTTACCAAAGGATGTGGCCTACGAATATTTTGGGGATCTGAACGGTGACTATTTTACCTCCGCAGGAGGGAAGGGGAATCTTTCTACAAGGGAGTATTTTAAACAAATCGCAAACGGGGCCGAGTATGTGGTCAGCGAAGGCCTGATTTCCCTTTCAACTGGCAAGGCCATGACCTTTATCGTGTTACCACAGCTGAATTCAGCCGGTAAGCGGATCGGTCTTACCGCTGCAGCGGTCGATCTCGGAACCATTTCTGACATTGTTGCAAATATAAAGTATGGCCAGGCCTATGCAACTATTGTTGACAGCAAATTCAATGTCATTGCCCATCCGAATAAAGACCTGGTGTTAAAGGCTAATTTTTCTGAACCTTCTAAATTGGGGTACCGCGAGATGGAAGGGGCTATCGAGCGGATGAAGGAAGGTAAAACCGGCAGTCAGCGCTATTGGGATGACAAGGGAATCGAAAAATACATAGTATTTAACCCCATTCCTTTAAGTCAGGGCTGGAACTTTGCCATGGTTATACCTGCGAGCCAGATAAATGAAGCTCCCATGCGCATTGTTTCCATAGTAGTTGTTATATCAGTTATTATTTTATTAATCCTCGTGGTTATCATTCTTTTTGCGATCAATTCCCTCACAAACCCCATACAGCTTGTTTCTGCGGTGATACAGCAGGTGGGTAAAGGACAGGTTTGGGTTGATGAGTCTACGGAACATAAGCTGCAGAGAACCCAGACCCAGCGGGATGAGATTGGAGAAGCGGTGCAGGCAACAAGCACCCTGATGCATACCTTGACCGATATTGTCCATAACATACAAACCGCAGCTCTTGAGGTGGAAAAAGGCGCTGCGGCCATAAGCCAGACAAGCCAGAACCTTTCCCAGGGGTCGACCGAACAGGCTGCCAGCGCTGAGCAGGTCTCTTCCATGATTGAGGAGATCAGCTCAACTATTAAACAAAGCGCAGACAATGCGGCCAGCACGGAACAGTTGGCCCGCCGGGCTTTGGAGGATGCCCGCCAGGGTGCAGAGGCGGTTCTTCAGTCTGTAGAGGCGATGAAATCTATAGCGGCGAAAATTAGTATTATTGATGAAATAGCACGGCAGACTAATCTGCTAGCCCTCAATGCAGCCATTGAAGCAGCCCGGGCAGGTGAGGCTGGCAAGGGCTTTGCGGTAGTAGCCAGCGAGGTTCGCAAGCTGGCTGAGCGTAGTCAGACCGCCGCTAATGAGATACTGGGTATATCAAAACAGAGTGTCCAGACCGTAGAAGAAGCGGGGCATCGGATTACCAATGTCCTGCCCGATGTAGAAAAAACCGCCGAACTGGTCCAGGAAATCTCCGCAGCCAGCCGTGAACAGAGCATAGGTATAGAACAGATTGTATCGGCAATTATGCAGCTGGATTCGGTCATTCAGCAGAATGCCAGTTCCAGTGAAGAATTGGCTTCCATGGCAGAGGAACTCTCATCCCAGTCTATGAATCTAAGGCAGACCGTTCAGTATTTTTCGTTAAAAGAAGCGGATGTGCATCTGGTGAACAGATCCGATACCCGTACGAGTACCCTTAAGGGACCTATCCCTCAGGGGGCTCCGAAGTCGGACCGGACCCCAAAGGCATTACCAAAAAAGCCTATCCCGCTGCCTGCGGAACATAAAATGCCAATGCCTGAACATAAGCCTGAGACTTCAAAATTAGATAACTCACCGACCATCATACCTCCTCCAACCACAAGTGATGATGATTTTGAGGAGTTCTAAAACTGCAACTGGTACCCTTTAGGGTAGATCTATACAAAAAAAGCGACCAGCCATATGGCTGGTCGCTTTTTTATATTAAACCAAAGCTGCTATTACATGGGAAGTACCGAAGGATCATAATCCTCCGGGGGGATGAAGCCGAGGAGCTGAATGCAGGTAGCTGCCAGGGAACTTATCCCAAGGCCTGTTTTCAGAACCCCTTCGCCTGCCTTGTAGGTATATTCACCCTTATGCTCAGGATCGTAGATGATACAGGGTACGGGATTCAGGCTGTGGCTGGTTTTTGCCTTTGGCTGTCCATCTTCTTTGTAAATTACTGCGCCGGTTTTCTTGTCATGTTCAAACATATCATCGGAATTTCCGTGGTCTGCAGAAATAACCATGATACCGCCGGCGGCTTCCACGGCTTTGGCGAGGCGTCCCAGCTGCAGGTCCATGGCTTCCATTGAACAGACTACCGCTTCATAGTTGCCTGTGTGGCCTACCATATCTCCGTTGGGATAATTGAGCCGGATAAAGTTATATTTCCCCGATGAGATCGCTTCCAGTACTGCGTCGGTGATTTCTGCACATTTCATCCAGGGACGCTGTTCAAAGGGTAGTACATCGCTGGTAATTTCGACATAATCTTCCAGCTTCTCATCGAATTTTCCGGTCCGGTTTCCGTTAAAGAAATAGGTTACATGACCGTATTTCTGGGTTTCCGAGATGGCAAGGGTTCGAACACCGCTGGCTGCCAGGTATTCTCCCATGGTTCTGTCGATTGCCGGGGGACTGACCAGGTACCGCTTAGGAACATGCATATCCCCGTCATATTCCATCATGCCCGCATAGACAACCTTTGGCCTGCGGATCCGGTCGAACTTGTCAAAATCGTCCTGTTCAAAGGCTGCGGTCATTTCCAATGCCCGGTCACCCCGGAAATTAAAATAAATAACCGAGTCTCCGTCTTCTATAGTTCCAACAGGTTTGCCCTGCTCAGCAATGACAAATTCCTTCAGGTCCTGATCGATAATTCCAGGGATCTCTTTGCGGTAGGTTTCCACCGCTTCCCTGGCGGAGCCGAACTGCCGTCCCATGCCGAGTACGTGGGTTTTCCAGCCCCGTTCAACCATGGACCAGTCGGCACCGTAGCGATCCATGGTAATCCACATGCGGCCTCCGCCTGAGGCAATGCGGGCGTTGAAGCTGCCATCATTCAATCCCTTAAGGAAGGCCTCAAAGGGATCCACATAGTCCAGCGCACTGGTTTCGCCCACATCCCGTCCATCGAATAACACATGGATTCGGACCTTCTTAACCCCTTCATCTTTTGCTTTTTGAATCATAGCCTTTAGGTGGTCAATATGACTGTGCACGTTTCCGTCGGAAAAGAGGCCGATAAAATGAAGGGCTCCGCCGGAGGCCTTAACATTGTCAATTACCTCCCGCCAGGCCTTGCCCTGGAACATGGCTCCTGTTTCGATGGACTTGGATACCAGGGCTGCACCCTGGGAAAATACCCGGCCGCAGCCAATCGCATTATGACCAACTTCACTGTTGCCCATATCCTCATCTGAAGGGAGCCCTACTGCCTTACCGTGGGCTTTTAAGCGGGTATGGGGGCTCTTTGCTTTTATAGCCTCCAGATTGTACATTTTGGAATCGGCGACCGCATCGCCTTCCTTATATTTACCGTATCCGACCCCGTCCATTATAACGAGGACCACCGGACCGCGCCGGCCCTTCCAGGCCGGATTTTTTTTGAGGGCTTCCACCATGGGGAACTCCTTTGTTAACGATTATAGGGTGACAATTGCAAAAATACGTTACTTTTGCAAGAACCTCTGTCAATAATACTAAAAAAACTTGACAATACCAACCGGGGCCCCGGATACTTTGGGTATGAAGCTTCTAGTATTTATTGTTAATGATGAAAACTATTTAGAAGAAATTTTAGAAGCCTATGTCGAAGCGGGAATATCCCGGGCTACCATTCTTGATTCTGAAGGAATGGGCCGGTTTCTTTCCTACGAGGTTCCCCTTTTTGCCGGTTTTAAGGATTTTATGAAGGGAAATAAGCCCTATAACAAAACCATCCTTTCAGTTATCGAAGATGAGGCTATGTTAGATCAGCTTGTGCCGCTTGTAGAAAAGACAATTGGTTCATTAGAACAGCCAGGTACCGGGCTCATGTTTACCCTTCCGGTCGATTGGGCCCGTGGAATATCAAAAATTAGTAAAGAGGAGTAGTTGTTATGGTAGATTTTTCCGGAATCCTTGATGTTTCGTGTATTGAAATAGATGTGGAAGCAGCCAGTAGGGATGAGGTTATAAGAAAAGCGATAGAGCTTTTAGAAAAGTCAGGTAAAATCAGCCAGGGCGACTCTATGTATCATGATATCATGGCAAGAGAACAGCTGGCTTCTACCGCCATAGGGGAAGGGATTGCGGTCCCCCATGCATTAAGTGATGCCATGCAGAGTACCGTGATGGCGGTGTTACGATTAAAAACTCCGATAGACTATAATGCCCCCGACGGAAAACCGGTGGATCTCTTTTTTATTATGGCGGGCCCTAAAAATGACACCGCCTATCATCTTAAGCTTTTATCCAGGTTAGCCCGGCTTCTTCATGATCCCCATTTTCGAGAACGGGCCCGAGCTGCATCGAATGCGGAAGAACTGGCGGCTTTGCTTTTAGAAAAGGATTAAATAGTGTTGTCGAAGACACGGATCCGTTGGAACCTGATACGATATGGCCTTACTGTTCTCTTTCTTTTTATCTGTTGGATCCTCTTTTCTGCAACTTTGGACATTCCTTATTTAGTAATTGGACTGGTGGGCTCAATTATTATAGCCGGTGTGGTGTACAATGTGTTTATCGAAGAATATGAAGCGGGGAAACGGTCTGTTATACCTCGGATTTTTCCATTGCTTTTTTATTTTCCCCTGCTAATCTGGGCTCTCTATAGTGCAAGTTTTAAAATGTTCGGCGCAATAGTTACCGGCAGGATACGTCCCGGGATAGTCCATTTCAAAAGTACTCTGAGGTCAGATCTGGCCCGGGTAGTATTGGCCCATTCTATAACCTTCAGTCCAGGAACGATTACAATGGATCTGGATGAGGATCAGTATGTGATCCATTGGATGTTTGTAAGCACAAAACATGCAAAACAGGCAGGTAACGAAATAAAGGGAAGATTAGAACATCAATTACGGAAGATCTGGATATGAAGGAATGGATTTTTACTACTACCAGTTGGATTTTTATCGGGTGTATCGGTGTGGCAATCATCCGGCTGATCCTTGGTCCCCGAGGAGCGGATCGGCTTACCGCGTTAGCGGTTATTTCATCTCTTATTTTATCATTGCTTGTATTATATGGAACTCAGGAAGGCCGGCTGCTCTACCTTGATGTGGCATTGCTTTATGATGTATTCGGGTTTCTAGGAATATTAGCTATTGCACGTTTTTTCCGGGAAAAGGAAACGGATGATCGGAGGTTTTAATGGGGAATATGTTTGATGTCATTTCTCTTATTTTAGCTGTATTAGCCAGTGTGTTTGCCATTGCTGGAACCCTCAGCTTATTCCGTTTTCCCGATTGCTATACCCGTCTGCAGGCTTCTTCATTAGCCAGTTCTACCGCTCCGTTTACCATTTTCCTTCTCAGCCTCGTTAATGCAGCAGATGTGGCTTCAGCATTCAGAATTCTCCTGCTTATGTTGTTTTTTCTCGTTTCTTCGCCAACTAGTACCCATATTATTAGCCGTTATGCCTGGTTTTCTGGCATAACTCCATGGACAAAGCCTGGTAAGCTCCTATGATCACGGTACTGCTCTTTTTTATTGTAATCGGCTCTGCCTATGCACTATTTTCCAGAGATCTTTTACATAGTACCATAGTGCTTTCCATGACCAGTGTTGTCTCGGCCCTCATCTTTTATCTTTTACATGCCCCCGATGTGGCAATTACTGAGGCGGCGGTAGGAGCTGGTCTTTCTACGGTTGTTTTTATCTGGATTATCAAGCATACAAAACGGAGCGACCCATGACAAATCTGATGGGTATAGTCAGTATAATATTACTTTCAGCGGTCTTAGGCCCAATCATTATTACCGAACATCCCTGGTCTCAGAATGCCCGGGACTTTCTGCTGTATAATGGGTATAGAGATACGGGAGCAAGTAATTTAGTTTCAGCCATTTATTTAGGCTACCGGGCCTACGATACCATTGGAGAAACTATTGTACTTTTAGCAGCAGTCACAGGAGCCGTTTTTCTCATAAAGGGTTCCGGATCTCCCCATCAAGACCCTGTTCCCTCACATAAAAGAGGAGGGATCAGAACTAATATTATAAGCATGACTACCGGTAAACTTGCCCCGGTGGTTATGCTTTTTGGCTGGTATGTGATGTTTTTTGGGCACCAATCACCAGGCGGTGGTTTCCAGGGCGGGGTAGTGCTTGCATCGGGTATGTTATTCATAGCCCTGGGAAGGGAACATCACAAAAGAGATTCTCAATTAACAAAGAACAGGCTCCATCGTATCGAGCTGTTATCCCTATTGCTCATACTGCTGCTAGTCTGCATTCCCCTCACGTTAGGAGCTGCTATACTAGAGAATCCCCTTACAAAAATCGGAGATTCTATACCCAGGGTGATCTATATCATCGGATTTAATATGGCAATAGGGCTAAAGGTTGGTTCAGGCCTTTCTATTCTGGGTTTGCTTATGATGGATATGCAACATGATGATTAACAGAATACTTATACTTTGTCTCTTTCTGCTTGGTTTTTATGGCCTTATGGTGCAAAAAAATCTGGTTAAAAAAGTATTCGCCCTGTCAATCCAGAACTCAGCGGTCATTCTGCTCTTTATTGTAGAGGGGAGTCGTATTGGAGATCATGCCCCAATTCTTTCAGAAGACCGGGTCAGATATGTGGATCCCATTCCTCAGGCCCTCATGTTGACCGCCATAGTGGTCGGAATTTGTGTGACTGCCCTTGCCTTAGCCCTTGTGTACCGTTTGTACCAGAAGTACGAAAGCCTGAATGTAGAAGAGATTCAGAGGAAAGCAAATGATGAATAGCGAGAATCTAATAGTGATTCAAATTATATTACCCCTCTTGGGTGCGGCCCTCTGTTTTGTTTCTAAAATGATGAAAAGCCAGACTCTTCAACGGCTTATAGATTGGTTTGCTGCTTTTTTGGGGTTGTTTGTACCTCTGGGCCTTTTATTTTTTCTCTATCCTGCGGTCAGTCAACATCCTATTCAATTTTATGTTGGTAATCAGCATCCTCTTATCGGAATTGAACTACGTTTTGATGGGGTGAGCTGGTTATTGAATGTAATGGGTTTTATTACTGCCGCCACGTCCTGGCTATACTCCCGGACAGCAGGACCTCATACACCAGAATTTTCTGCCCTTTTTCTTATTCAAACCTTTGCATTAACTGCCACTGCATCCTCAGCAGATTTATTTAATCTTTTTGTCTGTTTTGAAATTCTTGGTATTGCTTCCTATGCCCTTACTGCATTTTCCGGCAAAGGTCGTGCATTTATGGCTGCCTTTAGCTATATGGCAGTGAGTTCTACAGCTATGGCTATTTTTCTCATTGGAGTTTTTGGTGTCTACCGTATTACTGGTGCCCTCTCCTATGATGGTATAGCCCGATATATAACCAGGATAACTACCGAAGCCCAGATTGTTGGGCTCGGTCTTTCTCTGGTTTGTATCGTCATTGCCACCGCAGTTCGGGTTGCCATCTTGCCGGTCTATGGCTGGCTTCCGGAAGCCCATGCAACGGCTCCTCATGCAATTTCTGCGGTGCTTTCCGGTGTTCTCATCAAGGTTCCTCTCTTTGCTCTGGGGCGCTTCTTATTTCTGCTCATGTCCAATGTATCAGCTATAGATATTGTTTTTAAGGAAATTCTGGATGTATTAAAACTATCGGGGACCCTCACAGCTCTGGTAGCGGTGATATTTGCCCTTTCTCAGAGAGAAGCAAAACGGTTATTAGCTTATCACTCTATAAGTCAGATTGGATATGTGGTCAGCGCATGGGCTATTGCAAGTCCTATGGCAATAGCTGCAGCCTGGATGCATGCCTTTTATCATGCCCTTTTTAAAGGGCTCCTGTTCCTTAGTGTTGGGACGGTTATCGATGCATCTGGTTCAAAGGATGTGTATACCATTCGAGGAGCTTATAAAGTAGGTCTTATACCAACAATTGCTTTTTTTATTGGAGCCCTTTCCATATCAGCCTTCCCGCCATTTAATGGCTTTGCCAGCAAAGCTGCAATTTCCTATCTGCACAAGGGCTCCTGGGAATATATTATCCTTAGTATCGCTTCTGTCGGTACGGTTGCTTCTATGATTAAATTGAGTCGAACGTTTATACCAGAAGGAAAATCCGCTAAAGCAAGGCCGGAGTATAACCCCAATATATTGGTACTTAAACCTGTTACCGGATTTTGGCTTAAGGTTTCGCTTGTAATTTTTGCTTTAGCTTGTGTTATGGGTGGACTCTTCTCTAAGGAGATTGGAAGGCTTGCAGGATTGCTCGTGGGAACCGAGACAAATCCTGTGCCAACCCATCTTTTTACACTGAATTCAATAAAAGGAACATTGTCGCTTCTAGCTCAAGGAGTCCTATTATATCTTTTTGTAATAAGTCCTCCAGGGAAATATATCACCCATAAAATTGAAACCCGGCAGCCCAGCTTCGCCGGACTGCTTTTTGCTTTTTCACTGGGTATTGGTCTCCTGGGGACTCTGGTATTGCTCCGTCATTAAGGCTGTATTAAAACCTGATATCCACCAGGGTAATATCATCCGCAAGGTGGGATTCCCCAATCCAGCGGTTTACCTCTTCATCAAGCTTTTGTGATACCTCTAAGAGTGGCGTTTTGTGAACATCCCGCAGGAGTTCTATCGTTTTTTCTTCCCCATACCGTTCGCCGAAGGGGTCTGTCATATCGGTAAGCCCATCAGAATATGCGGTTAAACGCATCCCCTTTATAATAGGAAGTGAAATCGGCGCTTCATTAACAAGTTTTTCTTCTATTCCCAGAGGAGGAAGATTTGGCCGGGCAATCTTGCAGGATATTTTCTTTTCCTCCTCCTGGGGAATAAAGGCAAGCACTGGTGAAAATCCGCAGTTATGTACTTCTACTATATTAGTGTCAAAATCAATATAGAACAGGACCGCAGCCACAAAGACATCATCGGGATTTACATCCTTAATCATGGCATTGAGGAGTCCCGTAGTTTTTCGCGGATCCCCTTCATAGGAAAACAGCTTAAAGGCTGCAAAAAAAGCTCCTAAGGCTGTGGTGGCCAGAGAGCCGGATATATTTTTTCCTGCCACATCAAAGCAGGCAACCATATAACGGTTTGGTCCAATGCGGGCCGCTCGATAAAAATCTCCCCCCACTTCGTGGGCCATCCGGTTGTAAAAGAGAATCTTATAACGCGGATCCTCAGGGATCGGTTTGCTCAGTAGATATTGCTGAATCTCTCCAGCCCGTCTCAAGTCCTGGGCGCGGATTTCATTCAGATGTTCCAGCATTTGCCGCAGGTTCACTATCCCCAGGTAGCTTCGATGGTGTTGTACGATATACCACCCCGGGTCATCTTCCTGGGTTTCTTTAAGTCCCTCGGCAACGATACGGTCTACAAAGTCGGTGGCTTCCACCGTTTTTAGGGCAGGGATAACATAGGCATCCAGATCCTTTTGCCAGAATCGTTTCCAGGTGGATTCGACTATTTCCTCGAGTACATGCCGGGGGACTACCCCCAGTACAGCCCCATCCCGTTCAATAGGAAGCACCTTAAGTTCCGGCCGATCCTTCAGCAGTTCCAGCGCCCAGCCTGCCTCAGAACCTGCACTCAAGGGTTCTACACAGTCGGCAATATAGCCTACCTGCAGGGGCGAAAAAAGTCTACCGATATCACGGGCCTTTGTAGTCATCTTCATCCTCCACTTTAGGTTTACTATCGAAGCATTATACTATATAAATTATAAAAAGGGGGTAGTATGAATATTTTTTCGAAAATCGCCCAATCTATTTCTGATAAAATAAATCAGCTGAAGAAAACCTCTAAAACCATATTGGCTTCCTTACGGCGTGCCAAGTATCCCCTCTCCGAACGGATTCTTTCCGATGCCCTGCAATTAAGTAGTCTTCCTTCTCCCACT
The DNA here is from genome assembly GCA_012517385.1 of Treponema sp. Lineage (GTDB taxonomy): Bacteria > Spirochaetota > Spirochaetia > Treponematales > Breznakiellaceae > Gracilinema. The sequence goes on along the minus strand of JAAYUZ010000099.1, from coordinate 2,744 downwards.
GAACGGGAGGAAACCCGTGTTACATTTATTGTGGAACGACTTGCAAGTCTGGGAATCCCTTCATCAATAGATGAATCGGGGCATCTTATTGCAAGGCTCCATTCTCAGGATTCAGAGAACGGAAAGCCAATACTCTTAGTCTCTGCCCTTCCAAGTGAGCATTGGCATCCCACAGGCAGCCTGGGGCGGCTTGATACAGAAAAAGCCTATGGATTTGGACTTGCAGATGCCATTGGCCCTGCAACCCTGCTTGCGATTGCAGAGGCTATAAAAACAGGAAATCTTCACCTTAAAAGGGACCTGCTTTTACTCTTTACTATTACTTCTCCGGGGAAGGTTCCTCTTGAACTCTTTAATACCTTGCTTAATGGGGCTGATACTGTTCCGGAAGTTGTTTTCTCTATCCGAGGTTTGTCCCTCGGGGTGCTTAATACCTCCTATAAGGGAACCTATCATATCAGGGTAGATATAACCCTGGATGACTCAGAAGAAGGCGATTCCAGAACATCCGCAGTAGATGCAATTACCCAGCTTGCACAAAGTCTTTCTATGGTTCAATGGGATGAAAAGGGAGAAACTACATCAATTATAAGCAGAATTGAAGCTGGTTTTGGCTTTGGCAAACACCCGACAGAAGGTCTCATTGAGATTGAACTGTATTCTTCAGATCCTGCAGTCCTTGAGATGGCAAGAAATGCTGCTATAGCTACTGCAGAAAAAACCGCAGCCCAGTACAAAACAAAGGCTAAGATCGATGTGGTAAGCTATATACCCGTTGGAAATCCAGAAATAAATCATAAGCTCAGTAAAATGGTAACTTCTATTATGAAGGACCTGCATATAAAAATTAAAGAGAAACCCGCTGTATCGGCGGTTTCCTATTTTACTACTAAAAATGTACCTGCCCTGGTCATCGGGATGTCCCGAGGACATATTGGGCTCGACTATGACGAGATAGAAATTGAAAGCCTTGAATTGGGGAGAAAATTATTGTTTACCCTGCTTGAAAAATCTGATAAAGAAGGGGTCCTTTAATGCCGCAGATAGATTCCTTGTTACAGAGAACCTGGCACCATTCCCGGTTTGCAGATATCGGACGCCTCGTAGATTTAAAGATGAAGAAGAACATTAAAATATCTCTGGCTTTTCCTACATTAAATGAAGAAGCTACCATTGGTAAGGAGATCCTTGTAATTCGAACCGAATTAATGGATAGGTATCCTCTTTTAGATGAAATTGTGGTTATCGATTCTTCCTCCCAGGATAATACCCGGGCCATTGCGGAACGTTATGGTGCAAAGGTATATCAGTCAAAGAATATTCTCCCCGCCTATGGCTCCTACCGGGGAAAGGGGGAAAACCTCTGGAAAAGTCTCTATGTGCTCCAGGGTGATATTGTGGTGTGGGTTGATGCGGATATCGCAAATATATCTCCCAAATTTGTGTATGCCCTGGTGGGGCCCCTCCTGGAAGATGACTCAATTGGTTATGTTAAAGCTTTTTATGAACGGCCTATTCGCAGCAGCGGTGAACTTAAACCTTCCGGCGGCGGCCGGGTCACGGAAATACTGGTTCGACCCCTCTTTTCCCTTTTTTACCCCGAATTGGCTGCCCTCATTCAACCCCTGTCCGGTGAATATGCAGGCAGAAGAAGTCTACTGGAAAAACTGCCCTTTTCTGTAGGGTATGGGGTAGAGCTGGGCCATCTATTGGATATTTACCACCATTTTGGAATTGAAAGTCTTGCCCAGGTAGATCTGGATATCCGAATTCACCGTAATCAGACAACCCAGGCTTTAGGAAAAATGGCCTATGGAATACTGAATACCTTCTTTAAACGTGCTGGAGAGTACGGTGATGCTCAGCTGTTAAAAACCCTTGGAGCCTGCCATATCAGTCTGGAAAGCCAGGAAACGGATCACCGAATTATAGAAACCGAAATCCCCAGCATTGAACGGCCTGCCATGATTACCATCCCTGAATACCGGGAGCGCTTTGCTGCACCCCCGGCATCCGGGACTACCGATACTCCTCCCAGGCCTTAATCTCAAGCCCCTTTTCTTCTTTGTATACCAGCGAATCGATAAACTGGCGGGCCACCTTTATGTTGGTAAAGAGGGGTATATCAAAGTCGACCGCTAAACGGCGAATCAGGTAGTCATTTCTCAGTTCCGTTTGCCGATTATTCTTAGGTATATTGATGACCATATCCACCGCTCTGGACTTTATCATGGTAGCTATGTTGGGCTCCTTGGATTCCAGGGGCCAGTTCAGGGCCGTAGCCTTTACCCCGTTCGACTCAAGAAATTTCACCGTCCCCCGGGAACCAAATAATTCATATCCCATCTCTACGAGCTTTCTGGCTGAATCAAGGAAGTCCACCTTATCCTCTATGGGGCCCGTGGAAAGGAGGATCCTTTTCTTTGGGATACGGTAGCCGACGGAGAGCATGGCTTTTAGGAAGGCGTCATCCAGATCGGTGCCGATACAGCCTACTTCGCCAGTACTGGCCATTTCTACGCCGGTGACCGGGTCGGCTCCATGCAGCCGGGAGAAACTGAACTGGGCCGCCTTTACTCCAACCCATTCCAGATCCAGAGCCGAAGCGGGGGTTTTTTGGACCGGTTCATCCAATATGGCCCTGGTAGCCATTTCTATCATATTAACCCGGCTTACCTTGGAACAGAAGGGGAAACTCCGGCTTGCCCGCAGGTTACATTCAATGACCCGGACCCTGTTCCTTT
>JAAYUZ010000098.1 GCA_012517385.1 Treponema sp. | reverse complement strand
GCCGTAGTGCCACAGGTGGTTCGGCAGCTGATCGAACTGGTTAAAAATGACCGCATCGCTGCGGGTTTTTTCTATTTCGATACATTTGTCAAAGATTTCTTTTACGTTAGACTCACAGCCTGGGGTTGCGATGACCTCCTCTGCCATCGTCTTAAGCCATTCAAAGCGCTCCCGGGACATGCCTTCGGGCAGTATGGCGATGGATGGGCAGGAAAGGAGCCTGGAAATATAGGCACCGCCCCGGCAGTAATTGCCGGTAGAGGGCCAGACCGCCTTTTTTGTGGTTGGGTCAAAGCGGCCGGTTACCAGTTCCGGGACCAGACAGGAGTAGGCTGCACCCACCTTGTGGGCTCCTGTGGGAAACCATTTGCCCACCAGTCCCCCTATCTGGGCCTTCGTGCCGGTTAATTCCCGGGGAAGCATCAGATAGTTAACGGATCCAAAGCCGCCTCCCTGTTCAACCGGTTCATTGTGCCAATTCACCCTGAACAGGTTCCTGCTGTGAACATCCCAGAGGCCGATATGGCGTAATTCTTCCACGATATCCGCCGGAATCAGCGAGGGATTTCGCATCTGGGCAAAGGTTGGGAGCAGGATGCCCCGCTCTTTGCACCGTTCAATGTTGCGCCGCCGCGCCCGTTCATCAATCTGAAGCTGTATCATGCTGCACTCCTTTTTTTTCTACAAGCGTCCTTTTATGATAATTCAAGGGCTTTCAAGGCCGATGCAGTATCCTTGAGCCCCGAGCCGGTTATCAGGATGACCACCGTATCATCCCGGCGGATGCGGGGCAGATAAGAGGCTGCGGCAGGGTTAGATGCCTCTGCCTGTTCATTAAGCACCTTTCTGAATCCTGCCCAGGCTGCGCTGGAGCTCGGTTCCGCAAAGAGGCCTGAATGGGAAGCCAGCTCCCGCTGGGCCAGGAGAATTTCCCGGTCATTTACCGCTACAGGCATGCCTCCGTAGGCAGAGAGCTTTCCCAGGGCATGGTAGCCGTTCCGGGGCACATCCACCGAAATGGAGTCTGCAATGGTGCTGCTTGGTTGCGGGGAGGAAAAAGACTCGGGAGTAAAAACTTCTCGGGCTGTGGTATAGGCATACCGTTTATCCCCCAAGTGACGCCCATCCCCTGATTTACTGTAACTGGCATGTGGGACAGAATCGGGCTGAATAACACCTTTCTCCTGAAGCAAGGACCAGGCCCGGGCGATTGCGCTTGAACCTTCGGCCTGGCATGCCCAGATGACCGGCATACGTTCTAAGGTGCCCAGTCTCAGCAGGTCCTCAAAGCCCTTGTAAAGGCCCGCCAGGATAACCCCGTCTCCCACGGGAACAAAGATATGGTCCGCCCTTTTACCCAGTTCGGCAAGCTGGGAAGCAATCTCAAAACTTACGGTCTTTTTACCCTCTATTGTTAAGGGATTGTAGGCCGTATTTCTGGATAGAACCCCTGTTTCTCTGCTGTAGGCCAGGGATGCCTCAAAGGCCACATCGTAGGTGCCGTCAATCTCCGTAAGGGCGGCGCCGTACTGCAGGACCTGGATACGTTTGGCAATGGGGGCCTTTTTAGGGAGGAAGACCCGTATGTTGATGTGGCTGGCGGCGCCGACCGCGGCCATACTGGAGGCTGCGTTACCCGTGCTTGCCAGGGCGATTTCTTTAATACCCCGTTCAAGCGCAAAGGCCGCCACCAGAAAGGATGCCCGGTCCTTAAAGGAGCCTGAGGGTTCGCAGGTATCATCCTTTATAAACAGGTTGGGAATATCCGTCAGTTCCCTGAGCCGCATCGGTTCCCAGAGGGGAGTGTGCCCCACCGGTATGGGCGGAAAAAAACGGGAATCCACGGGCAGCCATTGTTCCCATGCCGGAACGTGCCTATGCTGGTCACCGCAGCTGTGGCTGCCGGGCCCGCCGCGACTGTAGCTGGGGCTGTCGGGGGTGCCGGGCCCGTCAACGGACCTTCTTTGTCCGGCTTCAAGTTTGCTGCCTGGCTCGCCGTTAAGCTCGCTGCCTCCGAACTTTTCATGGGCGGAAGGGGCTTCCCAGCGGCATTCCAGGATGCCCCTCAGGGGCCGGTCTGGTTTCTGCTGTGCGCTGCAGACATCACAGAGGTAGCGGCCAGGTTCAAGAGGAAATTGTTTTCCGCATTCGGTACACTGTAAAAACCAGTTCATGTTGAAGGGAACTCCCTTTATGTCCGGCTTTGGGCCAGCACCTCCGGCAGCGTATAGGGAAGGGCTGCATAAAAGGCCGCTGCTTTCCAGAGGTCATCTATGCGGGTAACCTCGTTGGGCGCATGGGCCTGGGCTTCATCGCCGGGACCAAACCCGATGCAGGGAATGTCATGCCGACCAGCTACGGCCACACAGTTGGTAGAGAAGGTCCATTTATCCACCTCAGGGGGTACCCCAAAGAGCCTGGTATAGGTCTGTGAACCGGCCTGCACCAGGGGATGGTCTGCCTGCAGCTTCCAGGTGGGGAAATATAGCTCCTGCCCATATTCCTTACCGGTCCAGGAATGGACCCGGTATTCAGGCATGATGACTTCTACCGCATCAAGCCCCGCGGCAAGAATGGCTGACCGGACCTGCTCAATGGCCATATCCCGGTTTTCGCCCCAGGTGAGCCGCCGGTCCAGGTAGAGCATGGCCTGGTCCGGCACCGCACACTGGGAGGGGCCATGAACATCAATTTTAGATACAACTACGGTCCCCTTACCTAAAAAGCAGTCCGCATCGGGCTTTAATTCCTCATTGAGTTTTTCGATAGCCAGGGCTGCCCGGGCTGCCTTATAGGCCGCAGAAACTCCCCGTTCCGGGGCTGACCCATGGCAGGATACCCCTTTCAGGTGCACCTCCATCTCCATGCGGCCCCGGTGCCCCCGGTAAAGCCTTAAGGAGGTAGGTTCGGTGGAAACAAAAAAGTCCGGGATAAAGTGTTCTTCCTCGATAAGATACTTCCAGCACATCCCGTCGCAGTCTTCTTCTATAATAGAGAAGACAAACCAGACACTGTATGCTCCCGAATAGGCCAGTTCTTTCAGAATCCTGCCGGCGGTAAGCATGGATGCGGCTCCTCCGGTCTGGTCGCTGGTTCCCCGCCCGTGGACGAGTCCCCCCTCTATGTCCCCGGAAAAGGGGTCCCGTTTCCATTGTGACCGGTCCCCCACGCCAACCGTATCGATATGGGCGTCGATGACCAGCTTTTGAGGGCCCGACCCTACCCTGGCCAGTAGGTTTCCGAGGCCATCGATACGTACCTCATCAAACCCTATCCTTTCACAGAGTTCTTTCAGGAACAGGATCCGGTCCCGCTCCTGGTTGCTCATGGCAGGCACTTTGATAATCTGCGACAGGTTTTGTGCTGTCCAGTCCCTGTAGCTTTCTGCCTTTTCCCGTATTTGCTTAATTAGTAACTTTTCATCCTGTGCATTCATCGCAGATCCTCCATCCGCTGCCATAGACGTTTTGTCTGTTCCCTGCTTTGTGCCGCGATGCCTTCCGCATCGAAGCAGGCCCGCCGATCCTTTACGGCAAAGCGGCCGGCCACCATGGTCGACCGGACATACCGGGAGCTGAGGCCGAAGGCTCCATGGCCTGCCAGATTGGCCGCCAGAAGCGGTGTGGGCGGGTCATAGTCCCAGAAGGTCAGGTCCGCCTCGTACCCTGCTTCGATGCGGCCGAACCGTTTGCCTGGAAAATACTGCTCTAGAATTTCGTTGCCCCGCTGGAGCATGGCGAGGAAGCTGTCCATCCAGAGGCTGCCCCCCGCATCCCGGTGCTTAAAAAAGGCAAACTTGGCCTCTTCGATCATGTCTGATCCGATGCCGTCGGTACCTAAGACGGGACGTTTCCAGGCGCCGATTGCATGGTTGTACCCTACCTGGTTATTCATGTTGGACCTGGGGTTGTGGGCAAGATAAACCTGCCGCTCATTGCAGAGTTCAATTTCTTCTGGACTGATAAAGAGTCCGTGGGCAATGATGGTTTTAGGTCCCAGCAGGTTTGCCTCATCGAGACGGAAGGCAATATCTTGATGGAACCGATAGCGGGAATCGACGGCGTCGAATTTGTCTTCCGCCGCATGAATATGGAGTCCCCTGCCGGTAGTTTTACAGACCTGAACCAGGGCATCCAGGGTATCTTCGCTTACCGTAAAGGGAGCATGGGCCCCGATGGCGGCTTCTACAAGGGGCTCTGGTATGCCCTTTTTTCGGGCCTCCCGCTTTTCCTCATCCAGGGCGAGGGCAAACCGTTCGTTTTCCCGAATACCCGCTGCCGCCCCCTCAAGGCCGTTCCGGTCCGTGGTTTCATAGCAGAGGATGCCCCGTAAACCCACCGTATCAAAGCCTTCCCGGAGCAGATCCAGGGAGCCGTCGATGCAGTTCGGGCTTGCGTGGTGGTCAATAACTGAGGTTGCTCCGGAAAAGACCGCCTCAGAGGCGCCGCTCAGGCCGCTGTAGCGGACCAGATCCTCGTCCAGGGCCCGGTCCAAACGCCACCAGAGGTGTTCGAGCTGCTGAACAAAGTCCTTGCTTGGGGCGATAGCAACCATGAGCCCCCGAGCGAGGGCTGAATAAAAGTGATTATGGGAGCAGACGAGCCCCGGACTCACATAGCCCCCCGGAGCATACACCTCGGCTTCGGGATAAATGAGATGAAGGTCCTGCCCCACCTTTATTATTTTTGACCCCTCTATGACGATATCCACCGGGTCTGAAACAGATGGGGGATACAAGTGAAGTAACCGAACACCAGAAATGACGAGCATCTTCAGTGCCTCCTTTTCAGCTTTGCCTGGTTTGACCAGAAAGCAGATAGGGGTGTTCCTTAAGGATCTGCCACGCCAGGGCGATGATGGGATCTGTGGATGTTTTTGCCTGCCAATCCTTGTAGTCCAGCTTTTCAGGACCTGCCGGAGCCAGCAGAGCCTTGTTTGTTCGAACAAGCAGGGCTGGTTTCTCCCCTTTTCCTGCTTCGGTGTAGATAAAGGCAAAACCAGGATTTGTGCTCTGTTCTAACGCGGAGCTGTTGCTGAAGAGGGTTGACTTCTCTTCATAGGGCTTGCCCTCATAGGGACAGAAGAAACCGCAGTTCCCGCACTGGTTGCAGAGATCGTCTATATGGATGATCTGCAGTCCCTGACTGAAGGGGGAAGCCCCTCCTGTGGGGACGGGGATGGCTATGTTGGCGCGATTAGGACAGACTTCTACACAGCGGAGGCAAGCGGAGCCGCAGGAAAGACAGCGGGCTGCCTCCCGTTCTGCAAAATCGGGATTATCGGGGCTGAGACTTTCAAGAATTTCTCCCCGGCGGGACAGGGCTTCCCGGTCTATCTGCGGTTTAGGCAAGGAAAGCCGTTCCGGTTCAAGACCCGCTTGCCGCAGGATGGCAAAGGCCGCATCCCGGCCATCCGCTTCTGCGGAAATAATGCTGGCTGGCCCCCGGCGGGCGTCGCCGATGACAAAAACACCCCGGCGCGGACTTTCCATTGTCTGTTCATCAACCTGGGGCAGGCTTTGCCTGGGTCCTGTTGTCCAGAGGGGTATCCCAAGTTTTGTAAAAAGTTCCGTATCCGGCAGCTCTCCGATAGCGGAGATGATGAGGTCGCATGGCAGGTCCCAGGTTTCGTTTGTGGGTTCCGGTCTGCGTCGGCCCTGGTCATCCCTTTGTCCGAGCCGCATGTTTCGAACCCTGAGTGTACCACCCTGAATTATTTCCTCCGGCAGACTGAGGGGGTGATACTGGACCCCATCGGCCAGGGCTGCCTGGAATTCTTCCCGGTCAGCGGGCATTTCATCCAGGCTCCGTCGGTATAGCAAATGAACCGCCGGTTTACCCGGCAGGCGGATGGCGATTCGGGCCGCATCCATGGCGGTATTCCCGCCGCCAACCACGACGACTGAACGAAGCCCCTGGTACAACCCTTCATAGCTGCCACTGCCGTTTTTAACATGGGCTGCTTCGAGAAAATCCAGGGCGTGTACTTGGGGGATGCCGTCGCCCTTCAGTTCCAGCAGTTTTCCCCTGGTTGCTCCGGTGGCAAGGACCAGGGCGGTATAGCCCTCCTGCTGCTGCCTTTCCCAATCAGGAACTGAGGGGGCTTGCAGGCGGAACTGTACTCCCATAGCCTTGATTCGTTCGATATCAGCCATGATGTCTGCCCGGGAAATACGGAACCGGGGAATTATTCTGCTTGGGATACCGCCGATTTCACTGGCCCGGTCAAAGACCGTTACGGGGATCTGCGCCAGGGCCAGGTAATTTGCACAGGCGAGGCCCCCCGGGCCTGCACCCCAGATGGCTACCTTTATGGGTAAAGGAACCCGTTCCTCTATGCCCGCTGGCATCTGTGTCATGGCCTTTGCACTTCGGGCTGTTTCGAGTTTTACCGCCCGGATCTGAACCGGTCCTTCATAGTCGACCCGGGAACAGCTGGTCATACAGACATGATCACAGAGTACCCCCGTTATGTGGGGGAGGGGATTGTCCCGGAGTATGATTCCAAGGGCCTTCTCTGCCTCTCCCCTGCCCATGACTTTAATATACCGGGGCGCTTCCTGATGGGCAGGACAGGCTGATACACAGGGGGCCGCAAAACAATCGGTGACCGGCAGGCTTTTTGCAATATGGGTGTGGCCCTGCTTATAGTCTCCTCGATAATAGGGATCCCGCAGGGCTTGTTTTGCCAGTTCTGTGAATTTGTCCGCTGACGGCTGGTTTTTTATATCCCCTTTAAGGGTCCGGACCAGGTCTCTAGCGATAGGTTCAAGCCGCAGATAGCCCCCTGGTTTCAGGAGCTCGGTGGCCAGTGTGAGGGGTGAAAGACCCGCCTCAAGACAGGCTGATGCATTGTGACTTGAGATACCGCCGCAGTAGGAAAAGTCCAGGGGTATCTTAAGGTGTTTTGCAAGTTTTGCGGCGAGGCTTATGGTGATGGGAAAGAGGGGGCGGCCGGACATATACCGTTCAGATCCGGGAAGCCTTTCGTCCGTGTTATGGTTTGCCAGGGTGTTGGATAATTTTACTGAGAAAATCCGGTTATGGTCCTTGGCAACCTTGTAGAGGGAATGGAGCAAATCGAGGGCAGCGTTAAACTGCAGATCCTTTGCAAAGGTTTCACGGGAAAGCTCTATACGATGCCAGCCTGTGCTGTCCAGTATATGGCGGACCTCATCATAGCCAAGGAGTGTAGGATTCAGTTTGATGTAGGTATCAAAGCTCTTTTCGGTAAGCAGGTAGCGGCCTATGGCTTCCATTTCTTCCGGCGGACAACCGTGCATGGTGGAGAGGGTAACCGAATGGACCGGTGTATCGTAATGGCCGTCTTGGAATGCGGCTGCGATGGAACGGGCCCGCCGCACCGCCGCACTGCCGAAGGCCTGCTCAAAAAGGGGTGACTTAAGGGCGGTTTCAGTTTCCGCAAGAGCTTCCTGCCAGAAAGGCGTTGCTGAGGGGTAACGCATCCCCTCGATAAAAGCACCCATTTTCGGCGTTTGTATGCCTTCGAGGGTATATCCCAGGGACATGTTAAAGATGAAATTACCCGGCTTTTCTGAAAGCAGGGCCCCCAATATTCTGAGGAGAATCCATGCTTTCAGGTATTCCTGGCGGGCCTGTTCGAGGCTGAGCTCGGTGGACCATTCCACATTATATCCCTCATCCAGGGCATCAATACAGGGTTTATCGATCTCGAGGCTGTCCATTTTTTGAACAGTTTTAAGCTCAAAGACCCTGCTGCCGCAGGCCCATGCGGCAATAAGATTACCGGTCAGCTGGGTGTGGGGGCCCGCTGCGGGGCCCATAGGAATGGGTACCGGTACTCCATGAACCGATACCCCCGGTGATGATAGTTCCAATTCAATCACACGGCGAATGGTTTCTGCTGGTATATCGTAGATGCTCTGTTTCTTGAGCCATTCCCCGGCAATCTGCTCGAGAGTTGCTTGCATGCTCTGGGGTTTCATATCTTTATTGTCAACCTGTTTTTTTGCCTTGTCAAACAATTCCGTATGGGCCACCTTTGGAAGAGTAATCTGGGCACGATTATTCAGGTGGCGAATGTACAAAACTATGCACAAAATGTTTTTGGACATTGCCGAGTGCTCAAATTTATCGTATGCTATTCGTTAAAATGGCCGGGTCTATTGCCCGTCCAATTAATTATGGAGGCGAAAAGTGGAACAGTTTTTTAAACTAAAAGCTCACGGTACCACCGTCCGAACCGAAGTGATGGCTGGTATAACCACCTTTATGACCATGGCCTATATTTTAGCGGTCAATCCAGGAATTTTAAGTGCCACCGGTATGTCTGCGGGAGGCGTTTTTACCGCCACGGCTTTAGCTTCGGCTATTGCAACGATTTGTATGGCCCTGCTGGCGAACCTGCCCGTGGCTCTGGCTCCTGGAATGGGGCTTAATGCCTTCTTTGCCTTTTCTGTAGTCCTTGGTATGGGCTATAGCTGGCAGCTGGCGCTGACTGCGGTTTTCCTGGAAGGGATTCTGTTTATCATTCTGTCCCTCTTTAATGTCCGGGAAGCGATTGTTAAATCAATCCCGACCAATATTAAAAAGGCCGTTGCAGTAGGTATTGGCCTTTTCATTGCCTTTATCGGTATGCAGAATGCGGGTATCATTGTTAAAAACGATGCAACCCTCGTCGCCCTCGGCTCTATCAGCAAGGGGCCTGCCCTGGTTGCCCTCATCGGCCTTATACTGAGTGGTGTTTTATTAGCATTCCGGGTTAAGGGTGCCCTGCTTATCGGTATCCTTGGAACTACCATCATTGGTATTCCCTTTGGGGTTACCTCGGTTCCACAGAACTGGAACCCAATCAGTATGCCTGCTGCTCCCCTTTTCCTTCAGTTCCAGTTTGATAAGGTATTTACCTTCGACTTCTTTATTGTGTTCTTTACCTTCCTCTTTGTTGATATTTTTGACACCATCGGAACTTTGGTAGGTATAACAACCCAGGCTAAGTTGATTAATGAAAAGGGTGAGATTCCCCGGGTTAAACAGGCCCTGCTATCCGATGCAATTGGTACTGTAGTTGGGGCAACCCTGGGTACCAGCACCGTTACCAGTTATATAGAAAGCGCTTCCGGTGTTGCTGAAGGCGGCCGGACCGGTCTTACATCCCTTGTTACTGGACTACTTTTCCTCCTTGCCCTGTTCCTCTCTCCCCTCTTCCTCCTTGTACCCAGCGCAGCCACCGCTCCAGCCCTGATTCTCGTGGGGCTCTTCATGATGGCTCCGGTTAAGGACATTGATCTTACAGATTTTACCGAGGCTATTCCTGCCTTCCTCACCATTATCATGATGCCCCTTACCTATAGTATTGCAGAAGGCCTCGTATTTGGTATTTTGTCCTATATCTTCTTAAAAGCCCTGACCGGGAAGTTTAAGGATATCACCATAGTCACCTGGATTGTGGGAATTCTCTTCGTGCTCAAGCACCTTCTAGGTTAGCGAAGTCATTCTAAGAATCAGCTGATGAAGAGCGGGGAAGATCGTCCCCGCTCTTTTTTTTGACAAAACATCACAATGACCCTACTATGGAGGTAAAGGAGTGACTATGACCAACAAGGTTTTATTGCTCGATACTCTTCCAGATTGGGTCGTAACAAAACTGCAGGACCTGGGTTGTTCTGTAATTGTTAAGACCGGAGTAGGAGAAGCAGAACATCCTGCTTTGCTCAAAGATATTAACCCCCGGATACTTATTGTCCGCTCTACCAAGGTAAACCGGGCGATGATCGAAGCCGCATCCGATTTAAGCCTCATCATCCGTTCCGGAGCAGGGTATAACACCATAGATGTGGCTGCCGCTTCTGAACGGAGTATCTATGTGTCCAATTGTCCCGGCAAAAATGCGATTGCGGTGGCGGAACTCGCCATGGGTTTAATGCTATCCCTTGACCGGCGCATTCCTGACAATGTATTCGATCTGCGTCAGGGCACCTGGAATAAGAAAGAATATTCTAAAGCGAAGGGCCTCTATGGCCGCACTCTGGCGGTCATCGGTACCGGGAATATCGGTAAGGAAGTCATCCTTCGTGCTAAGGCGTTTGGGCTCCATGTGGTTGCCTACAGCCGGTCTCTGACTCCGGAGGGAGCAGAGGCCCTCGGTGCGCAGTATGCCCCCAGCATCATCGATGCGGTCCGTAATGCTGATATAGTAAGCATCCACCTTGCCCTCGCACCGGAACTGAAGGGGGTTATCAACGCGGAGGTCCTGGGGACCATGAAAGAAGGTGCTCTGTTCATCAATACAAGCCGGGCCGAATTGGTAGATGAAGAAGCGCTTATTGAAGCGATTAAAACGAAAAAGCTCAAGGTAGCCACCGATGTATTCCCCAAGGAACCTGAACAATCGGGGCCTTTCCATACACCGCTGGCTGCCCTGCCTCAGGTATATGGTACCCATCACATCGGAGCCAGTACCGATCAGGCCCAGAACGCGGTAGCTGAAGAAACGGTTCGCATTGTACGGGACTATCTGCAGAATGGGGTGGTACCTAACTGCGTTAATGTGATGGAAAAAACTCCCGCCCGGTACCAGCTTTCGGTGCGGCATAAGGATAAGGTGGGTGTGCTGGCGAATATACTCCGGGTTATCAGGGATAACAACATTAATGTCCAGCGGATGGAAAACATCATCTTTGCCGGAGCCCAGGGTGCCTGCGCTAATATACAAATAGAACAACCCCTGTCGCAGAACCAGCTTGATGAAATGGTCAAATCCAGTGATGATATCTATGAAGCGGTGATCACCGAATTATGGGGTTAATGCACATTACAATGCAGGAAAAAATAAACGCTGCCCGGTCTGCCCAGCAGGTTTGGGCTAAACAAAGCTGGAAAGATAGGGTCCGCAGTATAAAGCTCCTGGTGCCCTATCTGGCTGAACATGGGGAAGAAATAGCGGCTATCATAAGCCGGGAAAATGGCAAAACCATGGTCGATGCCCTGGCGACCGAAGTTGTTCCGGCAGCCCTGGGGGTACGCTACTATTGCCGTCTGGGGAAAAAGTTTATGCATCTCCGGCCCATAAAAGGCGGGAGTGTTCTATTAGCCAATAAGCGCAGTTCTCTGGTCTACCAGCCTTATGGGGTGGTGGGCATCATTTCTCCCTGGAATTATCCCTTTGCGATACCCTTTTCTGAGGTGGTCATGGCCCTTCTGGCTGGAAACGCCGTCATTCTGAAGGTGGCCAGCAATACACTCCAGGTAGGCCGGGTTCTGGCTGCTGCCTTTGAGTCCCTTCCTCTGCCAGAGGGGCTCTTTCACTATATAGAGATTCCCGGCAAAGAAGCGGGGCCAGCTATGATTTCTGGCGGGGTTGATAAGCTCTTTTTTACCGGTTCTACCGCGGTTGGGAGGGAACTCATGGCCCTGGCTGCCCCGCGGCTTCTGCCCCTGGTGTTAGAACTTGGCGGGGCCGATGCGGCCATAATCCGCGCCGATGCGGACCTGGAACGGGCTGCTGCAGGGCTTGTGTGGGCGGGTCTGGCTAATGCGGGACAATCCTGCGGCGGAGCACAGCGTCTCTTCGTTCATCAATCTGTATACGATGAATTCCTTGCAATTCTGACACGCAGAGTGCAGACTCTGAGAGTTGGCCTGTCTTTTATCGGTGATGAGCCCCAGTGGGACTGTGACATGGGGTGTATGACTAGCCGCCAGCAGAAGGAGGAGGTTCGCCGTCAGGTCCAGACCTGTCTGGATGCGGGGGCCCGGATTGCTGCCCGCAGCCCCTCTGGCGATATGGATGGTCCGGGACTCGATTTTCCGGCCCTTATCCTGACCGATGTAAAGCCCGATATGCCCATTATGGGAGAGGAAGTTTTTGGCCCTGTGATGGCTGTGGTGCCTGTGTCTGGTGATGATGAAGCCATTGCTCTGGCTAATGACTCTATCTATGGACTTACCGGGTCGGTCTGGACCAGTGATATTAAGCGGGGCTATGTAATAGCACAGCGGCTCCGAGCTGGTGTGGTGATGATAAATGATCACCTTATGTCCCATGGTCTTGCGGAGACTCCCTGGGGTGGGTTTGGTGCCTCTGGGCTGGGGCGTACCCATGGCGAAGCGGGCTTCCGGGAGATGCTCCAAAGCCAGGTTATAATAAAGGATATACTGCCCGGTGCAAAGAAAAATCTCTGGTGGCATCCCTACTCGCGGCAGGTGTTTGAAGGATTGCTTGCTATCCTGCATGTAGTGGGTGTCCGGGGCATGGTGAAAAAGATGAAGGCCCTCATGGGTCTAACGGGCTTTTTCTTCCGCTATTGGGATAGAAGTTGATGGATGATTCGGGTATACTAGCCCTGTCATGAATGTAATTAATCAGGTATTGGTTCTCTTTTTCTTAATTGCTATCGGATACGGAGCCCGAAAATTAAGGGCCATACATGATGGAGCCATAGGTCATTTTTCATCCTTCGTACTTAATATATCGCTTCCAGCGTTAATATTGGTTTCCCTGCAGCGGCCCTTCAGCAGGGAGCTTCTGGGAGAAGCAGGGCTTACTCTGGGACTCTCTTTTGTGATCTATGGGTTTTCTTTTCTGATTGCAGGGCTCTACCCGTTTATCGTACCCCTCTCCCGAAAGGAGCGGGGGGTGCATCGTTATGCCCTTATATTTTCCAATGTGGGCTTCATGGGCTACCCGGTGGTAGAGGCTATTCTGGGGCAGAAGGCCCTCTTTTATTTAGCTATTTATAATATCCCCTTTAACTTTTTAGCCTTCTCCATAGGAGCCTGGCTCATAGCCCGGGAGGGGGAGCGGCCCCTGCTTTTAAGCTGGAAAACCTTTATCAATCCCAGCGTTATTGCCACGCTTCTGGGTTTCCTCTTATTCCTTGGTTCGGTACAATTTCCTGCGCCGCTCTACCAGACATTAAAAATGACGGGGGATATTACTTCCCCCCTTTCCATGATAGTTATTGGAGCGATTTTAGGTAAGATGCCCTTCCGTTCGGTTCTTGGAACCTGGCAGCGCTATGGGACAACACTAGTTCGACTATTAGTGCTCCCCGCAGCGGTGGGTGTTCTCCTTTATAGTGCTGGATTCCGCGGGTTGTTTTTCATACTGCCCACCCTGGTTACCGCCATGCCGGTGGCTGCAAATACCAGCATTCTGGCTGAAGTATATGGGGCTGATGCAGAAAGCGCCAGTTCACTGGTCTTTATTTCTACCCTGTTCTGCATCATCACCATACCCCTGGTTGCCCTCACGCTCGGAGTGTAAAGGATTAGGTGTTCTCATAAAAGCCGCATCTAAGCCTGTGTGGTAAAGCGTTTCTCCAGGGTAACCTGATTTCCCTTATCGTTATACACAACCCGGTCAAAGGCTGCCAGGGTCATGAAAAGACCCCGGCCATGTTCTAGCAATTCGGGGCTCGGGTTAGCTGCTTTTTTTAAGAAGGTCCGGTGATCAAAGCCTTTTCCCTGGTCGGTGATTCTAAAAAGTGCCCTTTGCGGAGTAATTGAGTACTCCACATTCACTCGGCGGTCCTTATACTGGGGAGCTTCCTTTCGTTCCTGTAAAAACTCAAAGTACCGACGTTCCCGCTGGGCTTTAGTCTTTTCCTCAAAGGTTATTTCCAGATTGCCATGTTCAATAGCGTTAACGATAATTTCACGAACACAGACCATGGCAAAGTTGGCATCTTCCTGGGGCATATATTTCCCCAGGTTAGCACAAATATGACGGCTCATTTCATCTGCTGCGGTCAGGGTGTTTTCTATATGGAAATGTTCCCGTCCCTCGATAAAGGCCTGTGCCAGTTCATCCTTGTTATCGGGAATTACCCTGAGTAGTATTTCCATTTCATCGGTGGTTCTGATGCTTTCCATCCTCAGCGTACAGGACTTAAATTCTCCCAGGGGAGATCGCATCTGGGCTTGAACCTCGACAGGCTGTTTTGAATGAATAAGCCTTTCTTTTATCTCCTCAAACCGTTCTGTTAATGAAATATGTTCACGCTGATCCTCATAGAGTAGGTCCTGAATTTTAGGGGTTTTTTCACTGGTATAGGTTAGATCCACCCCCTCAAGATTAAAATAATCTATGGCCGCTGCATTACATTCTTTAAAGCGTAATTCTTTGTCAAGCAATGCAATAGGGTCCTTTGTGCCGTTAAAAAGGCTTCGGTACTTGCGTTCATTCTGTTCCGCTCTTGCTTTTGCTACACTTAAATCGTTTATCCGTTCTTCCAGGTTCGCATTTGCATAATTTAACTGTTTAAATAAAAAGCCGTAGCGGTTTGCCAGGACTAGAGCGCTTCCTATGGTGAAGATAAAAAGTCCATAACGGGAAAGTACAATATCGGTAAGGAAATAGATGGAATCCAGAAGATCATATAGGGCGGTTAAAAACAGGATGAATGCACCAATGGAGACATTCCCAAGGGGAGTTTTTATAATATCCTGTGCAAGTTGTTTGCCAAAACTCGCCTTGTTTTGAGTCTGGACTGCCCGTTTCCAGCGGCGATAGGAAGTTGATATGAGGCCCCACACTATCGTATATCCGAAGATATATACAATCATTACAAGGGCACTGTATTGCCAGATTTTTAACAAGTCATGGGCAAATGCCAGGGATGCAAACATGGTCCCTAACGATAATAACCCACAATAAAGGGCAATTATTCTGGTTCCCCATCTTGTCTTATTGATGCTCAAGACATCTATAAATGCGCTGATGGAAGGCATTACCATATAAAGGGTTATGAACTCTATCCGCATTAATGCGATTGAATCGGGGATGATCGTATATACGGTATGAATCCTTGCAAAAAAAAAAAGCCCCAGATCTATTGAAAAAAGCCCATAAAAAAGATTGTACCGGTCCTGTCTTCTGAATAAGAATAGGACCACATGATAGAATCCAATGAAAATATAGATGGCGCAAAGGGCAAAGTTCCACACATCCTTATTAAAAGCCTCTATGATCTGATAATCAGTAAGAACATAGGGCTGGGAGAAAAAGAATCCGACCGGTGTGTCCGTGGGATCTCCGATAATTCTGAATGCCAGGATGTTTTGTCCATCTACAAAGAAATCTGGATTTATGGGTATCGAAACATCCCGGTAGCTTCTGTGGGATGCTATATAACCATCCTCTGTAAGGTGAAGTTCGGATTTTAGGAGTTTCCCATTCAGATAAATTTCCCAGTTATCCCCGATGGAAGCAAGAAAAAGACCGGGTACAAGATCTTTAATAGCGGCACGGTTCATCGTAAAGGGGATGCTATAGGTCGTTTCTACCGGTTTATAGGTTTTTATATCAAAAAAACTATGTACAGGTATTCCTTTAAGTTCCATATAACGCACCACGCGAGACCCCTTAGAGGAGGGTGGGACCACCTGCCAGGATGTGTCTGCACCATCTGGTATTTTGGAGATAAGCTGCTCCGAAAAACCTAGATGCACATAAACAGGCAGTTTATTTAGATCGATATAAAAGGCCGATTGTTGAGGAATAAGGGGTGCTGCTTTGAGGGAGCCTATCCCTGAAAACAGTCCTGTTAATAAAAGCAGAAACATCCTTGTTAGAAGCTTTCGATACATGACCAATATCCTTAACCTGAGATAGTTTTCCCCAGGAGCACCTGGTTGCCGTTATCATTATAAACGACCAAGTCAAAGGCTGCCAGTGCTAAAAATAAACCTTGATGTTGTGTAAGAAAATCATGGTCTGGATTTTTGGCTTTAGTTAGTATTGTTTTGTAATCAAATCCTTTTCCCTCGTCGGTGATTTTTATGAGTGCTTTGCGAGGGGTTACGATATATTTCACGATTACCCTTCGATCCTTAAATATTGACAGCTCTTTCCTTTTATTTAGCAGTTCATCATATTTATGAAGTTGAAGTGCCTCGGTCTTTTCTTGAGGAGATATTTCAAGATTTCCATATTCTATTGCATTGCATATCATCTCACGAATTGCAGCATGAACAAGCTGTGACGTTTCATTTCCCAAAGCATGTCCCATGCATGAAGTAATTCGGAGACTTATAGCATCCGCTGCTGCCATGGAATTATCAAGTGAATAGGTCCCTTTTCCCCAAACGAAGCTCCCATTGTGGTATACGGGATCAGTTTTAGTGAATCGGACCTGGATCCATGGCAAATTATTATTTGTAAGCGGTTCTAAGAGCATTATATTGGTCTTATTAATGGTATATTGGACAGACTTGCCAGTAAGCAATACCTTGTTTTTAAGGTCCGAAAGTTCATCGGCGATGCTTTTGTTCGATTCAGATATATATTGAAGTACCTTAAGCAGGCTTTTGCCTTCGTCAATTCCTTGCCCAAACAGGTTTTCAGCGGCCCTGTTGTATTCCTGTACCACTAGCTGTGTGTCGGTAATAATAATCGGCTCTTCTGTGTTATTAAAAATGCCCAGATAAATCTTTTGGCTGTGATCAGCCTGCTTTGTAAAGTTTCTAAGCATGGATAGCTTGGATTCTAATGCATTGTTTGCTGTATTCAATTGATTAAAAAGATTTAAAAAGTTTCGGGCAATCACCAAGAAACCGCCAACCAAAAAAATAATCAGGCTGTAACGGCTTGTAACAAGGTTTCTTTTCAAAACTATGCTGCCATAGGTATCAATAACGCTGGTAATAACCAGCAGGGTGATACCGATTAATATGTTCCCAATCGGGGTGTATAGGAGGGTTTCTTTTATTTCTTTGAGCACATCTCTGTAGGTAAAGGATGAATTTGAATTCCTGAGCCTGGATTGCAGGGCAAGAAAGAACTTCCAGATTACAAGATGAATATAGTCATACATAAGGGTGATTATGCTGATGATTGCCCAGATATTAGTGAGATCATAAATAACTGCGGGATGGAATAGTAGCTCTGCAATAATGAGGATGCTGTATATACCATATATACAGTAATTTACTTTTCTCTGTGTCTTTGTTACGGGTGATAGGGCACTTAAAAAAGAAGTAACTACAGGTAAGATAAGGAAAAGGCTGGTAATCTCGAGAGAGAAAAGTATTTCAGAATCGGAAATAAGATAGTAAATCGAGGAAGTCCGGGTGAAAAAATAAAGTCCTAGAACAATTGAAAAAAGCCCAAAGAGCTGATTATATATATATGCATATTTTGTTAAATTACTTAATATTATATATATACCAATAAATATATAGATGAGGCTCAATGTAACATCAACGAGATCATTCACTTTAGATTTTAAATATGTGTAGGGGCCGATCCTGTAGGGGGCGGATGAATTGAGTCCAACCAGCGGGCTTGCAGGGTCTCCGATAATTCTGAAAACTACATTATTGGGTCCATTACGAAGCAAGGTTGCAGAAAAGGGAATAAGAACATCACGATAATTTCTATGCTGAACTATAGTTCCGTTCACATCCCTATGGATCTCACTGCGAAGAAGCTTGCCATTCAGGTACACCTCCCAATTATCCCCGATTGATGCAAGATGCAGAGCAAGCATGGGGTTAGGGGGCTTATTTAGAAATATATATTGATGAGAGGATACATAAAAGGGTATCGCATAGGTGTACTCCTGGGGCTTATGTCGATTAAAGCTTAAAAAGTGATGCTGGCTAAATTCTTCGATATCAATAATTCGCATGGACCGGTTGCCATCTGCTGAAGGGGATAACACTATCCATTCTTTGCCAAAGGGGATAAAACCAGAAATTACATAATCGGAAGAAAAATCCGCACGGATAAAGAGCGGAAACTTGTTCAAATCTATTATTTCTGTCGGTGTAGTCTGCTGGTTAAGGCTATCCGCCGATAACGGTGAGAGGGGTAACAGCAACTGTATAATAACAGCAAAAAGTATAATCATAGGCCCTTGCAGTTTATTTCTAAATACTCCATTACATATAATTTATCTTATACTACAATTGGGCTTTACGCAAGGATTAAAAAATCGATATTGTCCTTACTTGACCCCTTCCGTCTAAAGAACCATACTACATAGGGGGAATTGTTTTGAGTGATTGCAATAATCTGGATATATTAAAAAAATCTTCACTTTTCTCAGGTTTGCTTACCGATGACGAGCAGTATATCATGTCCAGAATCAGTCACTTTCAGATGAGAAAGGGGGCCTGCCTCTTTAAGATCGGCGATGTGGCAGAACGATTTTATTACATAAAAGAAGGGTCTATCAGGGTTTTTAGAACCAAAGCAGATGGCAGCACAGAAGAGCTCGCACTTTTTACCGCCCAGGACCTTTTAGGCGAGTTCGATTTTGCCAGGCACGCCCACTATGATGCGACAGCCCTTGCACGGGAAGATACGGAACTGGTTTGTTTCCCTGCCATAGGGCTATCCTTAGATGACTTAAAAAAGGAAAAACCCGATACGGTTTCCCGAATCCTCCTTAAATCTCTTTCTATGATAGCGAACCGGCTTAGATCTACCCAGAAACTCATCTCCGAGAATACAACCTGGGTACAGGAACTGAGACGTCGGGCCTATGAAGATCCAGGAACGGGGCTCTGGAACCGGGCTTTTCTGGAAGAAGAAATGCGGAGGGAACTGCAAGCTCCAACAACCCTTATTCTCATGAAGCCGGACCGGTTCAAGATACTTGTGGACAGTCTGGGACATAGTGCGGGGGATGAGGCGATGATGCGTATCGCCGGGATTTTAAAGTCCCTGGTCCGCCAGTTTGGCCGCGGTTGGGCGGTTCGATTTAAGAGTAATGAGGTTGGTCTTTGTCTGCCCCGCTGTGGCGCCGAAACCGGTCGTGAATATGCAGAACGGCTCTGGAATCTCATCAACCTGATTCCTCCTATAAAAGCTGATACGGGGTTCCCCGGTTTTTCTTTTACCGCCACGGTGGTCTACGGGGTGTGGCCTGACATGGCAGATGATTGGGATTTTTTGGTAAAACAACAGTATGCCTTCATGCTGGAACAATGGCAGGCCGGTGGAAACCGGGTGGTACCATTCCCTGAAAACATTAAAACAAAGGTTCCGAACAATGGGTAAATCACCGCTGGATAATGAAGCACTCATCCATTCTCCCCTCTTTGCTTCCATGAGTGAACTGGAATTTAATGCGGTCACCGCATTTCTTGAGCGCCGTCATTACAAAAAAGGGGAGCTTATCTTTTCAGAGGGAGAGCCGGGGCGGGAGATGTTTATTCTTCTTACGGGCCATGTGGTTGCCACGGTGAATCTGGGGGATGGAAAACGGCGGAAAATATATGATTTTGAACCAGGAGCCTATTTCGGCGAAATGGCTATTATAGAGGATGCTCCCCGCTCTGCCACCTGTACAGCGACCGAAGATACGGATGTGCTGGTTCTGCAGGGGTTGGATTTTTACCGGCTTATCTTTGAACACCCCATGATTGCACTGAAACTGTTAAGTGCCATAAGCCAGGTTATGACAAGCTGGCTTGATGAGTCATCCCGGTTTTTAAATGACCTGCTTCGCTGGGGTGAGACTGCACGGCTTCGGGCAATAACTGACAGTCTTACGGGTCTCTACAACCGGCGCTTTCTGGAAGAGTCTTTGAACAGCAGGCTCGAAGGGAATGGTGAAGTAAAGCGTTCAATAGCTGTATTGATGATGGACCTGGACCGGATTCATGAGATTAACAATGCCTACGGCGAAGCCGGTGGTGACCAGGTGATTAAGGCTGTGGCTGGAGGCTTCCGGCAGGTGCTGCGGGACGCCGATATAGCAGCCCGGCTTGCGGGGGACGAATTTGCCTTTGTACTACCGGATACTACTTTGCAGGAAGCCCAACACATCGGTGAACGGCTGCGGGCCGCGGTTGCAAACCTTACAATTCCGCTGTCGTTGAAGGATAAACTGGGTGAGCTATTGAATACAAAGGTTTCGATAAAGACCTGTCTCGGGGTAGCCGTGTCTCCCCAGCACGGCAATACCGGGCCCGCTCTCCTTGCCGCTGCGGATGCGGCCCTGAAAAAGGCCAAAGAGCGGGGCCGTAACCGGGTTGTGGTGGCCGAATAGGGGCTTAGTAACTGAAACGGATATACAGTGCAGCCCGGCCTACCGAATAATCTGCTCCTGCGGTATCCGCATAGGGGCCGACCGTAATCCCGGAGCCAATTTCCATGATGGTTGTGTTTCCTCTAAGTCCTGTGATGTAGCGCAAGGAAGCATCGAGCCCCAGGGATATGTTAGAAAACAACTGGTAGGTAAGGGTAAGGTGGGGTTCCAGACCAAAGCCGCCGGCCATTTTTTCTGTAAATTGATAGAGTCTAAAATAATGGTCATCCTGGTCGGAACAGCTGTTCAGGATAAAGAGGGAGCTCCCTGCGAGCAGGGATAGCCGGTCCGTAGCCTGCCACAGAACTTCCAGGACCGGAGCGAGGGAGAGCCAGTTCTGCCAGTAGGCAATGCCGGTCCCATAGACTGGTTCTTTTGCGAAAGAAGATGACCATGGAATATTGCTGGACCGATTAGATGTATTTGGCCCATATTGGATGTACCCATCCTGGGCAATCCAGTGCAGGTTCATCAGCGAGGCACTGAAGCCGGTTCTGATAACAACAGAATCTGAAAGCATAAAGCCGTATCCGAGGGCTGCATCGACCCATTGGGTGTGTTCGCTTATGGCATCGTGGGCAGAAAAATGGGTGAGGAAATAGGAACCATCTGGGCAAAGCCAGTCCTTATCGGTAATGGTTCCGCTCTGCATACTAAAGCCGAAACGAACCGAAAGGGTTGTATAAAAACCGGCGAAGGCCCTTTTGCCATAGTTATACTGGAGACTTGTGCCGTAGTAGATAAGCCCTTCCTGGGGCCAGACCAACTCGCTCATTAAATCCTTGGAGCCTGTATACTGGTATACGAGTTCCCGTGCGTGCCCGTAGGTAAGCCCCAGACTGTTATCGATACTCCAGTGGTGGCGGTCAGGCTCTGCTAGTCCAAGGGTAGTTATGAGAGGTATGAATAAGCAAAGCAAGTATGCGGGTTTCTTTGACATGGGGGCCTCCAGCCAGTTTATTTTCAGGGAAAAAACAAGCTTTCACAGAATAATAAATTTCGACTATACCGGCAAGGTTTATTCAAAAATATGAGAAACGTTTAGGACTATGATCGCCCCAGAAGGTGCCCGTATTGAAACATCCACCGTTTTTTAGTATAGTTCCTGTGATGATCCATTAGCTCAGGTGGATAGAGCGAGCGCCTCCTAAGCGCTAGGTCGGACGTTCGAATCGTCTATGGATCAAAAAAGCCGCCAGCCAGTATGGCTCAGGCGGCTTTTCGTTTTAATGAATACCTACCACCTCGTACCCGGCATCGGCTACGGCGGCCTTCATAGCGTTGTCGTCCAGGTTAGTCCCTTCCACAACCGCTTTTTTGGAAGCCAGGTCAACCTTTACATTGCTGACTCCCGCCACTTCCTTGAGCGCATTAGTGACGTGCATCACACAGTGATTGCAGGTCATCCCTTCTACATCCAGGGTCTTTGTCATACAGCCTCCCTTCATCAATATATGTAAGGACCTAAATCCTTGGTTTAAAAGTTCTGAGCCGCAGGGCATTGGTCACCACAGAAACGGAGCTAAAGGACATGGCTGCCGCCGCTATCATGGGGTTCAACAGGGGGCCGCCGAAAAGGTGGAGCAGCCCCGCAGCGATAGGAATACCTGCCACATTATACCCGAAGGCCCAAAAAAGGTTCTGTTTTATGGTTCTGATGGTCCTCCGTGAAAGCTCTATGGCGGTTACCACATCCATCGGATTACTCCGCATGAGCACCATATCAGCGCTTTCTATGGCCACATCCGTACCGGACCCCATGGCAATGCCAATGTCGGCCTGAACCAGGGCGGGCGCATCGTTGATGCCGTCCCCCACCATGGCTATCCGGCAGCCCTGAGCCTGGAGGTCCTTTACCGCCTGGGCTTTGTGCTGGGGATGAACCTCCGCCAGAACCTGATCGATGCCGGTCCTGCGGGCGATGGCCTCCGCCGTTTTCTGGTGATCCCCGGTAATCATGATGACCTTTAGCCCCATCCGATGCAGGGCTGCCACCGCCTTCGGGCTTTCCGCTTTGGCTGTATCTGCAACAGCGAGCAGACCAAGTAGCGTTCCATTATGGGCAAGGAGCATCACTGTCTTGCCCTCTGCCGACAGGGCTTCGATATCTGAACGGCATTCATCATCTATATTGATGGATTCCTCGGCCATGAGGGCCTCATTTCCTAAAAGCAGGATCTCGCCGCCCAGTCTGCCCCGGATGCCGCGGCCGGGCAGGGCGGTGATCTCCTGTACTTCAGGTAAGGATAGATTTCGCTCCCGGGCGGCGTTCACGATAGCTTCTCCCAGGGGGTGCTCAGAGGACTGCTCAATCCCCGCCGCAAGGGTAAGCAGTTCCGACTCCGATACACCCCTTGCGCGTAAGGGCCGTATGTCGGTAAGCCGGGGCTTCCCTTCGGTAATAGTGCCAGTTTTATCAAACACCACCGTATCAATTGTATGGGCCAGCTCCAGGGCTTCGCCGGACTTTATCAATATACCATGTTGGGCTCCAATCCCGGTTCCTACCATAATAGCGGTTGGTGTGGCCAGGCCCAGGGCGCAGGGACAGGCGATGACAAGGACTGATATAAGTATGGTCATCGCAAAGACCGGGCCCTCACCGGCTAAGAGCCAGAGCAGGGCAGAAAGGACCGCAATTCCTACTACGATAGGCACAAAATAGGCCGACACCTGGTCTGCAAGACGGGCAATCGGGGCCTTATCTGCCTGGGCTTGTTCCATCAACCTGATGATCTGGGCCAGAACCGTGTCCTGACCGACCCTGGTAGCCTGAATGGTGAGAACGCCGTTTTTATTAAGGCTTGCGCCGGTTACTTCATCTCCGGTCTGTTTATCTACAGGAAGGCTTTCGCCGGTCAGGAATGACTCATCGACCGAGGTCGTTCCGGCAATGATGACACCATCTACGGGTATTTTTTCGCCGGGCCGGACCAGAATCGTATCCCCCACAATAAGTGAGCCAATAGGCACTTCCTGTTCTACCCCGTCACGGATGACCCGCGCGGTTTTAGGCTGCAGACCGATGAGTTTTTTTATAGCCTCCGAGGTTTTCCCCTTGGCCAGGGCTTCCAGGGTTTTTCCCACGAGTACCAGGGTGATGATAACCGCAGCGCTTTCAAAGTAGAGGTGTTCCACCGCCATGTGGTCACCCAGAATAACCTGTACCAGAGAAAAGAGGCTATACAGGATGGCCGCACTGGTCCCCAGGGCTATGAGGGTATCCATGTTGGGACTTCCCCGGAAGAGGGCCGGATAACCAACCTTATAAAAGCGGAATCCCGCAAATACCACCGGTATAAGAAGTGCAAGCTGTACCAATGCAAAACGCAGGGGATACTGCATGGGTGAAAGGATGGATGGAATCGGCCAGGAGAGCATCATACCCATGGCTAAATACAGAACCGGAAGGGTAAAGAGGATGGCGATAAGGAGCCGCTGTTTCTGAACCTCTACTGGGGGCTCCTCTTCCTGGGCCTTCAGCTCCACCGCTTCATAGCCCGCTTTTTTTACTGCGGCCTTTATATCTGCCAGGCTCACCTGGTCATCATCGAACTGGACTGAAAGTTTTTCGGTGGCGAAATTAACGTTGGCATCGGCAATTCCTGAAAGTTTTTTTACGGCCCGTTCAGAGGCCCGGGCACAGGCGGTACAGGTCATGCCTTTTATCTGCATGGTGGTGGTTTTAATCATGGGAACCCCTTAAGTTTAGAACATCCCTGTTTAGAATCTAACATAAATAGTCAGGAATATCAATATAATGAGGTTTTTGCAAAAGTCTGTTACTTTTGCAAAAACCTCTTGCAGTATTTTTATATTAAAAGAGAATTATTTATATAGTTAGGAATAGTAAAAATACTGCATATACATCTAAGGTTGCTCTTTCAAAACTCTCTGAGTTTTGAAAGAGCCTCTAATGAATCCTATACAGGTTTGCTTTTATTTATGACTGATATAAAAAATGTGAGACGAGGGGCATGTTGCGAAGGGCAATAAGGCGAGGGGCCATGTGGCGAAGGACAATGGGACCAGGGGCTGTGTGGCGAGGGCTGTCTCGTCAGGGGCCATGTCGTCAGGGGTAGCTGGCGAGGGCTGGTGTGGTGAAGGTCTGTCTGGTGAAGGTGTAAGTTGTGAAGGGGCAGCCACCGGTATGGTGCCGGGGCTGCCCGATTCTGTTTTAATAGGCCTTAAGGATTTCGAGAAGCCGGTTTTTATCGATATTGCGCAGGAAGTTGGCGAGCCGGGGGCCCTGGTCTTTGCCGACCAGCGCCTGGTAGGCTGCACGGAAGAGGACCTTGCCATCCATCTGATGCTCATTAGCCACCGCATAGATAGCTTCGCCGCAGGACTTGTCATCCGTAAAGGTTTCGATTCTTGCCACAACCTTATCCCGCAGGTCCCGGATGGCAGCGATTTCAGCCTCTGAGAGCTCCGCCCGTTCGCCCGCAGGCCGCAGATGGAAGCGGAAATCCTCGGGGGCGCATTCCTGTATCCAGTACCAGGCGCATTCGCAGCGTTTTCGGAAAGCTGGAATCTGGGCTTCGGTAATATCGGGAAGCCCGGCTATCACCTTGTCGATATTGCCATCGGCAATCTGAATAAGATTGCAGAGGTGCCGGAAGGGAACCTGGTAGGGCATAACCTGGGGCATGCCATTCACCTGGGAAAGCTCGTAGATCCGCCGTTCTTTCTGGTAGGTTTCCTCATCCTTTGCCTTTTCGACACCCCAGGCAATTCGTTCGGTCTTATCGTAATCTTCGTAAATTTTAATGACGTCCAGGTCAAAGGATATGGAGAACTCCGTATTGGGCCGGGTTCCCGCAAAAAGGTAGCGGGTTACCTCGGGGGTGTAGACCCTGAGTATATCGTAGAGGTCCACCACCTTGCCCTTGGAACTGGACATTTTACCCGGGGTTCCCTTTATTCCAATAAAGTCATAGCGGAACGTGATGGGCGCGTCCCACCCATACACATCCTTACAGACGTGTTTTGCCGTATCAAAGGAGCCGCCCTGACTGTGGTGGTCCTTTCCGGCGGGTTCAAAATCGACCTTTTCAAAGTTCCAGCGCATGGGCCAGTCGACCCGCCAGCCAAGTTTTACCCCCTTGGCGGTCCGGAGGTCCACCGTCTCTTTATGTCCGCAGGTGGTACAGTGGTAGGTCACGCCCCACTGGCCGTCCCATCCATCAACCTCGGTGGTATCCCGATTGCAGGAATCGCAGAACACGCTGATGGGCCACCACTCGCCCTGAATCTTGTGCTCCTCGTCCCGGTACTTATCCAGGATTTCCTTCAGCTGTTCCCGGTGTTCCAGGGCTTTACGGATCCCGTCGGCATACATGGAAGAGCGGTACCGTTTTGCCTGATAGAGAAATTCGGGGAAAATACCCACAGCGGGGAGTATCGATTCCACATCCACCTCATGGTGCCGGGCATAGCTTTCGTCCCGGTCCCAGGGGTCGGGTACCATGGTAATGGGAAAACGCAGGTACTGGGCGAGCATTTCCTGTTTCGGCATGTTCAAGGGAACCTTGCGGAACACATCATAGTCATCCCAGGAATAGATAAAGCGGACCTTTTTGCCCCGGTCCCGAAGGGCCCGGACCACCAGGTCTACGGAGATAATCTCTCTGAAATTGCCAATATGTACCGTCCCTGAGGGGGTAATCCCGGAAGCACAGGTGTACAAATCCTTATCGCCTTTTTCACGGATGATCTTTTCAGCGGTTTGATCAGCCCAATGTAAATTCTTTGTATCCATAACAGGCGGAGTATATCGAAAAGTTACCTTTGTAGCAATGCAGGTTTACAGAAGTACGGTTCTAGTACTCAACGATGCTAATCGACGCTACTTTTCAGCCCTGTTACGTAACGCCAGTACTCAACGCCGCCAGAATTCGGGAGTAAAGAGGATAAAAACCGTCCAGAGTTCAAGCCTTCCTGCGATCATCGCAAAGGACCAGACCAGTTTTACATAGTCAGGGAAGTTGCTGTAATTTTGTGCCGGTCCCACGAGTCCAAAACCAGGACCAATGTTTCCCACAGTTACCAGGGCAGAAGAAAAGGCCGTAACCAGGTCTGTACCGGAGCTGCTCACCACCAGGGTCACCAGAAACACAAGAGCCAGGTACAGGAACACGAAACCTGCAACCCCATATACCACATCCTTGCGGCCGACCCGGCCGTTCAGTTGAATGCTGAACACTCCCCGGGGGTGGAGGAGCCTGCGAATTTCATTGCCCGCCTGTTTAAAAAGGACTACGTGACGCACCACTTTGATTCCACCTCCGGTAGAGCCGGAACAGCCGCCGATAAACATCAATATGAGTATCACGGTCTTTGCAAAGGATGGCCACAGATCAAAGTCAGTGGTGGCAAAGCCGGTGGTGGTTAAAATCGATGCTACCTGAAATGAGGCATACCGGAACGCCCTGGAAAGGGTTCCATATTCAGGCAGTATTGTCAGGGCAACCAGGACTGAAGCAATAATGACGATGGCCAGGTAGACCTTCAGTTCCGTGTTTTTTATAAGGTCTTGAATCTTGCCCTGAAACATACGGTAGTAGAGACTGAAATTCATCCCCGCAAGAATCATAAAAACTGTGCAGACCCAGTCAATCCATGCAGAATTGTAATAGGCGATGCTGGTGTTCTTGGTGCCAAAACCGCCGGTAGCCATGGTCGCAAAGGCATGGGTAACCGCATCAAACCAGTTCATGCCGCCGATCATGAGGAGGAGTACCTCCAGAGCGGTAAGTCCGATATAGATGAACCAGAGAATTTTTGCGGTAGCGGTGATTTTGGGAGTTATTTTATCCTTTTCTGGTCCCGGTGTTTCTGCTTTAAGAAGCTGAAAGCCGCCAACCCCCAGGAGGGGAATAAGGGCTACGGTGAGCACCACAATACCCATGCCGCCCAGCCAATGGGTCATAGCCCGCCAGAACAGGATTGCCCGGGGGAGGTGTTCCACGTCTGCAAAGATCGTTGCTCCGGTGGTCGTGAAGCCCGATACGCTTTCAAAAAAGGCATCCACGGGATTAGCGGTAACACCGGTTAATATAAAGGGGATGCTTCCCAGTATGCTCGTTAAAAACCAAGCAAGGGATACGAGGAGAAACCCATCACCGGCATTAAAGCTCACCGCAGTGGACCTGCCAAGTATAAGAGCCAGGGCTGCGCCGCTTGTACAGATTACAAGGGGATATAAAAAGGCTCTGACACTCTGGCTATCATGATCAAAGAGGGCCACGAGCAGGGATGGAACCATGGCAATGGCAATAATGCCTAAAAGGATGGCTAATACTCGAATCAGAATTCGCCGTCTCATGCCTGCCTGCCAAAGAGTTTTTCAAGTTCGGCCTCTACTCCCTTCCGGGCTATCAGTACGAGCCGGTCATTTGCTTCGAACTGGTGTTCACCATGGGGTATAAACGAATTACCCTGCCGGGTAATGAGCATCACCAGGCCCTCTGAAGAAAGCCGGAAGTTTTTAAGTTTTTGGCCACATACCGGCGCATCGGGCGCTACGAGAATCTCTAATATTTCGATGGACCCTTCACCAAGCCGGTGGAGGCTTGTGACTCCGCTGCCAAGAAGATGGGCTAAAATTGAATCAACCACTACCGATTTAATGGGAATCACCACATCCAGTCCTAAACGCCGGGCGATCATTCCATAGCTTGGGTTGTTAACCAGTACAATGGCCCGCTTAACTCCGTGAGATTTCATATAGAGGGCAGTGATAATGTTTAGTTCCTGATTATCTGTGGCGGTAATAATCAGATCCAGATTAGCGATGCCCTCTTCGTGGATAAAGCTTTCATCGGAAATATCCTCATTCAGGATCAGCATATCGGGAAAGCGGGTGGAAAGCTCCTTGCATAATTCGTAATCCTTTTCTATAAGAACCATCTTTTTGAACTTGCGGGGGAAAAAGCTCTGGAGAAATGAAAACAGCGATTTAGAATTGGGCTGGGCCTGTTCTTGCAAGGTTTCCGCAATAAGCCTACCAATGCGGCCCCCGCCAGCTATACCGATTTTATTGACATGTTGTATTTTTTTTCCTGAAATTTCAAAAATTTTTTGTATATCAGCCTGACGGCCGATAATATACACCCGATCTCCCTCATTCAGGGTCGTGGTACCGCTGGGCAGGATTACATCCTTACCCCGTTCAATTAAGGCAACAAGAATTTCTGATCCAATGAGGGTATGGAAAATCTTTATTGACTCTCCGCAAAGGGGACTGGTCTTTGCGATTTCTATGGTGCCCATCTCGAAGGAACTGTTACCAAAACTGATAATATCCCCTAAGGCGCCATGTTCAACCGCCTGTACCACCGTTCGGGCTGTCTCCCGATCAGGGTGGACAAAATAATCGATCCCCAGGGCCTTCTCGCCGCCCAGAGATAAATTGTCATAATCAGGGTTGCGGACCCGGGCAATTTTAAGCACCCCAGGGTATTTCCCTTCCGCCAGTCCGCAGATGATGATGTTCAGTTCGTCCGAATCGGTCACACAGATGAGTGCATCGGCCTTAGCGATTCCCGCTTCTTCCAGGGTCTTAATATTATTAGCCTCATCGTTGATAACCAGACAGTCCAGCCGGTTAGAAGCATGGCGGGCCCGCTCTTCATCCTTTTCTATAAGGGAAACATCATGTTTTTCATTGATAAGATGTTTTGCCAACTGGGTGCCGACCATGCCGGCTCCGACGATGATAACTCGCATAGACCCTATTGTATCATATCTGCGCCGAGTAGTTCCAGAAAGCCAGGATAGGTGACCGCCGCAGCCTCTGCGGTGTCCACGGAGGTTGTCCCCTGGCATGCGAGGCCCGCGATTGCAAGGGCCATCACCACCCGGTGGTCATCATGTCCCTGCACCTCCGTACCCGAAAGTCCCCTGCCACCTTCTATAACAAGCCCATCGGGAAGCTCCGTAATGCTGGCACCCATCCTTGCTAGTTCACAGGCCATGACGGCGATGCGGTCCGTTTCTTTGATACGGGCATTAGGTACATTGATGAGCCTCGTGGTGCCTGTGGCAAAGCAGGCGGTGGCTGCCATGGCGGGGAGGGCGTCCGGTGTAGCATTCAGGTCCAGGATTTGGCCCTGCAGTCTTGCCGGTGCGGCGACGGTGAGGGTCCAATCATTGCCCTGTTTTTTCCATTCCACCTGGCACCCCATGGATGCAAGGTAATTAAAAAGGGCCTTATCCCCCTGGGTGTCCTCCGGGTCCAGCCCCAGCAGGGTAACCTTCCCGGCAGAGATTGCAGCAGCACAGGCAGGGAAGGCGGCGGAAGAAAAGTCTCCCGGTACGGTGCCTCCCATGGGTTTATAAGCTGCCCCGCCCCAAATCTTTAAATAGGACCGGTCTGCTGCTGCTTCATAGCGGACATTCTGGGCGTTCAGATATGCCAGGGTCATCTCCACATAGGGTTTTTCATTGAGGAGGGGGACATCTATTTCGGTTATGACCCCCGCCGGGGCAAGGGGAGCCGCGATCAGCAGGGCCGATAAATATTGGCTTGTGGGACATTCTATCGATACCCGGCCGCCCTTCCAGGGGCCTTGGATGATGATGGGCGCACAACCGTTGTTTCTGCTGGACTGGGCCCTCACACCCAGGCCTT
>JAAYUZ010000097.1 GCA_012517385.1 Treponema sp. | reverse complement strand
TACTCTTCCGCATCGCGACGCTCTGGTATGTCCTGGTCGACAAGCACCATAAGCCGGGGGAGTTCCTCTTCTTCCAGGTTAGTCAGACTTTGCTTTGCAAAATGCAGCAGGGTTTGGAGGCTCATCTGGCTTTGGACGATCCCTGCAGCCAGTCCCTCCGGGGCGCGCCGCAGGGCTTCCCAGAGCAGCAGACCCTCATCGGCATTACAGACAAGGAGCCGATCATGCCGCTGTACAGGGAGCTCTGAAAAAAGGAGATCCCGATCTTCCAGGAGGGTGCGGGACCGGCTCGATTCTAGACGTTTAAACCAGCCCTCCCGGCCTTTACTTGCGGCGGACCAGGAAAGCCCCTCGGACTCCGCAGTGCCCCGTTCCAGATCCTGTAGAATCACTGCGGCCTGCAGTTCCCGTTTGCGAAGTACCTCATCACGGATACGGCCCTCATATCCCACCTCTGAGGGGTTATAAAAGGTTTTTCCCCGCAGGGCCGAAGGCAGATATTGCTGGGCCGCCCAGTGTTCCCGGTAAGCATGGGGATACACATAGCCTTCGCCGTGGCCGAAGCCTTCCTTGTCCCGGTTCCCATCCTTAAGATGTTTCGGCACCTCCGCATCTTCCTTTTCGATTTCTGCAAGGGCGTCAAAAAAAGACAGGGTGGTATTCGATTTGGGAGCCGTGGCAAGATAGAGGGCAGCCTGGGCCAGGGGAAAATTACCCTCGGGGAAGCCGATCCGGTCAAAAGCCTCTGCACAGGAAATGACCACATTAATCGCATTAGGATCCGCGAGGCCCACATCTTCGCTGGCCAGGATGATCATGCGTCTAAAAATAAAGGCCGGGTCTTCCCCCGCCCGGACCATCTTTGCAAGCCAATACAGGGCCGCGTCGGGGTCGCTCCCGCGGACACTCTTGATAAAGGCGCTTATCGTATCAAAATGATAATCCCCATCCTTATCGTAGAGCACCGCCCGGCGCTGTATGCTTTCTTCAGCCGCTTCCAGGTTGATGAAAATCTCCGCCCCTTCCTCGGGGGGCCATGAGGGTGGGGTAGTTTCAACCGCCAGTTCCAGGGCATTCAGGAGACTCCGGGCATCCCCCGAGGCTACCTCTACCAGGTGTTCCAGGGCCCCTTCCTGAAAGCGGACCTTCCATTTTCCATAGCCCCGTTCCCTGTCGTTCAGGGCCCGACGGGCAGTTTCAAAAAGGGCTTCTTTTGTGAGAGGCTTAAGCTGGAAAATACGGCTCCGGCTCACGAGGGCCCGGTTTACCTCGAAAAAGGGATTTTCTGTAGTAGCTCCAATGAGAATGACCGTACCGTTTTCCACCCAGGGGAGTAAGGCATCCTGCTGGGCCTTGTTCCAGCGGTGAACCTCATCGACAAACAGGATGGTCCGCTGGCCATAGAGCCTCCGCCGGTCGTCGGCCCGGTCTATCGCTTCCCGGATGTCCTTGACGCCCGCCAGAACCGCGTTAAGACTTTCAAAGCTGCTTCTGGTGGTATTGGCTATGACCCGGGCAAGGCTTGTTTTTCCCGTACCTGGCGGGCCGTAAAAGATAAGGGAAGAAAGCCGGTCCGCCTGTATGGAGCGGCGGAGGAGGCGGCCCGGGCCGACGATGTGGTCCTGACCAATGACTTCATCGAGTGTGCGGGGCCGCATCCGGTCCGCCAGCGGACCTGATGGGGGTCCCGCCCCTTCGGCAGTAAACAGGTCATCCATGACGGGGCCGGCCTTTAGGAAGGGCTATTCTTCCGCATTCCAGGCATTGTTACGGTATGCCCAGAGTCCATCCTTAAGCGTGGAAGCAAACAATGTAGAACCGAGGGCTACGCCCGGTGCCTGATAGAGGGCGGTGATGACCTTCTGTCCCAGGGATTGCTCATAGGTAGCTGTATCGGCCACGGTGGTGAGGCTTCCTGCTCCGGGTTTGTTCATGGTGACGGTTCCCGGCAGGTCTCCGCTGCTCAGAGTCACTTCCCAGTACCCGTTGGTATAGGTGCTGTAACGACGCCCTGCAAGAAGCAATTGATTGGCACTATTATTGGGATCTGTCCACACCGCCAGGGCTCCCGTATAGGGATAACTCGTATCGCTTGCACCGGATACCTCGCTAAAGCTGCCGCTATTCTCGGCAATCATATAGCCCCCGCTCCCCACGGCCACCACCTGGCTGTTCAGGGCAATAAGGCCGTTCAGCTTATATTTGGTATCGGTGGTGCCTGTGATAGCACTGGTTCCAAACCCATTTACTGTACCTGCTGCATAAACCCCCTTGCCGCTTACGGCCAGGTAATAGTTGCCTCCCATCTGAACGGCCCCGACCAGGGTGCCGGGGACAGCGTCTGAGATGGCGACAGGGCCCAGGGCAGTCATCAGTGTACCGCTGTCGTCATATAAAACTGCGGCCTGGCTGGTGTCGCTATTTCTGGCTCCTGCAAAGAGTGTATCAGAGGCCCCAAAGATACCCCCCAGTATGGGGTAGCCCGTATTGTTTGTGACCAGAGTCCAGGTAGTACCATCGATGCTTTTCCAGAGCTTGGTGCTGGTTGAGCCGGTACCCTCCACAGAAAGGGCGTAAAGCGCAGCTCCTGTTCCGGTGGTTGCGGCCACTTCCTTAAAATCCCCGCTGGGCTGGCCAGCCGTCTGTTTCCACGTGCTGCCGTCATATTCCCAGACCCTGCCATTTGCCACATAGAGCTTTCCAGATATGGTAAAATAAACAAGTTTAGACGGAGTTCCCGCAACCACCGGGTCCTTGGGGGGCGTTTCCTTGGAGATGTTATAAAAGAGGGGGCTCTGGTTGCAGGAAAATAATAGAAGGATAGAAGCCGCCAAAGCTATGTTCATCAATATACGTTTCATAGACGCTCCCTTAGAAGTGATACCGGGCGCCGAGGGTTATGCCCAGAAAGTTGCCGTACATGGTCTGGCTTGGATTGGAGAACCACTGGGGCAGCCACCACCAGTCGGCGTTCAGACCGAAGGACCAGTCTGGATTAAAGCGCCAGTACACCGCAGCGGAGGGTTTTATAATAAGACCAAAATAGCCCTTGTCCAGATATCCCTGATTTGCGGCACCGATGGTTAAGCCCAGGGGAAATTCAAAGCGGTTAAGGACAAACTGGTAACCCAAACGGAGTCCAAAGGGTACCAGATACAGCATGTTTCTGCCGATTGTGGCTGAAAAACTGCCGCCCACTTCACCGCCCAATGAAACATGGGAATTAAAAAAGTAGTTATAGTTCAGATATCCCGTACCGCCAACACTGACATTGGTTTTATAAAAGCCTTCACTATTGTAATAAAACAGGGGTACCAGGGTTCCCATGGCGATCACAAAGGTCTGGTCACCCTTGGAATAGGTGGCTATTTTAACCTTGCTCCAGTCTGAAGAAATAGGAAGGGTAGAAGCGTTTCCGTTCGGATTCTCTTGATTCTGGGTGGTATCAGGGCTCTCCTGGGCATACAAAATGCCGGGAAACTCAAGATAAACACCGATAAGACAAAGCGCTGTGAGTGTTAACAATCGACTGCGTATGGACATGCAGCATCTCCTTCTATGCACGGTTACTGGTACTATATAGAAAGCTTCAAAAGCTGGCAACTAACCTCGGCCTATCCTATAAATCTGCCATGGAACTTTCCGCCGTACCGCTTGTCCCAAACTGGGCGGTCATGGTAGAACGTATCACAACAATTTAAAAATCGCCAAGGTTACGATACGGGCGTCGGAAAAAGCCCATATACCCATTCAGGAGGTCCCCATGCCAGCCCAGCTTATAGATGGAAAGCTTATAGCCCAGAAAATCCGCCAGGATGCGGCGGAGCGGACAAAAAAATTACTGACCCATGGGATCCAGCCCTGCCTTGCGGTGGTTTTAGTCGGTGAGGATCCGGCCAGCATTTCCTATGTAACCGCCAAAGAAAAGGCCCTGGAAGAAGCGGGCATGGCCAGCCAGGATATCCGTCTGCCCCAGAAGACCAGTGAAGCAGAACTATTATTGCTGATTGATAAACTGAACCAGGACCCCCAGGTTCATGGAATTCTTGTTCAGCTGCCCCTTCCAAAGCATATCAACGAAGACCGGATAATCACCGCCATAGATCCATCCAAGGATGTGGATGGGTTTCACCCTGTTTCGGTGGGAAACATGGTGCTGGGTCGTCCCGGCTTTCTGCCTTGTACTCCCCATGGGGTGCTGGTACTCCTTAAGGAACTGAATATTCCCACCAGCGGGGCCCATGCGGTGGTGGTCGGCCGGTCCAATATAGTCGGTAAACCACTGGCAAATCTCCTGACCCGTCGGGATATCAATGCCACGGTGACGGTTTGTCATACGGGCACCCGGGACCTGGGTGAACATTGCCGCCGGGCAGATATCCTCATTGCCGCCGCTGGCCGGCCGGGGCTCATCACCGCCGATATGGTAAAACCTGGCGCCGTGGTCATCGATGTGGGGGTTAACCGGGTTGAGGATCCAGAATCCAAAAAGGGGTACCGTCTGGTAGGGGATGTGGACTTTAAGGATGTCCAGGAAGTAGCCTCCTATATCACGCCCGTACCGGGCGGGGTGGGGCCCATGACGATAGCCATGCTCATCCAGAACGTGGTGCAGGCCGCAGAACACCGGCTGCAGGGGGTCTAAGCATGGCAGAGACCTGTTCCTGCCTTATGGAGGATGTTCAGAACCAGCGGGATGACCGGGATGTGCCCCTTTCTAAAGTGGGCATTAAGGGGGTCCGCTATCCTATCCGTGTTCTGGATAAGGCAAAATCGGTCCAGCACACCACCGCCACGGTAGACCTCTATGCGGATCTGCCCCGGCATTTTAAGGGCACCCACATGAGCCGCTTTATCGAGGTCCTGGAACGGCATAAGGCGGACCTCTCCATGCCCCGGTTTCTGCAGATGCTGGGAGAAATTCGCTCTGATCTGGAAGCTGAATCGGCCTTTGGTGCCATCTCGTTCCCCTATTTTATAGAGAAACCGGCGCCTGTTTCTGGGCTTACCAGTTCCATGGTCTATGAATGCCGCTACGAAGGGAGTGTAAATTCCCGGGATAAACACTTTACCGTCCAGGTATCGGTTCCTGTGACAACCGTTTGTCCCTGTTCAAAGGCAATCAGCGACAGGGGGGCCCATAACCAGCGGGGCATCGTAAAGGTAGAGGTGGAACTGGGTCCCTTTTTCTGGATAGAGGATCTCATCGATATTGTTGAACGGGCTGCTTCAAGCCCGGTCTATACCCTCCTTAAGCGGGAGGATGAAAAGTTCATCACCGAGCAGGCCTACGATAACCCGAAGTTTGTTGAAGATCTTGTCCGGGATGTGTATATTGGAATAAGAGCTCTCAATACATTTCCGCGCTTTTCAGTAGAGGCGGAAAATTTCGAGAGTATCCATAATCATAGTGCCTTCGCGTATGCTGAATATGGGAGGCCTAAGGAGCAGAACCATGAATGATATAGTTCCTACCAATGTCCTGGCAAAACAGGGCGTAGCTGCAGTTGCCGGAATTGCCGGCGGTATTGGCCTTATGATCTTGGGTGGTTTACCATCCCTTTTTGGTATCATTGCCGGCGGAGTGGTTGGTGTAATCGGTCTGGGTGCCATGGGCTCCCATGATCCGGCGGATAAACGGGCTGGTCTTATCGCCCTGGCAGCCGGAGGCCTTACGGTTTTATCTAAGATTGGTATTTTCTCAGGGCTGGCCAGCAGTTTTTTAGGCCTGGCCACAGTGGGCCTCATTGGTATGGGGGTCTGGAATGCATTTAAATTTTACAAAGGATTAAAGAGCAGAGCGTGACCTATTTTTTCGAAACCTACGGCTGCCAGATGAATATTGCTGAATCGGCAGCCCTCCAGATGATTCTTAAAGAGCGGGGCTGGCAGGAAGCCGGTTCCGCTGAAACTGCGGAATTAGTTTTGCTGAATACCTGTTCTGTCCGGGCCACCGCTGAAAAACGGGTTATGGGGCGCCTTGCCCAGTATCAGGCAGAAAAACGGCAGCGTCCCTTTACACTGATTGTAGCAGGCTGTATGGCCGAACGGCTCGGGGATAAACTTAAAGAAAAGATCCCCGCTGTCGACTATGTGATGGGAACCCAGAGCCGGTCTCTGTTTCCCCTTATCCTTGATGCGGTAGAAAGCGGCAAAGCTCTGGTTCATACGGATGAGAAACCGGCCTTTTCTTTTTCCTCTTCCCATCTGGAAGAGGGACAGTTTCGCAGTTTTGTACCGATAATGCATGGGTGCAATAACTTCTGCTCCTACTGTATCGTTCCCTATGTCCGGGGCCGTGAAATATCCCGGGATCCCCAGTCCATAGTTGATGAAATTCATCTGCTTGCAGACCGGGGAGTGCGGGAAATAACCCTTCTGGGCCAGAATGTAAACTCATACCTCTGGAAGCAGGGGGCCCAGAGTCTTGATTTTCCCGCCCTTCTGGAACTGGTTGCAACAACGGTAGAACATACGCCGATCCGCTGGGTTCGCTTCCTGTCCAGCCATCCAAAGGACCTTTCCTCAGAGGCTATACAGGTCATGGCCAGGCATCGGGTTTTTGCCCGGCACCTGCATCTCTGCGTTCAGCATGGCTCGGACCGGATCCTCTCGGCCATGAACCGCCGCTATACCCGGAGTCGCTACCTGGAACTGGTACAGGAAATCCGAACCGCCATGCCGGATATCAGCCTTTCTACGGATATTCTCATAGGATTTCCTGGAGAAACAGAAGAGGATGTACAGGAAACCCTCTCCTTAATGGAAGAAGTGAAATTCCTGTATTCCTATATGTACCACTACAATCCTCGAGAAGGCACCGCTGCCTATGAATTGCCTGACCGGATACCGGAACCGGTAAAAAAGGAACGGCTTGGGCGGGTGATTGAACTTCAGAAGCAGCATACCAAGGCACAGCTGAAAAGCCGAATGGGTCAAAAAACCATCATCCTTTTGGAAGGGATTTCCCGAAAAAATGCCGATGAATTATTAGGACGCACCGAACGGGATGAAATGGTTGTAGTTCCCGGGTCCCCCCAATATATTGGGACCTTTGCTGAAGTTACCCTTTCATCACTTCGGGGAAATACCTTCCATGCTAAGGAGTTAGTGCCATGCCGGGACGCCTGATAGGGATAGCCATAGGAATAGGCTTGCTGGTTGCTTTCATCAGCCTGAATCTTCATAATGTATGTGACATTTCCTTGGGCTTTTTTACCCTGTCTGGCATTCCTGTGTTTCTGACAATTCTAACATCCTTTGCATTGGGGCTCATCGCAGCCTTACCGACAGTCTTTTCCGCCTGGCTCTATGCCCATAGGTTATCGAAACAACAAAACAAACCTTCGGAATTTTCCTACAAGACTGAGCAAGTCGCAAAACAGCGTAAAAGAACTGGTAGTAAAGATAGCCATATTGATGAAAAAGACTTCGGAATAGACTAGGTGGGTAGTCCCATGAGATATGCGGTCCCTCTGCTTGCTCTGCTGCTCATCCTCATTACACCCTTAGAGTTCGCACAGTCCCAAACAGGCGGTACAATTCAGAATCTTTCCCAGGAAATCGAAAAATATCAAAAGCAGGTACAGGATAAAAACCGTACAGGGGACTCCAAGAAAGCAGCCTGGCTGTCTCTGGCCGAATTGCAGGTCCTGAGCGGCGATTTTAACACCGCCGCAGGGAGTTTTACCGAAGCTGCCTTTTCAGTTCAAGCAAATCGGGATGATCAGGCCCTCCTAAGGGCCGCGCTTTGCTACCTGTATGCAGGGGATGTTGAGCATGCCTTAACCCATTCGAAAACCCTGCTTTTAACTTCAAGAGATAACAATGTGATAGAAGCGGCACAACAAATAGGCCTATTGATCGATCTATTCCGGGGCGATAGTTCCGCAGAACAAAATCTGGAGCAATTGGTGAAAGCCCCTTCGCAATCTGGAGATATATCAAACTTATTATATATAATGTATACACTTACTGGTAAAGAAATATATCGTGATAGGATTACTAAAGACTATAGTGCCAGTTTAGCAGCTGCGCTATTGGAGGGCAAGTCCGTAACTTTTAAGCATTCTCCTCTTTGGTTGTTCGGCGCTTCTGAACCGAAAGCTCAGTTAAAGCCAGAACCTGCTTTAACACCTGAGGAGAAGGCTCCATCACAAGAGGTACAACTGCAGGTAGGACTCTTTAGCCAACAGAGCAATGCACAGCAAATGCTTGAACGCCTGCAGAAAAAGGGCTTTA
This sequence comes from Treponema sp., assembly GCA_012517385.1. GTDB lineage: Bacteria > Spirochaetota > Spirochaetia > Treponematales > Breznakiellaceae > Gracilinema. Next base: position 3,155 of record JAAYUZ010000097.1, on the reverse strand, counting down.
AGGGGACCCTGGGTCAGCGGATGGTAAACAATACTCAATACTGGATCATAACAATACCAGGCGGTGAAAAATACAATGATACCATTATGCAGTTAAAGGATGCGGGATTCGAAGCTTTTCCGCTCTTTCCTGAAAAATAGGTTCTATCAGATGCTGTTTCACATTGCGGTGAGTTTTTTGTAAGCCTCATCGTATTAAAGTATATTGCAAGGTCCCTTCGTTAATATTTTCAATCCCCTTAACACCAAGACGAACCTTAGTAAGTTCCAAAATTTGCTGAGGAATAGATCCCTTGCTTACCTGCCGCCGTTCGACCTTGTATACTTCACGGGTCATCGATGCAGCAGTATTAGGATAACGCAGTTCCAGTATTTCTATACCATCCTGTAAAAAAAAAGAATAATTACCCTTTACAGACTTACCCTGACTTGTTTTTTCAAACGTACCACTGGAATCGAAGCTGAGACTGCCGCTGCTGCCTTCGTATTGGGCAGCAACCCAGGAATTTACTGTTCTCGTTTCCTTGTTTACAGTATTTGTCTGTGCAACCTTTTGATATACTCCATCCCAATGACCGGTGATACCAATTTTTAGCTGCACATCTTCAAATATTCGAACCGAGATACTATCCCGTGATTCAAGGCTTATATCAATCAAACGACGAAGGGTTGTAACCGAAAGATTTTGGCTGCTTATGTAGATACCATATCGGGTCGGACTGGAATTTTGCCATCGATACACTTCCTGGGTTTTATCCTCATAAAAGATTATTTCTCGTTTCTCTGGATTAAAATAAATGTACTGTTTTGTGTCCCCTGCCGAACCGGTAAAGTACCAAAGACCATTCAGAAACTGTTCAAATTTGCCTGCGGTTCCATCGAGCAGCTCTCGTATTTGGCGCTGTTCAATCTGGCTGCCGGGTATTCTTGCGGTCCCGATTCGTTCATAGCTTCCAGAATCGGGATTATATGCATATTTAACCTCAATCTGATCCAGTAGATTAGACGATTCCGTATCCCTTCCAAAAGTAGAGATGGTGTAGGCTACCCCTGAAGCAATACCTAATTCATAGGCCTGGCTCCGATCGGTTTCTGCAATCACTATGCTCCCATCAACCTTTAATTCAGCAATTTTTTTAATATTATACCCGGAGGATGGTATCAGAAAGGCTGTAAGGGTCTGTTCACCCGAATCATTCAGTCCCTCTAAAACAATACAATTGCTTCTGTTTCCCAGCAGATCCTTAATGAGGAGCCTTACTGTACGCGGTTTTGTTGCTAAAGTGGCCTGTTCCCATACCTTTTTATAAATCCCAGCAGTTTCATCGAAGTCAACATAGGAAACCATTATTTGCTGACTTGTATCAGAATTTTTACGATATGCAATGATCTGCTCATCCTGTGGATCTGTATCAAGGTTCTGAGTAATGATTGCGACTACCTGCTCATCGCTGGCTAATGCAATCTTAGACATATTTAAATCTTCATAGGCCATCCGTTCTGCAACAGATTCGCCCACATTATCCGCCTTGGATGTGTTCGACTGGGGTGTAATGACCCGTGCCTGTCGTGTTTGGGAGGCCTGATTTGAGAATTGATGCTGGTTTATAAAAAAATAAATGATTATGCCGATAGTAACTATAAAAAAGAGCGGTACGAATATATTGATATGTCGATGTTTCATGCCATTCCTAAAGCTGTCAAGACCTGTTGTATCACCTTTGCACGAGTTTCTTCAAGTCCCAGATTGCTTTTAAAACCGGCGGCCATCTTGTGCCCTCCGCCGCCAAATTGCTGTGCCAAAAGTGAGACATTTACCTTCCCTTTTGAACGAAGCGAACATCGCACTAATCCTTCCAAAGTTTGTTTTATAAGAATAGAAACTTCTATTTCTTTTATTTGCAAAGGAATATTGATAAAATGTTCAGCATCTTCATAAACCGCACCGGTTTCTTCAAGATCCCTTTTTGTCATAACCTGTATGGCCACACTTCCATTACCAACAATTTCCAGACTGGATAGTACCCGCTTTTGCAATAAAAGCACTGAAAGATTATTACTTTCAAACAGATCTCGATAAATTTCATGGGGTACAGCACCAGATTTCACCAGTAAAAGTGCAGTTTCAAAGGTTTTTGCGGTAGTTTTGGAATAGATAAACGACCCTGTATCATAGATTAAACCTGCGTAGGCCGGGATAGCAATCTTTTTTGTGACAGAAAGCCCCGCAGCGATGACAAGATCGATGAGTATCTGTGTTGTGGATGCCGCAGTCACATCTATAAATCCATCAAGATGGGTAAAAGGACTTTGCTCATGGTGGTCGATGATATATACCCCCTGGGCATGGGGCAGGGCTTCATCGAGCATACAACCCAGGTTGAATTCATCAGAAGTATCAACAATAAAAAGTCCTCCCTGTTCAGGAAGGTGAAAATGCCGGTTGTTATCCCACCGTTCAATGATCCTATCGGGGTCTAGAAATAAAAACCGTCCCGGTATTGAGTCTGCATTTAATACATGGACCTGTTTTTTAAGATCCTTTAGTAACAGATAAAGGATAATTTCCGCACCAATACCATCAGCATCAGGCCCTGTATGGGTCGTGATGATGAATGAATCATAGGTATTAATAAATGCCAGAATATCCTGCACTGTCTTCAATGCCCTATCCTTCTTTAATAGATCATGGTGTCTTCTGTTCCAGGGTCTTTAAAAAAGACTGGTATTCCGCCGCTGCAGCCTTTATTTTTCCGTCCACATTTAGCCCTATCACAATAAGTTTCCAGCCTGGGAAATCCTCAACTTTTGAATACTTAAGCAGTATTTCCAGATCCTTTGCTTGTCCACCATTAAAAAGAGAGCCCCTCTCATCTGTACCGGTAATCATAAGGGCAACCCCAAGTGTATTGGTGGTGGATTTTGAAGCATCTCTCCGTTTTGTCTCCCGTATAGCTCCCGCAAGGTCCGCATGCTTATCCTGAAGCCTAATACTTTGTAATAATTTTTCAAGTCCCTGGGAACTTTCAGGCCCTTCAAAACGGGTTTCGCTGAGAATTTGGACCGATTCACCAGCACCGATAAGGGTAACATAGTCATCCTTTTGCAATATCTCCTGGAATATTGTGCTGCGTATCCAGGAAAGTGCCTCATTAT
>JAAYUZ010000096.1 GCA_012517385.1 Treponema sp. | reverse complement strand
TTCCACACAGCCCCCCTGATCTACCGCCACGTCCACAATGACGGAGCGTTTTTTCATCAAACTGAGGTGCTCCCTGCGAATTAATTTGGGTGCCCGGGCTCCAGGTATTAACACTGCGCCGATTACAAGGTCGCTTTCGGCGATTACTTTTCTGATATTAGCTTCGGTGGAGTAGAGGGTAGAAACGGCGCCGTGAAAGACGTCATCGATATAGGCAAGGCGGCTCGAACGGACATCGAGGAGGGTTACCTCCGCTCCCATGCCCAGGGCAATTTTGGCCGCATTGGTGCCGACCACGCCGCCACCCAGGATGGCCACTTTTCCCCGTTGAACGCCCGGAACCCCCCCAAGGAGGATACCCCGGCCGCCAAAGGGCCGTTCCAGGTACTTTGCCCCCTCCTGCACACTGAGCCGGCCTGCGATTTCACTCATCGGTGCAAGGCAGGGAAGGCTGCCATCATCGAGCCGGATGGTTTCGTAGGCGATGCCCGTTACCTTGTTCTTTAAAAGTGCCCTTGTCTGTTCTTCGTCAGCCGCCAGATGCAGGTAGGTAAAGAGAATTTGCCCTTCCCGAAGCAGGGGATATTCTGAAGGCTGGGGTTCCTTAACCTTAATGATCATCTCACAAGAGCCATAGATATCCTCTGCCTTAGTAAGAATTTGGGCTCCCGCAGCCCTGTATTCATCATCGGAAAAACCGGCACCTTCGCCGGCTCCGTTCTGTATGTATACCTGATGTCCCCGCTGGACATAGGCTGCTACACAGGCAGGGGTCATCCCCACCCGGTATTCATGTTTTTTTATTTCCATAACACAACCGATCTTCATACCCAGACCCCCCTTAAGGACCTTTATTGGATTGTATAGGGTAATTATATACTAAAAACGTAAAAAAGCAATAAATAAAATACGAAATGCGTATTTACAATCCCTTCTATCTAGAAAAATAGTATAAATCTCTGTAAATCTCTGGTCTTGATATTAATTTGTTATTTTTCTAGACAAAGAAAATCTTACGGTTTAATAGGGTATTGTATATTATTTATGAAAATTATAGAATTAAATGACTTTTTACAAAAGTCTGTCGCTTTAGCATAAACCTTATCATCTAATATCAGAGGTTGATTCATGAAACGTAGTTATCTTGTACTTTTTATGCTTTTGACGGCTTCTGTATCACTTTTTGCGAATACCGGAGAATCATCTGATTTAACCATGCAAATGACTTCCCTGGTCCTCGAACTGGGTGTGGTTATTTTTGCTGTAAGGGCCGGTGGTATTATAGCTGCCAAACTGGGAATGCCTTCTGTTATAGGAGAACTGCTCACCGGTGTAATTATTGGACCCTATGCTTTAGGATCTCTACCGCTGCCCGGTTTCCATCATGGGTTATTTCAAATATATGAAGGCTTTGCTGTAAGTCCGGTTTTATATGCCTTTGCAACGGTCGCTTCCATAATATTGTTGTTTACTTCGGGTTTAGAAACGGATATCAATATGTTTTTAAGTTATTCCGTTGCAGGTGGTCTAATAGGATTAGGTGGAGTTGCAGTATCTTATTTATTTGGTGCTGGTCTCGGAAGCATATTTTTACACCAGTCTGTCTTTGCTCCCAGCTCCATGTTCCTGGGTATTATGAGTACAGCTACCAGTGTAGGGATAACCGCCCGCATTCTGTCTGATAAGAAGAAAATGGATTCTCCTGAGGGTGTTACCATCCTTGCGGCCGCAGTATTTGACGATGTTATCGGAATAGTATTACTGGCGATTGTTATGGGGGTGGTGGCAGTAATGACAGGTCATCAGGCTGGTGGACTTTCTCTGTGGAGAATCGGTTCAATAGCTTTAAAAGCATTTGGATTATGGCTTGGTTTTACCGCCCTTGGACTTTTTTTTGGCAAAAAACTTGGTGAAGTATTGAAAAAAATTGGTGGCGATGCACATTATCCAGTATTAGCATTGGGACTTGCGCTTATCCTTGCAGGTTTTTTTGAGATGCAAGGCTTAGCCATGATTATCGGTGCCTATATTATTGGAATTAGTCTTTCTAAAACCGACATTGCCTATCTTATTATGGATAAAACAAAGCCCCTCTATGATTTTTTTGTACCGGTATTTTTTGCTGTAATGGGTATGATGGTAGATGTAAACCAATTATTATCTCCTTCTGTATTGTTATTTGGCGGTATCTATACCCTTTTGGCAATCTTAGCAAAAATTATTGGTGCTGGGTTACCCGCAATGTTTCTTGGGTTTAATTTTCGCGGTTCCTTAAGAATAGGGCTTGGTATGGTTCCCCGGGGTGAAGTGGCCCTCATTATAGCTGGTATTGGTCTTTCTGCTGGTGTTTTAGAGCCTTCCATTTTTGGTGTAAGTATCTTAATGACCATGGTCACAAGTATCATAGCCCCGCCTCTGCTTAATATAGCCCTTACCAGAGGTGGTCAGGGAACAAAACAGGAAACAAAGGGAAACGAAACAGAAACCATTGAAATCAAACTGCCAACACGAGAACTGGCAGAGCTTGTTTCTTCAACTTTTTTGAGAGAATTGGAACGAGAAGGGTTTTTTGTTCAGCATATGAGTATAAGGGATGAAATAAGTCATATCAGGAAGGGTGATATTTCTTTTTCTCTGGTTACCGAAGATAAAACGATTCGTATAGAAACTGATCCCATAGACGTGGTTTTTATTAAGTCCTTTTTACACGAAATAATGGTTCAGCTTGACAGTAATTTTGAGAAATTAAAAGCAACCTTTGATCCGGAAAAGCTTCGTCAAGACCTGCATGTTCAAAGTGGACGAAAAGTTGTTGCATTCCAAAAGATTCTTGACCTGGATTGTATTACCACTGAATTAAAAGGCAATACCAAATATGAGGTTATTGAAGAATTGGTAAATCTTTTAGAGAAAGCTGGTAAGGTGGAAGATAAGGAAACCCTTCTCAAAGATATTATTGACCGCGAAGAACGCATGAGTACTGGAATGGAACATGGAATTGCCCTACCCCATGCGCGAACAAGCGGTATTAAGAGTCAGACCCTTGCAATCGGTATACATAAAAGGGGGGTCAATTTCCAGACTATAGATGGCAGTCAGGTACATATTCTGGCGATGATTCTTACTCCATCTGGCGAAGAAGCTCCCCACATGCAGGTACTTGCTAGTCTGGGCGCTGTACTGGGGGATGAAAAAATACGAAATCTGTTAGTTCATGCAGATTCTCCTCAGTATGTATACGAAGTGCTTTTAAAATAAAAGGCTCTTTCAAAACTTTGGACGTTTTGAAAGAGACCCCTTAGATGTAAAAGGTTTTTGCAAAAGTAACAGCTTATTGCAAAAACCTTTATTTATAATTGACAATTCTCTTATATGGAACTAGACTTTTAGAATAAGGCAATTATTTACCTTTTATTAATCTTCCGTAAGGAGAGAAACATGAAAAAAGGTCTTATTTTCGCGCTGGTGCTTGCGATCATCGCAGGCGGCAGTCTCTGGGCTGAACAACCAAAGGCTCCGGAACCACTCATGGGCCCCGGTGACTTGGCTCTATCCGTAGGGCTCGGCTATGGATTTTTCTGGGGTGCTATCGATGTCTCCGGAGGGGCTGAATTCATCCTCGGCAAATTCGTCATTGCAGACTTTTTACCCCTCAGCTATGGGGCTGCGGTAAAGGCTTCATATTATTCCTGGAATGGTGGATTTGACTCTGATTATGTAGATACCTACCTGGGAGGCGGCGCCTTCGCTACTCTGCATCTGGGCTTTAAAGACCTGGAGCTTCCGAGCGGTTTTTATTATTTAAATAATGTGGATACCTATATTGGTCTGGGGGCCGGATTCTTCAGTTACACATGGGGATCTCCTGGGTATCGTACGACCGAATTCCGTATCGGACTCCGCACTACTGGAGGGGCAAGCTACTTCTTTACACCCAATTTTGCATTGACCACTGAGTATGGCTACTATGGGTATTACAGCACCGGTCTTATTGGAATTCTTTTCAAGCTTTAAATAGCATGTTCCCTGGCCCCGTGTTTAAGATACGGGGCTTCTTTTTACTAGAGGCTCATTCAAAAGTAACAGAATTGAATAAAAACCTCACTATATTGACAGCCCTCGTAAATCATAATACTTTATATATGAATATATGAGCAAGCGTTCATGTGATATAGTATAGAGAGAGAGGAGCTGTTTCATGAGAGCCATACAACATGAGGTGATATGCAGCTGTACCGAGGTTCATCCCGATGCGATCGAAAAGGCCCGGCGGGGAGAACTGCCGGTTCCACAGCTGCTGGCCATATCAGAATTATTTAAAATATTGGGGGATCCAACCAGGCTGCGCATTCTTAATGCCCTGGTTGGGGCCCAGGAACTCTGTGTATGCGATCTTTCCCGGGTACTGGAAATGACCCAGTCAGCAATAAGCCACCAGCTATCCCTGTTACGGCGGGCTCGGCTTGTTGCCTACCGGAAGGAAGGAAAAGTAGTCTATTACCGTCTGGATGATGACCATGTGGCGGATCTTCTTTCCACAGCTATGGAACATGTGTCTGAGCAGGGGGGAGGAACTTTATGAAAGATGCTTGCTGTTCATCCGGTGCATGCGCGGTACACGTATCTGCCATAAAACCAGTCCCCTACCGGCTTTCTTCAGCCCAGAAAAAAGAATTAGCCCTTCTTGTGGTGTCCCTTATACTTGCCCTGTCTGGCATATTCCTCTGGGAACTTGCTTCATCATGGAACGCTTCACCTGCCCCGGGCTCTGGGTTTCCCGCCCTGTTGGAACCCCTGGCCCCCATTGCCGGCATTGTGATGCTGGCAATTGCCTATCTGCTTGCGGGATTCGATGTGCTTAAGGGGGCTCTTAAAAATATTATTAAACTCCAGCCCTTCGATGAGCTATTCCTCATGTCCATCGCGTCCTTAGGCGCCTTTGCCATCGGTGCCATGGAAGAGGCCGTAGGAGTCATGTTGCTCTACCGCTTTGGTGAATGGCTGCAGGATGTGGCGGTAAACCGGAGCCGGCAGTCTATCAAGGCGCTTCTAAATCTGAAGGCCGAAACCGCCCGGGTATTGCAGGATGGACAGTGGCAGTCTATCCCCAGCGCCAAGGTGAAGGTTGGCGATCTGGTGCAGGTACGGGCCGGTGAACGGGTCCCTGTAGACGGAGAAGTGATAGAAGGTTCTGCATCCTTTGATACGGCGGCCATGACCGGTGAAAGTCTCCCACGGCCTGCTGCTGTGGGCACCGAAGCCCTTGCCGGATTCATCGTGATGGGCGGTGTGGTGCTTATCCGGACCCAGCGGGTAGCTCAAGATTCAGCGGCCAGCCGTATCATCCGGCTTGTAGAAGAGGCAACCCAAACCAAGGCAAAACCGGAACTCTTTATTCACCGCTTTGCCCGCTGGTATACCCCCATCGTTGTCTTTGGCGCTCTGGCGGTAGCCCTCATCCCGCCGCTCTTCTTCCCTGGTCAGACCCTTTCGGTATGGGTGTACCGGGCTCTGACTATGCTGGTAATTTCCTGTCCCTGTGCATTTGTGCTCAGTATCCCCCTAAGCTACTTTGCCGGTCTGGGAGGAGCCGCCCGTAAGGGAATACTCGTTAAAGGCGCTACGATCCTGGATACCCTTGCCAGAACTAGATCAGTAGTGTTCGATAAAACTGGTACCCTCACAAGAGGCGACTTTACGGTACGGACCATACTGCCGGCGGAGGGATTTACTGAAGTTGAGCTCCTCTCCCATGCAGCCACCGCCAGTGCAGCCTCGAATCACCCCCTGTCCCAGGCGATCCAGCGCTTTTATCATGCAAATGAATGTCAGGAAGGACAAAACGACTGCGGGCCCTCCGCCGGCCATACAAGCGTATCCGATGTACGGTATGAGGAAATCCCCGGCCATGGCTCCGTAGCCCTGGTACAGGGCAGGGAAATCCTTGTTGGTAACGACCGCCTTTTACATCTAAAAAACATAGCCCACCATTGTGATGACTCCAGCAAAGAAGCTGAAGGATCTGTTGTTCATGTGGCCGTAGCAGGCAGCTATGCGGGGAAGATAGAATTGGGTGACACCATTAAGGATGATGCCCGCCATGCCCTGGAAACATTAAAAAATCTTGGGATCCAGCATATCGTGGTCCTTACGGGAGATCATGAAGGACCTGCACTGCGTACCGCAGCGGCTCTGGGAAATATCGAGGTCCACCACAGCCTGTTACCGGAGGATAAATTAAACAAGGTTGATGAAATGATCCGGCGCTGTGAGGGCCGGGGGAGCCTTGTGTATGTTGGCGACGGGATTAACGATGCCCCCGTTTTAGCCCGATCTGACGCAGGGATTGCTATGGGAGGGGTGGGCACCGATGCGGCCATAGAAAGTGCCGATGTGGTTCTTATGACCGACGAGGTCAGCCGTATACCCCAGCTTATTTCCCATGCCCGTAAGACGAGGCAGATCGTAGTAGAAAATATAGTTTTTGCCTTAGGTTTTAAGGTAGCCTTTCTTGCACTGGGCGCCCTTGGTATTGCCACCATGTGGGAGGCGGTCATCGCTGATGTGGGGGTAGCGCTGCTGGCGGTCCTGAATGCAACCAGGGCCCTACGGTAGCACCAGTGAAAGGGGGCTTTCCAGGCCCACCGATTCCAGGAGCGGTCGGTCTTTGAGTATGAGCTGGGCAGGACCCCGGGCAGCGATAGATCCCCTATGCATAACCATAACTTCGTCGCATATATCCAGGGCCATATCCAGGTCATGGGTCGCAATAAGTCTGGTATGCTCCAGCTCACCTAAAAGGTTGATGGTGTTTCGCCGGGACCGCGGGTCCAGGGCGTTAGTGGGCTCATCCAGGAGCAGGATTTCCGCATCGGTGGCGAGCAGGGTAGCAAGAGAAACCATCCGTTTCTCCCCGCCGGAGAGACGGTAGGGAGGCCGGTCTGACAGGTGCAGACAGCCCGTTCTTTTCATCGCCTCCTCAGCCCGGCGGCTGATTTCATCCTCTTCATAACCCGCATTCCGGGGACCGAATTCCACATCCTGCCGTACCGTGGTCATAAAGAGCTGGTCATCGGGGTGCTGAAAAGCCAGCCCCAGTTTTTTCTGCAGGGTACGCACATTTTTACGGTCCAGGAGAATTTCATCAATATAAACTGTGCCCTGTTCCGCTTCCAGAAGCCCAGCGATAAGCCAGAGCAGGGTAGTCTTGCCGCAGCCGTTAGCCCCCACCAGAGCAACCGAAGTTCCGGTTCTGAGTTCAAAGCTGACATCTGAGAGGACCTTCCAGCCATCGGGGTAGGTATAGGAAAGTCCCTCTACACGGATGCTGATATCAGCCATGGAAAAACTCCATCCGCAGGCAGACAAACACCGCAAGCCATGAGGCTGCAAATAGTATATCTTTACGCTCCAGGCTTTGTTCCTTGCCAAAGGGTTGTTTGGGGCTATACCCCCTCATTTCCATGGCATGCTGAATCCGAAGGCCCTGCTCATAGGTCCGCAGTAATATGCCTCCCGGAAGGGAGCCCCACTCCTGGGCCCTGAGCTTTGGTTTTCTGCCGCTCCGCAATTCATAGGCCCGCAGAACCCGGTAGACCTCTTCCATAAGAAGCATGATATACCGATACACCATAGTAAAAAGAAGATAAAACACTGGCGGCAGGCCCAGGGTCTTCATGGCCCGCTGCAGGCCGCTTATACCAAGGGTACTGATAAGCAAAAAATTGGCCAGTATGGTAAGAAAACCCTTAATAAGGAGGGATGCAAAGACAAGCCAACCGTGATGTAGGGTGAAGGACCCGATCTGCATGGGCCTTGTATCTATAAGGGGATGCAGAATCCCGATAACTATAATGAGGGGCAGCACTTTAAGGGTGCTCCGGACCAGCAGCCCCAGGGGAAGCCGGGCCAGGCGGGCAAAGATTGGGGGGAACAAAGTAAGGGGAATCAGGTTGATGAATGCATCTGACGGGTATGAGGTGAGGGTAATTATATAGGCCAGGATAACCAGAAAGGGTGCCACCGGATGGAGCCGGTGGACCCCGCTTGATATACAGGCCAGTTCCTCGAATTTTCTAAACTGAAGTTCCTGTTTTGTTACTACTACCACTATGCCTTCGTATCAGTTTTTCGCTTTAAGGTGAAACCCAGACCCAATACTATCATAAAGGTAAGCAGTGCGCCAACTATACCGGAAAGGCTGGTACCCCAATGGGTTTGCAGCCAACCCGATGGGGGTTCACCACTGGTTTTAAGGGAATAATCAGGTAAAGGCGCAAGGGTCTCTTGTATCGCAGAAAAGACCCCATGGACTGGTGAAGGGGCTTCCAACTCAGTTGAACCGGTAACTTTTTGAATAGACCATTCCAGGCCGTCGGGGTGTTCCGAGGCGAACCAGGAAAGGATGCCGCCGGTAAGCAAGGTAGCCACAACCATAACTGCCATAAGTTTCTGCAGTGCCGAAGTACTCTGTTCCTGGATATTCCCGGCTCCCTGGTTCAGCAGCTGGGGAGCGCTTTTTTCTACAAAGGCAACAATTGCGGCGCTTATCAAGCCTTCAACAAGCCCGATGGCCAGATGAATGGGCTGCATCAGCAACACAAAGGTGCTAAAGGGCAGCTCGGTCTTCCCTGAAAAGAGGGTTTCCAGCACCACCGAAAAGGCCCCCATCTGGAGCCCCAGAACTGCGGCCAGGATAAGGGCTGCCTTGTTTGAACGCACCTTCTTTGCCAGGGGTTTATAAATAAAGGGGTAGGCTATAAAACAGGTGTAAAAGGCCAGGTTAAATACATTGCAGCCGTAGCTTAGGAGTCCCCCGTCGGCAAAGAAGAGGGCCTGAATGAGCAGAATGGATGCCATGGTGAGAAAGGCCAGATGGGGGCCCAGGAGGATTGTGAGCAGAAGACCGCCGCCGATATGGCCGCTGGAGCCGGTGCCGGGGATGGAAAAGTTTATCATCTGGGCAGCAAACACAAAGGCTCCCAGAATTCCCGCCAAGGCGATGGGACCCTGGTGTTCATCAACCTGAATCTTCTTAATACAATAGGCCCCGGTGGCTGCCGTAGCTGCCCACATCATAGCTCCCACCTGGGGCGATATCAGTGCATCTGCCATGTGCATAACGAAACTCCTTTGGTAACTTACAGATTAGCAGGCGATAATCTCTTTGATGAGAAAATCCCTGCCGGGTATTATTTCTATTGCCAGTTCCGTATCCTGCAGTGTGGTTCCATCCACCGCCGCAGGATAGCAGGCCTTGAGATACTGGGGAACAACCGGTGATTCTTCCCCCACCTGAAGGACCAAGGTTTTAATCTTTTCTACCCCCTGGTCCCGGGCGAAGGTTTCCACGGTCTCCACGATGTGCATCATGATGCCTAATTCGTGCACGTGGGTTCTCCCTTTGCTTCTTTTTTGCCAAAGATGGATCCCAGATTGGTCAGGACCTTCTTGCCTGCAATTTTTACCTTCCGTTTCAGGATATATTTGATAACGGTGGGTTTAATCTTTTCGTAGGGCAGTTGTTCCGCGTTATACCGGCGCACCAGTTTAATGGCATCGAATTTACAGCGGGTTACACACTGGCCGCAGCCCAGGCACATGAATTCCTCGATAACCGTTGCACCGCAGCTGAGACACCGTTCGGTTTCCTTTTTAACCTGCTCTTCGGTAAGTACCCCGCGGACGTCCCGGAAGCTGAGTTTTTCTGCTTCCTTGACCTCTACGATTGGCCGCTGGCGGGGGATTGCGTCGTAGCCTTCCAGGTTCAGGTTTTCCTTGTCGATAGGCTTGTAATCCCGTTTCAGCCGGCCGAGCACCAGGCTCTGGCCCTTATGGACATAGCGGTGCAGGGAGATGGCCCCTTCCTTACCAAGGGCAATAGCGTCGATGGCAAATTTGGGGCCGGTGACCACATCGCCGCCGGCAAACACATCCGGCTCAGAGGTCTGGAAGGTTACTGGATCTACCTTAATGGTCTTGTTGGGGTTCAGTTCTATGGTGGTGCCTTCCAGGAGCTTGCCCCAGTTGATGGCTTGACCGACCGACAGGAGTACCCGGTCTGCCTCTACCGTAATGGAGGTGTTCTCATCAAAGGCAGGATTAAAGCGGCCATTGTCATCGAAAACCCTGGTGCACTTTTTAAATTCCACCCCAATCACCTTGCCGTCCTTTACCAGAATCCGCCGGGGACCCCAGGCGTTTTCTATAGTAATCCCTTCTTCCATGGCTTCTTCAATTTCTTCTGGCAGGGCGGGCATTTCCTTGCGGCTTTCCAGGCAGTACATGCTGACCTGCTCGCCTCCGGCCCGTTTAGCTGTCCGGGCCACATCGATGGCTACGTTTCCTCCGCCGATAACGATGACCTTGCCCTGAATATCTACCTTCTGACCCAGATTTACCATTCTGAGGAAATCCACCCCGGCGAAGACCCCCTGGGCATCTTCTCCTTCAAGACCGAGCTTCCGGCCAGCCTGGGCGCCGATAGCGATATAAAAGCCCTCATACCCCTGTTTGCGGAGTTCGGGAATCGTGATGTCCTTTCCGACCTCCACACCGGTTTTAAAGGTTACGCCCAGGTGCCGCAGAATATCGATTTCTGCATCGATAACATCCTTTTCGAGCCGGTAGGCGGGGATACCGAAGGTGAGCATACCGCCGAGCTTCTGTTCCTTTTCAAACACCGTAACCTGGTAGCCGTCCAGAGCCAGGAAATAGGCACAGGAAAGGCCCGCAGGTCCGGCGCCGATGACGGCAATTTTATTGCCATAATCGTGTCGCTTCTGGGGAATATAGCGGCTCTCTGCATGGAGATCCTTTTCGGCAATGAATTTCTTAATTTCATCCACCGCGACGGGGTCATCCAGGTCTCCCCGGGTACACTGGGATTCGCACTTGCGGGGGCAGATGCGTCCGCAGACCGCGGGGAAGGGATTTTCTTTTTTGATGAGTTCCAGGGCTTCCATATAACGGCCCTGGGAAGCCAGTTTGATATAGCCCTGGACGGCAATATGGGCAGGGCAGCCTGCCTTACAGGGGCTGGAACCGGTGTCTTCTACTACTTTTTTGTTGATACGGTAGTCCGGGTTCCACTGTTCGGGCCCCCATTCGGTGTCATAGGGCAGGACCCGGTTCACCTTTTTGCGTTCCGCTTCGGTGGTGCAGATTTTCTGACCCAGCTTGGCTGCATTGGAGGGGCAGTTCTCGACACATTCACCGCAGGCAACACATTTGTCCGCATCTACCTGGGCAACAAAGTTGGAGCGGACCATGTCGGGGTTCCGGTACATATTGGCGATACGGTTGGAGAAGCAACCGCAGCCGCAGCAGTTACAGATGGCGTGGGTATGTCCCGGGCCGTCCAGGTTTGGGATACTGTGCATGAGGCCATTTTCTTCTGCCCGGTGCATAATCTCCAATGCCTCTTCTTTGGTAACCTGACGGGCCCGGCCGGTTCGGATATAATATTCAGCCGCATGGTCCAGCTGAATACACATATCTTCCTTCAGGTGGCCGCAGCCCTCTCCCATCACTTCCCGGGAAGTCCGGCAGGAACAATCGGAGACTGAAATCAGGTATGCATCGTTAATGTATTTTTCCACTTCTTCAAAGGAGGCATGGCGGGTTTCGCCATCTATGGCTTTCTGAATCGGGATTACCCGCATTGGGCCCGCACCGACGGGGAAGTTCCCTGCCGCCAGGGGCCCCTTTCGTTTACCATAGGCATCAAAGGCCCGGGCTACTTCCGGATGTTTACGGACATTTTCCTTGTTGTTTACGATCATTTCCATGTGGCCAGGCACCCAGACCTCATGCCAGAACTGATCCACCCCATCAATCTTATTCACTACGGTAACGCCTGCGTACGCCAGGTCCCAGAGCAGTTTTGTTGTTTCTTCCACCGATTTGCCGCACCGTTTCGCGATCTGTTCTGCGGTCTGGGGTTTTCTGAACTCGACCTGCAGGGCTACGTCGGCCATTTCATCGGTGACGATGGGATCCAGGATCTGATACTCCGGGTATTCCGGTTTTATCTCGTCCTTTGCACCCCGCTTTGTTTTACTGATTTTGTTTGCCAGATCCAGAATTTTTTCCCGCGCCATATTATGCCCCTTGTTGATTAGTATGTATAGTTTTCCAGGAAGTGACTTCGTTGGTGAGCCAGGAAATCCAGGCTTCCATACCTTCACCGGTTTTTGCAGAAATTGGGAAAATAGCTGCCCTGGGATTCAAGGCACCAATATGTTTTTTAAAGCGGTCCAGATTAAAATCAAAGAGGGGCAGGGCATCAATCTTATTAACAAGAATGGCATCTACCTTCTGGAACATCACCGGATATTTAAGGGGTTTATCGTCTCCTTCAGGGACACTGAGGATCATGATGCTTCGGGCCGCACCGGTATCGTATTCGGCGGTGCAGATCAGGTTCCCCACATTTTCCAGGAACACCAGATCCAGTCCCTGTATGTCAAAGTTATCCAGGCCTTCCCGGGTCATTTCCGCATCCAGATGGCACATGCCGCCCGTATGGAGCTGGATGACCTTTACTCCGGTGGCTGCAATGGTGGATGCATCCACATCGGAGTCGATGTCAGCTTCCATAACCCCAATGTTAAATTGCTCTTTCATGGAAAGGATGGTTCTGACCAGCGTGGTGGTTTTCCCTGAACCGGGTGAGGACATCACATTCAACAAAAAAACTCCCCGCTGTTCCAGGTCGTTCCGGAGTTTTTTTGCCCGTTCATCGTTTCCACTGAAAACGGTTTTCTTGATTTCCAAAACTCTGAATGTATTCATGGGTAATCTCTTATAAACGTAGAAGAGGGATTAAGCGGGGGGTATACCCCCAGTTGGCATTATGGTATACCAGATTTTCAAATAAGTCAATAAAAAAATATATATTTAAATAAATTTCTATAATATATTGATATATTTACATCCTTAGCATATAATACTTTTTGGTATCTGGTATGACCAGTGTCAGTGATGGAGGTAATACATGGAACTGCCCAGACTGCAGGCTCCGAGTCTTAAGGAGCTTTTTATTAAGGAGATGGAAGCCCAGATTCTTTCAGGTAAACTCCCGATTGGTTCAAAATTGCCCTCTGAACGGGAAATTGCCGAAGCCATGGGGGTGAGCCGGGCCGTAGTGAATGCGGGGCTTATGGAAATGGCCCGCAAGGGATTTCTGGAAATTAAACCCCGTTCAGGTGCTTTTGTTGCGGATTACAGACGGAAGGGTACCAGCGAGACCCTCTTATCAATTATGAATTTTAACGGAGGCATGCTGGGAAAACAGGAAATAAAATCGATCCTGGAGCTGCGGCTTGTCCTCGAGACCCTGGCCCTTGAACTGGCTATACCGCGGATGACCGATGAGGACATCAAGGTAATTAAGGGCCACCTGGATCGTTATGCTGCAGCGGAGAACCCTCAAGCCGCTGCGGAGGCGGCCTTCTGTTTTCATTATGAGATTGGTGTTCTGTCAGGGAATACCCTCTTGCCCCTAATTTTTTATTCTTTCAGGACCCCGGTTATTATGCTCTGGAAACGCTATATTCAGCTCCATGGAAAGGATAAACTCTACAAGAATATCCGCTCTATCTACGAACAGGTTTCACAGCGAAATGTTACAGAGGCGGTTCGGGTGTTTCAGGAAGCGGTCAATCAAACCATCTCTGGCGGTGTATCAATCTATTATGAATAGGTGCCTCCTAAACATTTATATAAATGAGCAGGAGGACACCCTGTATTTATTATTTACGTACCTTCTTTTTAATTGGTATCCAGATTTCAGTTCTAAAATTTGGGCTGTTTGCATTTATTGATGGATCATCCTGCGGTGGGTAGACTTCAAAGTCAGGAGTCCCCGCATGTTCATATTCAGAAGCAGGGAACCATTCTGAATAGATCTGTTTCCAGCCTTCCTGAATAGCGTGAGGCATAGGCCCCCTACATTCAAAGATCGCATAGGTTGCAGGTGGAATGGTTAGTACCTGGCACCCCGCAGGAAAATCTTTGATGTCATGGGTTCCCTTTTCTACCGCGATAGCATAGGCGAAACTGTTATCCGCAGGATTGTAATAGTAACAAACCCCCATCATCCCCATCTTCCCGCACTTCTTATCAAGGGATTGCACTAGCCCTTCCTTGTATTTTTGTTCCCAGAAATGCGGGATAGTCTTCAGATTCTGATTGTCTGTGCTGGTGGTCCTTATGGATACACCCACGAAATCCAAGCTTGGTGATTGTTCAATACGGTATTTCACAGTCCTATCTCCTTTGAGCAGTATAGTAAGTTTTATAGGAGGCCATGTTTCCAGTGGACAGGTTGCATCCCGAGCTTGTGATGGTTTTATACCAAAACATCGCTTAAAAGCCTTTGTAAAGGACTCTGGACTTTCCCACCCATATCGCAGGGCAACATCGATTACTTTATCCTTGTTCGCAGCCAAATCCAGAGAAGCAAGACTAAGCCTGCGGCGCCGCAGGTATTCTCCAGGGCTTACTCCAAAAATGACTTCGAACATTCTGCAGAAATGAAATAAAGAGCAGTTGGCCAGTTCTGCCGCTTTTTCCATATCCACTGGACCTTGTAAATGAGTCTCTAAGTAATCAATTGCCTGCATCATTCTGGTAGACCAATCCATTACCATCTCCCTGGTGTAGCTTTACACCCCTATTGCTCTGCTCATCATTACCATAGACGATGATTTATATATAGTCCTGTCCTTTTTTGCTGAGTAAGGACAGGATACTGGGGGATGCGGCTCTGAGATCTGAAGGAAGATGATCCCCCAAGGATTAGGCATCCAAGGTTCTCAAGACAGCTTTCTGGAATGCTTTAAGCTGTCGCTTTATCTCCCTTCGCTGTTCAATGGCCTTATGGTCTTTTCTGTTTTATAATGGTTGTAGCATTCTAGCAGCCTGTCGGACTTGTAGATTTTTCGAGACTAAGGGTGCCCCTTAGTCTCGAAAAATCACTGTATACCCGGCTCCTTTTGGAGTTTGCAAGGTAAAAATTGCGGCTTGCCGCCATTTTTTAATAAAAAACGGACAAGTCCGACAAACTCCTAGAAAGGAGCTGTAGGGGAGATGGAGAAGGGTTTCACAGTAATTCTTATCGGTGTTTGTATTGCGACCGGTCTTAGCGCTATGGAGGGGCTCGCCCGCAATTTTCCATAAGGCTTGATCCACAACCTACGCGTATAAGCATGGATGCAGGGGGTTTTGGGGCGGGTATGGGTTTTGAATGGGCCTTCTGGAATCATGTAACCTTCAATATCGAAGGTCGATGGGTAAACATGCCCGAAGGTTCAATATGGTTTCTTAATGGATGGGCTGGCGTGCGGTATAAACCCTTTGGAACCGGCATCGAAGGACTTTATATTGGAACATATATCACCGGACTGTATGGTAATCGGGGATTTGGCCCGGAAATAACCGGGGGAGCCATCTTCGATATAGGCTATACCTGGAATGTTGTAAGGTCCGGATGGTTTGTAGAACCCTATATAAAGTACCCCCTTATGTGGGGAGAACAGCCCCTTATCGGTCTGATGCCAGGAATCGCCTTTGGACTTGAGTTAAATCTGAATAAATAGTATATATTGATGAAAGGCTAAACCGGTTTATAATAACGGGTTTTTCCACCATACCAGGAGCTTTTCATGAAAGATTCTCGCTTTTTTCTTCGCGTTTTTCGTGCAATAAGCATCTTTTTTATTGTTGCTGCAGCATTTTCTGGCTGCAATCCTAATCCTGAAACTGAGCCCTATTATTCCAATGATCTCATAACAGGGGACTATTTTCATTCTATAAAACAGGTGAATCCCGATACCAGCAATAGTCTGCATACTGCGGACAATAACTGGTATAAGGATGCAGTTTTTTACCATCTTTGGGTTCCTGCCTTTGCCGATTCAGACGGTAATGATGGCATAGGGGATCTACAGGGTATACTCAATAACTTGGGTTATCTGCAGAATGATCTGGGAGTTACAGCCATATGGCTTTCCCCGATTTTCCGTTCTAACAGCACGAGCAGCAATCTGCATGGCTATGATGCAATAGATTTTTATACCGTAGACTCCCGGCTTGGAACCAACGATGACCTTAAAACCCTGATTCAGCAGGTCCATAGTCGCGGAATGCGTATCATTTTTGATTATGTTCCCAACCATGTTTCTAATCAGCATCCCTGGTTTATCCAGTCCGCAGGCAGTACCAGCAGCTCCTATCGTGACTGGTTTATCTGGCGAAATCCCAGGCCCAGCGGATGGACCGGCTGGGATACATACAGTGATTTTCATGGACCAAGAAATGGATCCTACTATTATGGTATTTTCTGGGAAGGTATGCCTGACCTCAATTATGATAATCCCGATGTTCGGGATGCCATGGCAGATGTGTTCCTGAACTGGCTTAATTTTGGATTCGATGGCATGCGCATTGACGCGGTAAAGTACCTGTACGAAGACTGGAATACCAATGGCTCTGGGTATGCGGATCAGCCCAAGACATTCCAGCATTGGCAGAAGGTCCGATCTCTGCTGGATGAATATGCAAGCGCTGGGTATGCCAAATTTATGGTTGCAGAGAACTGGACCAGCGATCATACTAATCTGGTGCAGTATATGAATAAGGATGCTGTTCCGGGTTTTCACATGACGCTTGATTTCCCCTTTGCGTATGCTGCTGCTACTCTTGATACAAATGCCTTAAACGGTCACTGGCAGTGGGTCCAGACTTCGGTAGTTCCCGCCGGAGGCTGGATGGGAACTTTTACCTCAAATCATGACAATGTGGTAAGCCGCCCCATGACAACCTTTAATGGTGATGCCGCCAAGGTTCGCCTGCAGGCTGCCCTGCAGCTTACCGGCCCTGGTACCCCATTTTTGTACTATGGGAATGAAATTGGCATGACCGGAGCTGCCGGAAATGATATAAACCTCCGCCAGCCCTTTGACTGGACTGGCGCATCTACTCAGAAAAGCGATGGCACAAGCCTTCTTTCCTGGCACAAGGCCCTGATCACCTTGAGAAAGGAACGGGCGAGCCTTCGCAGGGGTGCTTATCAGCTTATTAAGAATCAGGGTGGTGTTTTTGCCTATGAACGGAGCCTGGGGGACGAACGGACTCTGGTTGTCATGAATACCGGTGCTGTACAGTCAACCTTTAGCCTTACCCTCACGCAGGCCCCCGAGGCGGTACACACCCTCTTTGGGAACAACGATGTAAGCTGGTCAAGCGGTTCATCCGTCATTACCGTGAACAATGTAGCAGGCTATGGAGTGCGTGTCCTGGCTCTGGAAAGTGGAGCCACTGGAGTAACCCTCATGAATGATATACCCTATGGAAGCGGCACCCCACAAAGTACGGTCAGCCTTATGGGAACCCTCTCGAATTGGACAAGTGGGATAGCGATGAGTCCTTCTTCCGCCGATAGCTCTATCCTGGAGGTGAGCCGGTCCCTCTCCGGAGGAATCTCTTACCAATTCAAGTTTAAAGAAGGAAGCGATTATTGGTATGGCTGGCTTGAATTAAGCAGTGCCTATGATCCAACCCTTGTTCAAGCCGCTGACATTTCAGGGACGGTTATAGTTTTGAGTCAATTTGCAGATGCTGGCGATGCAAACCATAATATTCAATTTACCCCTGCTGCTTCTACTTCTTATATATTCCTGTACCGCCCTACGGACAAACACTGGTGTGTGGTTCTGCAATAATAAATGAGGCATTGGGCCCCTTGACTCGATAAAAAATAATCGATAAAATAAAAGCGACTGAGAGGGAGGATTGTCCCAACCTCAAGGTGCACTTCATTTGTCCATATCGGATCCAAAGGAGTTTCCAATGGAGAAGAGAATTGGCGTTGTAGCCATCCTTATCCAGGGCCGCGAATCGGTTGGCCAGGTTAATCAAATCCTCTCATCCCATAACCACATTATCCAGGGACGTCTCGGCATGCCCTTTCGGGACAAGGGCGTACAGGTCATTTCCCTGGTCGTCGAAGGAACGACGGACCAGATCGGTGCGCTTACAGGCCCCCTGGGGCGGCTGTCGGGCGTCCAGGTCAAATCGGTTCTGACGGGATACCGGGAGGATTCCAATGAAGACAGTTGAGCAGATTGATGAAGGGGTAGGGTTCGCATCGGCATCGAATCCAGTTGTAGCGGCCGCGGCCGATAGCCTCGGGGAAACCGCAGAGGCCAGCGGGTTTCCATCAACCTTTTTGGATTATTCAAAACTTTCTGAACTTTCCCGGTGTCCTGCGCCGAGCGCTCACCGTGTAGAAGCCATTCTGGAAAAGGCCAGGACCCTGCAGGGGCTTACTGCGGAGGAAGCGGCGGAGCTTGCTGCAATCGAGGACCCGGACCAGATGAAGGCCCTGCTAGCCACCGCCGGCTGGGTGAAAGAGCAGATTTACGGTAAACGAATGGTTCTGTTTGCCCCCCTCTATACGGGTAATTACTGTGTGAATAACTGCGTCTATTGCGGCTTCCGCCTGGATAACCGGGAGATGAAGCGGGTTGTCCTTTCTATGGATGAAATTGCCCGGCAGACCGAGATTCTCCTTTCCCAGGGGCATAAACGGCTGCTGATTATTTCCGGTGAATCTCCCAGACAATCCCTGGAATATACCCTTAAGGCAATTGAAACCTGCTACAAGATACGCCTTGGAAAGGCCCGGGTGCGGCGGATTAACGTGGAGCTGGCCCCCCTGGATGTGGAGGGCTTTCGGGCCCTTAAACAGGCCCAGATTGGAACCTATGTCTGCTTCCAGGAAACCTATGACCCGGAACTGTACCGGAGGGCCCACCCGTCGGGTCCCAAGGTGGACTACCTGTATCGGCTCTATGTGATGGACCGGGCCATGGAAGGGGGCTGTGATGATATCGGGCTTGGAGCCCTTTTCGGCCTTGGCTCCTGGCGTTACGAACTCGTAGCCATGCTGGAACATGCCCGGCACCTGGAAGAAACCTTCGGCTGGGGGCCCCATACGGTGAGCGTTCCCCGTATCGAATATGCCCCGGGGGCTCCCTGGGCCGAAGTAGTGCCGAACCCGGTGTCCGACGACGATTTCCGTAAAATTATTGCCATCCTCCGTATTGCCCGGCCTTCGGTGGGGATTATCCTCTCTACCCGGGAACGGACCGAGTTCCGCAAGGAACTCCTCGCCTATGGGGTAAGCCAGATTTCCGCCGGTTCCCGGACCGACCCGGGGGGCTATGAGGAAAAGAAGGACACTGAAGAAGCCGGTATTGGCCATGGGGCACAGACTGCCGCTGAAACTCAGGACCAGCATCCTGCCCAGTTTGCCATCGGAGATTTGCGGGGTCTGGAGGAGACTATCTCGGACCTGATTGATGATGGTTATGTGCCCAGTTTCTGTACCGGTTGTTACCGCAAGGGCCGGACCGGCGCCGACTTTATGGACCTGGCCAAGCCCGGGCTTATCAAGGAATTCTGTCTTCCCAATGGACTTGTGTCCTTTGCGGAATATCTCTATGACTATGCTTCTCCCGCCACCCGGGAAAAGGGTCTCGCCCTCATCCAGAAAATGAAGAACGATGCCACTCCTAAGGGCAAGCGCTACCTGGATACGGCTCTTAAAGAGACCGAGGCGGGGGCCCGGGACCTGTATCTATGAGCATTAGATTGATGAACGAACCTGGGGTTCCGGCAATGTACCCCGAAGACCTCGGCGCTGACCCTGGCCGTTCAGCTACGGTCCCGGCGGCAGCCCCTGACAGCACCTCCATGAGCTCAGCAGCTGCACCGGCCGCACCCTATCCCCGGTCTGCCCCCTGTTCCCAGCCCGCATCCTATCCCCGGTCCGCTACCTATCCCCGGCCCGCCTCCGAAGCGGAAATCCGGGAGCTTGCGGCCCTTCCCCTGGATGAGCTTAAGGCCCTGGCCCGGAAGACCGCCGACGCGGTTCATGGGGACAGGGTGCTCCTCCGGGGCCTCATAGAAGTGACCAATCACTGTGCCATGGATTGTCTCTATTGCGGGATCCGGCGGAGCAACAGCGGGGCGGTCCGGTACCGGCTGAGCCATGAGGAACTGGCGGAGACGATACGGGCGGGGCGGCGGGCCGGGTTTATGACCTTTGTGCTCCAGGGCGGAGAAGACCCTGCCCTGGCCGGGGAGGGGCTTTTAAGGCTCACCGAAACTGCCCGGGCTGCCGCCGGGCCGGAGGCCGCCATCACCTTGAGTTTTGGCATCAGAAGCCGCCGGGAATATGAGGAACTCCGGGCGGCGGGGGCTGACCGCTACCTGATGCGGTTCGAGACTTCCGATCCGGAACTGCACCGGTACCTCCGGGGCGGCATCAGTCTGAAGCGCCGACTAAAGGCGCTGGAGGATGTACGGGCGGCGGGGCTCCAGCTTGGTTCGGGCTTTATGACGGGCCTCCCCGGGGAAACCGATGAAACCCTCATACAGAACATACTGCTTGCCCAGAGTCTTAAGATGGAAATGGGCGGGGTAGGCCCCTTTATACCCCATCCGGAGACACCCCTTGGCGGAGCAAGGGGTGGAGACCTGGAGCGGTCAATCCGAGCTACGGCCCTGCTCCGTCTTGCGGTGCCCCTCTGCCACATCCCGGCCACGACCGCCGCGGGGACCATACATCCCGAGGGCCGGGAACAGATGCTCGAGGCGGGGGCTAATGTACTCATGCCGAACATCACCCCGGTGCTGCATAAAAAGCACTATCTATTGTATCCCGGCAAAATTTGTATTGATGAATCGGGTTTCCAGTGTGTGGGCTGTCTGTCGGTCCGGGTTATGGGCCGGGGCCTCAGGCTGAGCTGGGAACGGGGGGATGCCCTATGAGTATGGAACAGACCATGGCGGCCATCCGGAACTTCGGCTACGGCCCGGCCGGAGGCGGCCAGTTACCGCAATACCGGACGCCCAGCGAGTTTATACAGGCCCTGGGGGAGGTTAAGGAAGCGGCCCTCCGGGCCCTGCAGGAGACCGAACATCCCTGGCCGGACTCTGTGTTTGAAAGGGTGCTCCAGGTCCTGGCGGACATCCGCTCGGGCCGTCTTGACCACCGGTTCCCCCTGGACCTGGCCCAGGGCGGGGCCGGGACCAGTCTGCACATGAATATCTGTGAAGTGCTTGCCGACGAGGTGGCCCAGCGTCTGGGACGGCCTGATCTGTTTCATTTTCTTGATGATGGAGCCCGTTCCCAGTCCACCAACGATGTGGTAAGCACCGCTGCCATCATTGTCATTCAACGCCGGATCCGCAGTCTTGAGTCAGCAGTCATTGCTCTCCAGGAAGCCCTGGTAGAACGGGAGCAGGCCTGGCGGGGTATCACCATCATGGGCCGCACCGAATGGCAGGACGCCCTTCCCATGGACCTATCCCAGGTGGCCTCCGCCTGGGCAGGTTCGGCAGAGCGGGACCGCTGGAGGCTGGGTAAATTAAAAGAGCGGGCCCGAACCATTCCCCTGGGGGGAACCGCCACCGGCACAGGCCTCGGCGCTTCCGCAGCCTATCTTTTTGCGGCGGAACAGCAGCTCCGCAGGCTTACGGGGCTCCCCTTGCAGCGCAGCCAGAATCTCACCGATGCGGTTGCCCAGCGGGACGATTTTTCTGAGGTGGCCAATGGGTTTGCCTTGATCGGTGCCAATATCGTAAAGCTATGCCGGGACCTTATGTTTTATACATCGACCGTGGTGGGTGAACTGGAGCATCCGGCTCTGCAATGGGGTTCTACCGCCATGCCCGTTAAAACGAACCCCGTATTGCTGGAATTTGCCATGGGACTGGCCATCCGGGCCCAACACCGGGCCGCATCCATTCCGCATTACGCCCAGGAGGGCTTCCTCCAGCTAAACGCCTTTACCCCCTTTATGGTGGATGCCTTTATCGGCTCTGCCTCAGATCTGGAACGGGCCCTCAACACCCTGTCCCGGGACCTGCTCCCGGCCCTGCAGGTTCGGCCTGAACGCTGTATTCAGAATATACTCCAGTCCCGGGCATTGCTGAACCTGCTCAGGAAGGACCTCCCCTACGAGACACTCAAGGCTCTTGCCGCCGACTGGCAGTCAGGCGCCGGGGCAACTACAGCCGATAGGGACGCGAAGGTTCATCAATATATTGATGAACTCTCCCGCCTCACTGGCCTGGATAGGGAAGTAATAAAGGCCCGGTTTTCCTTTTTATTGACATCCCCTTCATCATCTGCGGCAGAGCCGGCCACAACGGCAGAGCCGAACATTGCGGCAAATTCGACCCCAGCAACAGATTCGACCTCAGTGGCAGAGCCGGCCACAGCGGCAGATTCAACCCCAGCGGCAGAGCCGGCCACTGCGGCAGAGCCGGCCACTGCGGCAGAGCCGACACAGCCAGAGGGGCCGCAACAAGCAAGTTCGTCATCATTACCGGATTCTAAGGAGCGCCTTTAATATGGAAGAAACGGCGCATGTGAATACGTTGAGGGACCCCGGTCCCAGTGCTGGTTTGCAGAGTCCCCTATCGGAATCAGCCTCTATTGTAGTGGTGGGGCTCCGCAATGCGGGGAAATCCAGTTTGATAAACACCCTTTTTGAAAAGGAAGTCTCCATTGTGTCTCCCGTTCCGGGGACCACCACGGACCCGGTGACCCGTAAGATGGAACTCCCCGGATGGGGCCCGGTTGCCTTCGTAGATACGGCGGGCATCGATGACGAGGGTGAATTGGGCCGGAAACGGCTTGAGAAAACCGGGAACCGCCTGGCCACCGCATCGGCCCATGTGTTTGTTACTGCGGCAAACCGGCCCCCGGAGCCCGCCGAAGCCGAGCTTGCAAATAAGCTCCTTGCTGGCGGGAAACCCCTGGTGTTTGCGGTAACCCATGGGGATCTGCCGGTCCAAGGACAGAAACAGGCCTGGCTCGACTCCCTGGCGGCAAAGGGGCTGCCCTTTGTGTTGGTGGATAATAATTCCCGGAACGGCGGGGCAGAGCTCAGGCGAGCCCTGGCAGCCCTGGCTCAAAAAGCGGTCTTTGAGGCTGGTCCTCTGGACGGTCTTGTGAATGAAGGGGACCACCTCTTATTAGTGGTGCCCATCGACCTGGCAGCTCCCAGAGGGCGCCTCATCCAGCCCCAGGTGGAAACTATCCGGGATGCGCTGGACCGGGACTGCCGGGTAACGGTGGTCAAGGAACGGGAACTCTATGAAGCCTACCGGAGCTTTACGGAACGGCCTAAACTGGTCATCACCGACAGCCAGGTTTTTTCCAAGGTTGCCGCCGATATTGATGATGACCAGCCGCTTACAAGTTTTTCTATCCTTTTTGCCCGGAAAAAGGGGGAGCTGGCATCCCTCGTGCAGGGTCTGCGGAGCCTCTCTTCTTTTAAGCCCGGCGGCCGGGTCTTTGTCATGGAAGCCTGTTCTCACCATCGGGGCGCCGACGATATCGCATCCGTTAAGATCCCCCGGCTTTTTGGCCGCCTCGTGACCCCCAATGCACGCTTCCAGACGGTACGCCAGCTCCCTGAGGACATCACTCCCGATGATATCGTCATTCATTGTGCCGGTTGTATGATGACCGGCCAGGCCATGAAACACCGGCTCGAAACCCTGAGTGCCCTGGGGATCCCCGTAACCAACTATGGCCTCTTTCTTGCCTGGGCCAACGGACTCCTGCCCCGGGCAATCGAGATGCTTCCCGAATTTCCAGTCCTGTGGGATAGGAGCAAAGTTTAAAAGGGTCCAAAGTGGATTGTCACCGCAATGGCTAAAAAGACCGAGGTTATACCAAGGATCATAAGCTGGAGTTTCCAGGTCCAGGCAATCCATTTGGGGTAACTTACTACGGTAAACGACAGGGCTATCAGCAGCAACGCATTGGTGGGGAATAGCATATTTGAAAACCCATCCCCAAAATCAAAGGCCAGGACCGCGGTTTGCCGGGTAATGCCAACCAGGTCTGCCAGGGGACTGAGGAGGGGCATCATGAGGAAAGCCTTCGCACTGGCAGAACCGATGAAAAAGTTCATCACCAGGGTTGTACCATAGACCAAAAATGCTGCAGTCAGGGGCTTTGATCCCTGAATTAGGTTTGCGGCTCCATTCAGGATGGTGTCCATTATTTTGCCATTTACTATAATGTGTTTAACACTGTAGGCCATCAATATTAAAATTATTCCTGGGACCAGATTTACCGCCCCCTGGATAAAACTTTTCCAGATCTCCACCCCCTTCATCTTTGTGATTTTGCCTCCGCCAATGCCTCCTGCAAGGAAGAGCAGGGCCATGATAGGAAATGCCAGATCTGAAAGACCGGGAGAGCGGGCGGTGGCAAACACAATTGCCATGGCCAGGGCTATACAAAGGCTGAACCAGAGGAGGGCCTTGCTTTTTAATGTACCTCCTTCATTTCTAACAACATTCTGAGGTGTTTCAGTCTCTGCTTTTTTCTGGAGTGCCAGATGCTGGCGGATCTTTTCATCATCTGCAAAGCTCAAGGACAGCTCCGGATGTTTTTCTACCCTTTTTGCATGAATAATCACATAGGCGGTAACAAGGCCATAAACGGTAAAGAAGAATATGATTCGTAACCAGGAGCCGGAAAAGAGGGGGAGGTCCGCAATTCGCTGGGCTACCGCAATAGTAAATGGATTGGTAACTGCACTGGCAAAGCCAAAGGCCAGGGGGAGGAGGCTGATGCCAAGTCCTGTCAGGGAATCCCAGCCTAATGAAATAGCCAGGGGTACAAGAAAAATAATCATTGGTACGAGGCCTTCGTAGACCCCTATAAAGCTGGACACGGTCATAAAAAAGAGGATGAGGAGCGCAATCAGGAGGTATTTTCTACGGGAAAAGCGGCGAACCAGGATTTTTATCAGCTCTTCCATCACCCCCGCTCCTTCCAGAATAGCTATGGATCCTCCCACCGATAGAATGAAAATAATGATTGTGATGAGGGCAAGATTTCCTGGAGCAAACAGCACTTCCACGGGGGCGGTAAACCAGCGCCAGGCCGGATATGGTGGTTTTTCAATAATCGAATACGTGCCGGGCACAACGAGGGTCTTTCCGTTTTCGGTAATTCGCTGGAATTCTCCCGAGGGCAGCAGTTTGGTTAAAAATCCGGAGAATATCATGAGGAGAAGAATGATCAGGGCTGAGAGCATAAAGGCCTTGGTCCCAATTTTTACTGCACTGGTTTTCTGTTGTGTTTGCTCCATAGTAGATCCTTAAAAGTCTCTATTGTTTATTTAAAGCTGTTCAAATAGTTTCTCATAAAAGGAGATGCCCTTTGCAAAATTTTCCAGGGATATCCGTTCATCATGACCATGGATGCGGCTGACCTCTTCAGGTGGTAGCTCCAGGGGTCCAAAACGGTAAACCGCCTGGCAGAGGCTCGCATAATGCCGCGAATCGGTGGTAGC
>JAAYUZ010000095.1 GCA_012517385.1 Treponema sp. | reverse complement strand
GACTGCCCTGTACAGCCAGCTCCTGGACGCGCTCCGGGAGGATGGCCTGCACCTGGTTATCGCGGGTATTGCCATGCCTAACCCGGCGAGCCAGGCCCTGCATGAGCACTTTGGTTTTCGCAAGGTGGGGGAGTTTACCGAGGTGGGCTACAAATTCGGCACCTGGCTTAATGTGGGCTACTGGGAGAAGCGACTGTGAAGCACCGTTCATTCATCAACATAACTATCTTTCTTTTCATATTGATGTCCCCCCTGGCAGCCCAGGATGGGGTTCCTGATGCGGGGACCAAGCCCGTAATCCGGGGCGTGTATTTTACCGAAACCGGCTGCAGCCACTGCGATGTGTTTTTATATGTGCAGAAAAAGAAATACGAAGCCGCTTCCGGTGTGCAGCTGGATCTGGAGACCTACGATATCCTTTCCGCCGAAGGGTACAAACGCTGTGTTGATATGCTGGCAGAACGGGGGCTTATGTTCACAGTTTTCCCCGTCCTTTTTATCGGAAATAATGTATACCGGGGCTCCACTGAAATTGAAACAAATGTCCCACTGGAGCTTGCGGCCCTTCGGGAGACCGGTAAGCTCAGGCCTGCCCTTGTTTTGGACAACCAGTCCGGGCAGTCCCTTGCAACACAGGACCAATCGGAGCAAAGTCCGAAGAGGGGCGTAATAGTTCAAGGTTCGGGGGCAACCCCATCTGGTGGGGAGCTTGGCCTCGACCGCCTTGCCGAATCTCAAAGCTTCGGAAAGTCCCTGGGAATTCTTGCCACTATTTTTTCTGCGGGCCTTCTGGATGGGATTAACCCCTGCGCATTTTCGACCCTGCTGTTTTTCCTG
This sequence comes from Treponema sp., assembly GCA_012517385.1. GTDB lineage: Bacteria > Spirochaetota > Spirochaetia > Treponematales > Breznakiellaceae > Gracilinema. The sequence continues at coordinate 19,560 of JAAYUZ010000095.1, read as the reverse complement.
AGTTTTATCGCATTGCGGCGTTACGATAGGCGTTCTCTCCTTCTGGTGGGGCTTTCCTTTATCGGTGCAGTTTTTTTAGCCTATTTCCTTATTGGTCTCGGCTTCCTCCAGGTGCTCCGGGCCCTCCTTTCGGCTGGCCGGGCGACCCTTGTTATAAAAGCTCTGGTCAGTGTTTTTGCCGTTTTTCTAGTGGTACTGAATCTCCGGGATGCCCATCTGGCCCGGCAGGGCAGGGTAAACGAATCGGCCCTGCAGCTGCCGGCTCCCCTCAAGCGGCTTACCCACCGGGTAATCCGCTCCTTTTCGGTGCTGCCCCTCTTTATGCTGGGGGCCGCCCTCTCTGGGTTCCTTGTTTCCATTATAGAACTGGCCTGTACAGGCCAGGTATACCTGCCAACCCTGGTCTACCTGAACCAGTCTGCCCTGAGTCATTGGAGTATTTTGCTGCTGCTCCTGTATAACGCAGGCTTTATCCTGCCCCTCTCTCTGGTCTTTGTGTTCTATCTTTTCGGTCTCCAGCATGAAAAACTCCGGGCCTGGTACGGGAGCCGTATTGTACTGGTGCGGTTCTTCACCGCCGCTCTCTTTGCGGTGATGGCGGTGGTGGTATGGGTGTAAGGTGCATTGAATTTGCTGGTATAAGCAGGTCAAAGAATTTATGTCAGAGCCATTATGAGTAGAGCCTATTGTATAATGAGCATGACCTTTATAATATAAAAGTATGCCTACAATAAAAGATATTGCAAAAGAAGCACATGTTAGTCCCACAACAGTATCAAATGTTATTCATGGTAAGACTTCCCGAGTTGCGAAAGAAACGGTTGAACGTATAACTAAAATTATAGAAGCATATAATTATACGCCTAATATGTCCGCCCGATCGCTTGTGAACCGGTCTTCAAAAATCATCGGTGTCATTAATCATCTTATTCCAGAGCAGAAAGGTAATTTCCTCGAAGACCCCTTTCATGGAGCCTTCGTAGGAGGAATTGAGCGAACATTACGGGAACGGGGATATTTTTTACTTGTACGTACTGTTGAAGATGAACAGGAACTCATCAAGGTGTTTAGAAACTGGAATTTAGATGGGGTAATCCTTACAGGTCTTTTTGAAGACTCATTTTTTTCACAGCTTATTCGGACCGATAAGCCAATAGTTCTCGTAGATAGTTATGTAGAAAATAAAAAAGTCTTTAATGTGGGACTTGATGATTATCGTGGTGGATATATAGCAACCGAATATCTTATAAAGCATGGGCATCGAGAAATTGTATTCGCCTCCCCTCATATCCAGCATCGTGGAGTACTGGAGGAACGGTTCCGCGGCTACCAGGATGCATTAGCCGATGCAGGCATACCCTTGAATAAGGCAAACATCTATGAACATGAAATTACCATTAGCGAAGGTCAGGCTCTGGGCCGGGAGCTTGCAAAGAGAAAGGAGATTACTGCTGTATTTGCCTCCGCAGACATCCTTGCTGCAGGAATAATCAGCGGACTACAGGAATCAGGTATACGGGTTCCCGACGAAATATCTATCATTGGTTTTGATGATTTATATATTAGCCGGCTTACATCACCCCAATTAACTACGATACATCAGGATGTAGTTGGAAAGGGCATCACAGCAGCAAACATTATGGTAGATTTTCTTGAAGGGAAACCGATTATTTCCCGTCATATCGTCATGCCTGTATCTATCGTAGAACGAGCTTCGGTAAGGTACTTATAGGTGTGAGTTGATTTTACATTGTATTATTTTTTGTTGACAGATAGAAATTGTGGTGTTAATATAGGTTTAACGTTAAACTAATTGAACGTTAAACCTTTTCCATTTGAGGTATCTATGATGGAGTACAAGAAGTATAAAGCAGTTTGGATTCTTCTTTTTGGGTTTTATAGTGTTATGTTTATACTAATAAGCTGTACAACTACAATTAAAACAAAGAATCAAACTATGATGAATGCAGGAGCCCAATATGAAGCAGCACGAAAACAGCTTTCTATAGGTATACCTGCCAACCGGAATTCTAAAAAACCGATGATTCTGGTTCATTATATGCCTTGGTTTCAGGTTCCGCCAGTAGATTCTGGATATGGTTTCCATTGGCATATGGGAGGGACTGTATTTGATCCCTTTGAAACCTTACCCGATGGTCGTGCTAAGATTGCATCCCATTATTATCCCTTGACTGGTCCCTATGACTCGCGAGATTTACAGATACTTAAATACCAAGCTGCATTAATGAAGATCTCAGGTATCGATGGGGTTATTTTTGATTGGTATGGAATCAGTGATGCACTGGATTATAAAGAAATACATCAATCTGTCGAGACTATGATTTCTGTGTTGAAACAGGCAGGGTTAAAGTATGCCATTTGTTATGAAGATCAAAGTATCCGGAAAATGATCGAGGCCAAGTCGATTACGAAAGACCAAGCACTTGAGACCGGGAAACAGGTATTTTCATGGCTAGCAGAACATTGGTTTCAGGATGAATCCTATGTAAAATTAGATGATCGGCCGGTCGTTCTCTGTTTTGGCCCCCAGTTTTTTAAGGACAAGCAGCAATGGGATGCACTTTTTGCAGGTGTGAATCCCCGGCCCTATTTTATCAGTCTGGATAATCATAGTGAGCATTTTGCAGATGGTTCCTATAATTGGCCGCCTATGTGGGCTTCGACTGGAGGTAAGTTAAGTATTCCCAGGCTTGTATCGAACCTTAATGATTTTTATGTAAAACAACAGGCTAAGTCTCACCTTATTGCAACAGCCTTTCCCGGATTTCATGATATATATCAGGAGGCTGGAGCTGGCCGTAGTTATGGATATTTAGATTATGCAGATGGAGAAACCTTTAAGTTTACCGTCGATGCAGCCCTGCAAGCTAATCCTGATATCATCCAGATCGCAACCTGGAATGATTATGGGGAAGGAACGATTATAGAACCTACTATTGAACGAGGATACAGGGAATTAGAATACCTGCAGGATGTTAAAAAGAATATTTCTGGAGATTTTGTCTGGAATCGGCTCGATTTACGGATCCCAATCGAATTGTATAAATCCTATGTTAAATCAAGCTCTGAGGAACAAAGGAAGAGTATCGAAGCGGTGTATCAAGCAATTTTCACAAACCAAATCGATGATGCAAGGGCTCTATTAAGACAAGCTCAGCTGCCGGTAGATTTTGCAGTCCGACCCTTATTAAGGAATCCTGATGCAGTTTCAGCAGAGAAAAGTACAGGACCAGTGTTTGACCCAGGGGGTAAAAAAAATCTTGCTCTGGGGATGCCTGTGGTAGCATCGAGTCATATCTATGACTTTATTGGCAGTAAAGCTAATGATGGTGATGTTTCCAGTTATTGGGAAGGTGGGGCAAATACCTATCCAAATATTATTACTTTCGATCTGATAAGTTCTCAGACGCTTGATACTGCACTCATCAAACTTAATCCAAAACGTATTTGGAGCAAGCGAATCCAAACGATTGAGGTACTATATAGTGATGATGGAAATCAGTTCACGAATCTGCTTCCTCCAACTGACTATGTATTCGATCCAGCTACAAATAATAATATTATAGCTATAAGGTTGAACGTTAAAGCAAGATACCTTCGATTAATTTTTTCCAAGAATACCCAGGCTAAGGCGGGCCAAATAGCTGAATTAGAAGTTTATGCAGCTCAATAAGGGCTTAACTGTTCCCCGGTTTCGGCCGGACCAGGGGGACGTTACAGATACAGATTTAGTGTAAAGAGGGAGGTTTTTATGATCCGTATATCTGCTATTCATGCGACAATCTTAGGGTTTGTGTTGGGTGTGTTAACTTTAACTGGCTGTCCCAATCCATCAGGATCTAATGAGGTACCGGTGCCAACTAAGGTCTCGCTCACCGGTACTTACCAGACCTACTGGCTTAATATTGCTGAAGCCGATCTGGGTGGTCTTGAAGGATTTCATCTCAAAAATTTAAGCAGTGAGCCTGTAGGTATTGTCATCGATCGTATTGTAGCTGCCGACAGTAAGTCCTTGGATGGCGCCTTGGATGTGTTTACTTTCAGCGATCCAGAAACTGGCACAAATTATTGGGGTTTCAGTGCTGGTACTATTAGTAATGGAGAGTGGTCCTCGGGAGAAGTTCCAGCTCCAGTAGCGCCAGAAGTCGAGACTTATATAACTGGTTTTGCAACCTCATTATTCGTAGATCACACCTATGTAGGAATTGTAGCTAAAAATCTTTCAGATACGGTTAAGGGTGATAAGGTTGCCTTCATACCAATCATCAATGGAAATCCTGAAACATCTAAGGCAAAAAACTTCGAAGACCTATTTGTGTATTGATATTTACAAAGATTATTGCTGGTGCACCCCCAATGTTATTGAGGATGCTGCTAATCAGTACGTTCAACGACCGGAGTTGCCCTTGCACAGAATTGAAAATAGTGACTCCGGTTGTAATGGGAGAGATCCATGAGAAAAAAAACATGGTTAAGTTTGATGATTATTTATAGTCTTATAAATTGTCTTCAGGTTTTTCCAGGTGACATCAGTCTCGCAGATTCAGGGAGCTTTAACCTTACTAGCAGAACTAGTTTTGGTATAGATCTGGATAATCCGTACCGGTATGGATTAACACAGGATTTAACCGATTTTCAATTAGTGATCAATCTGGTACCCTACCAGAAATTAAGCAACAAAGTAAAAAGTGACAATGCGGTTGGGTTTATCAATCTGACACTGTTTAATCTGGATTTAGTAACCAGTGAAGGACTGGGGTATAACGCAGGAGTACCTGATAATAATGGAGCCTACCTGAGGAGAAACCGTTTCCAAACCGGTGAGTTTCTTGCTGGAATTGCCAAGGGAAATTGGATATTCCAGATGAATGCGGGTGCCAATGAGCCCTTCTGGTCACCTTGGAACAAAGGGCTGGAATATGTAAATGATAAGGTAAAATTTACCTGGGCTTACTTAGACTCCATGGTAGATGTAAAACGGATTACCCCCATAGGATCTTTAAAACCGGAAGATCCGGTGGTGACACAGTTTCAGCAGGATACCAAGGGACCTACGGACAGCCTTGGTTTTGATGTGGGTGGGTCTACCATTGCGGCTTTATATACCTTGGAGAATCGCTTTGGTATGAATCTAAAGTTTGCAACCGAATATGGTTATAATAGTGATGCAATTACCCCTCAGAACCGTAATGGGATTACGGCAGGGATTGATACAGTATTCATACCACCGCAACTCGAAAAATTTAAAATATTCCTCTCTGCAGATGGTTCATATGAATATGGTTTGGATAGTAATCCCGATCCTGTAATGGTAGGAGGCAAAGCTGGTTACAGAATTCCGCTTAATGATGACTTTGCCCTTGAACCTTATGTGGGTACTGATGTAGGAGTTAAAATCAAAGAAACCGGAGGCTATGATAGTGGAGAATATGAAACAGCAATGGGAATAACAGTTCATTGGCCGGGACAAGGGGGCTGGTACACAGATTATATTCTGAACCGGGATGGCCGTGTATTTCCGGGACTTTCTCTTGCTTATAAAATTTACAATTCTTTAGATGAAGGATTTAGTAGTGCTAAACAAAGTATGAAATTTACTCTTTTTGAACCTCGCGGTGATGAAGGACTATTTTATGGTATAGGTTCCGAAATAGTGGCTGATTTTGTGGATATAGGTTCGATGGACCGAATTTTATACATAACGAGTTATTTTGATTATACCTTACCAGGGGTTCTGCAATCGCCGGGGGCTTTTATCCCCTGGATAACCATCTGTTATGATAATGTACCCGATGGATCACAGCGAAAACAGTCGGTTAAAATTGATGGCGGATTAAAACTAGAAAAAGTAGTATCCAACACCATCATTTCTTTAGGGTGGAATTCAGGTGATCTTGTAAATCCTGTGGCTTCTTACCGATGGGGATATCTAAAAGCTAGTGTAGAAATCAGCTATTAATAACATTTTGATTGACAGTCTAGATTTTATATGGTTAAATAACGTTAGGTTTAACGTTAAACCTGCATGTTCTAGTGCGGGAAATACTAGAAAAGGAGCGAAGTATGAAAAGAACTATCGCTACACTATGTCTGCTAACTGGCATAGTAACCATGGTTGTCGCTAGCGGTGCTGGAGACAAAGGAAGTTCAGCTGCACTTGGAAAGGTGGTTGTTAAATTGGGCATTTGGCCGGAAGATACACTTGCCGGGGATATTGCTATGCATCAGCAATTTGTAAAAGAATTTAATGCGCAATATCCGAATGTGGTTATTCAACCGGCAAATTACAAATATGCTACAGATACCTTTGTTTCATTAGCTGAATCTGGACAGCTACCGACAATCTTCGAAACCTGGTTTACAGAACCGCAAAAACTGATCGCTGGTGGCTTTGTTAAGGATATTACCGCGGAACTTAAAACCCTGGGATGGGATTCTAAAATGAATGAGAGTATCAAAAACCTGCTTTCAAAGGATGGCAAGATTTATGGTATTCCACGGGATGCTTATGCTCTAGGTTTAATGCTCAATGTGGATTTATTCAAGAAAGCAGGCCTCGTAGATAAAGAAGGGATTCCTCTCTATCCAAAGACTTGGGCTGAACTGGCAGAAAAAGCAAAAATCATAAAAGAGAAAACCGGTAGTGCTGGTTTGTGTCTACTTGCAAAGGATAATGCTGGTGGTTGGCATTTTACCAATATTGCTTGGGGTTTTGGTGCGCAGTTCGAAGTATTAAAGGGTGGAAAATGGATAGCCCAGCTTAATACCCCTGAAGTGATTGCTGCTGTTCAATATGTAAAAGATTTAAAGTGGAAATATGATGTACTGACTCCTGACCCAACAAATGAAGATTGGGGAACTGGCTTCAGGGCAATCGGTACTGGAGCAGCTGCTATGTATATTGCAGCACAGGATGCGGTTAATCAGCCTACTCAGGTGAATGGTTTACCGGTTACTGATCTTGCTATAGTTCCTGTACCTGCTGGTCCAAAAGGGCAATACTCTCTTATGGGTGGAACACCCTATATGTTTGCAGCGAATGCGAGCAATGAACAGGTTATGGCTGCTCTTAAATACCTGGAAATTATGGGGAAAGCACCAGTTGTTACAGAAAAATCTATAGCGGGTATGAAAGCCGATGCTCAAAACCGGCAAAATGAGGGGATTCCTGTTGTTCCCACCTTTCCAGCTTGGACCGATCCAGCATATCTAAAAGCTCAGCAGGATGTAATTAATCAATATTCTAATGTCGATATGCGCTTGTATAAAGATTATTATGCAAAGGTTTCTGAAAAAAATAATTTAAAGACCGAAGAGCCCATGCTTGCTCAAGATTTGTACGCAGAATTAACTAAGGTATTACAAGCGGTTCTGACAGATAAGAATGCGGATATTAAAACCCTATTAGACAAAGCTCAAAAAAATTTCCAGGGACTGTTGGATTCTCAGGTAAATAAATCTAAATAAAGAAATATATCCGGTCCTGGTGTTTTATCTAGGACCGGAAAAAAAGGAGGTGGCTCATGGAGCAAACCAGAAAGCATCAGAGACGCGGTATACAGAATTTATCTGGCTGGCTTATGATGTTACCCGGTCTTTTGCTATTTGTCTTTTTTGTATGGGAACCTTTGCTGGAGAGTATCCGACTGTCCTTATTTCATGCTCAAGGGATGAGACTTATAAAATTTGTAGGGCTGGATAATTATATCACTGTTTTAAATCATCCAGATTTTTTTGCAGCAATCAGAAATACATTTTTATACACCCTATGGTCTTTACTTATCGGCTTTTTTGTGCCCATGGTGTTGGCGGTACTTATCAATGAAATAAGGAGAGGACAATCATTTTTTAAGATAGGTATATACCTTCCTAGTATTGTACCTGGCATGGCAATGGTTTTTATGTGGGGCTTTATTCTTAGACCCGGTTCTACTGGAATTCTGAATATTTTGCTTAATTATGTTGGTGTAGAACCTCAGCCATGGCTGACAAATCCAAACTGGACTATTCCTCTTATTATAATCATTTTAACATGGAAAGGTGCTGGTGCCACAACATTACTGTATATTGCCGGATTACAGGGGATAGATCCAGAACTATATGAAGCAGCGATTATTGATGGGGCTGGGATTTTAAAGAGAATCCGCCATATCACCATACCGCAGATTTATAATCTTGCTCGAACTCTCTTGGTTCTACAGATCATTGCGGTCTTTCAAATACTATATGAACCTCTAGTCCTAACAAATGGAGGACCCAATAACGCATCCATTTCTATCATGCAACTTGTTTTTAAATATGCATTCGAAAAATATGATTATCCAAAAGCTGCAGCAGTTTCGGTTATTGTTTCGACTATTCTTGTAATTCTTACAAGCCTATACAGCAAACTGAATAAAGCAAAGGAATATTAAACATGAATTATGGCGTCATTCGAGAGCATGATTTAAAGAAGCCTATCGTAAAACTGATCTATGATGGTGTAGTGCTTATTACGGTGATCATCGTACTGCTTTGTATTGCTCCGGTGATCTGGGTTTTACTTTCTGGATTTAAAGATATTCGGGAGTTTACAGTTGGAAAGAATATTTTACCAAATGCCTTTGATATAAACCGGTATTTTGAAACTTGGAATCGGCTCCATTTTGTAAGATATTATAAGAATTCTTTTTTTTCCGTTGCTGGAAGTGTGGTCAGTGCGGTTTTTTTTAATGGACTGCTAGGCTATGCCCTCTCAAAAATCAAGCCACGTGGTTCAAAAATTATCTATGGTCTTATTATGTGGAGTTTGCTTATCCCCGCAACAACAAGTATTGTACCCCTGTTCATAAATATTAATCGGATTGGATTAAGCGGTTCCTTTATTCCTCTATGGCTTTCAATCGGAGCGAATGCTTTTTATGTGATTATGTTTAAGAACTTTTTTGATGTGCTGCCCATTTCTCTAGTAGAAGCAGCAAAGATTGATGGCAGTACAGATTTTCAAATATTCAGGCTTATCGCTATCCCTTTAAGTAAAGCTATTGTGATGGTGATTATTATGTTTTCTATCAATGCAGCTTGGTCTGACTTTTTACTTCCCTATCTTGTGCTTAATAATACGGGACTAGAAACAGTCATGGTAAGGCTCTTTCAATTCAGAACAGCCACAAAAGCTACAGATGTAGATATTCTACGGGCTGTAACTTTTGTTATGGGGCCTCCAATTATACTCTTTCTTATTTTCCAGAAACAGATAACCCAGGTAACTTTGCATTCAGGTATTAAAGGGTAATATAGTTGTTAAAATTTTGGAGGTAAAGAAAATGTCTAAATATGCAGACCGATTTTTTAAAGTAGATCCTTGGAAAATTATTGAAACAGAATTTGATATGGAACATCGGCTTGTATCGGAATCTGTTTTTTCTTTAGCAAATGAATATATGGGAATCCGGGGCTATTTTGAAGAGGGAAGTGACTTACCATCCCTTCGGGGAGCCTACTTTAATGGCGTTTATGAAATAGAAGAGTCTGCTAATCCTTCTGCTTACAAGGGTATCGTTAATTCAACTCATTTCATGGTCAATGCACCTGACTGGTTATATACTTCTGTATTTTATGAAGATGAACAACTAGTTATGGGGCGTTCAAATATCTCTGAATATTCGAGAGTTTTAGATTTAAAAAATGGTATTCTCAAGAGATCCTTTATTTGGCATTTGCAGCAGGGTAGACAGATAAAGATGGTTTTTGAACGATTCCTAGATATGAATCATGTAGTACGGGCTTACCAAAGAATTAGCTGCATTCCAATTAATTTTTCAGGGGAGATTCGCATACAGCTGGGGATAAATTCGAATGTAATACATGAGAGCAGAAGAGAAAAATACTGGAAAACTGAACGATACCAATTTATTCCGGATGGAGCTATATTGTTAAGCTCTACTGTACATACGAAACAGTTCCTTTGTTCTGGGTTTTTGTGGTGGTCTAATCAAAACGCAAGATCTAAACCTCTATATGAAGAAGGATTAGCCGTACAAGAAATATTTTTACCCCTCGTACAAGGTGAGATATCCTGTCTGGATAAACATATCATCAATCTGGTAGAGAAGGATAATTCAGCTGAAATAGAGTCTTTATGGGAAGCTGCTCTTGTACAGCTTAGTTCTATTAAAAAAGAACAGGACTATATGAGAGCGAAAGAGGATCAGACCACTTATTGGGCTTCTTTATGGGACCGTATGGATATTGAAATCAAAGGTGATGATTTGAACCAACAGGGTATACGTTTCTGTATCTTTCAAATGCAGCAAACTTACCATGGTTATGATGCAAATAATAATATCGGTGCGAAAGGATTAACTGGTGAGGCCTACAATGGACATGCTTTTTGGGATACGGAAACCTATTGTCTACCGTTCTATCTTTTTAACAACATTCAGGCTGCAAAGAATTTGCTGCTTTTTAGGTATAAAACACTTCCTCAGGCAAAAGAGAGGGCAAAAATGCTCGATGGTAAAGGAGCATGTTTCCCCATCGCAACCCTGAATGGAGAAGAAGCCTGTGATCTTTGGCAGCATGCAAGTTTACAGTTTCAACCTAGTACTGGTGTTGCCTATGGTATCTATCACTACCATCTGCTCAGTAATGATGATGAATTTCTCTTTAATTATGGAGCTGAACTTTTAGTTGAAATCAGTCGTTTCCTCCTGTCCCGTGGAGCCTGGAATGCGGACAGGAGTGGATTTGGTTTTTATGCTGTAATGGGGCCCGATGAATTTCATATGATGGTGAATCATAATACGTATACCAATTATATGGCAAAAAAGACATTTGAATATACATGTTCGACCTTAGAGAGAATGCAAAAAATGGTCCCTGAAGCATACTCAAGACTGGTAATAAAATTAGGTATTACGGATAATGAATTAAATGTTATGAAAGAGTGTGCGGAGAAAATGATCCTGCTCTATGATAACAAAACAAAGCTCTTTGAACAACATGAAGGGTACTTTAATCTCCCTCATATTAATATAGACGATATACCAGTTACCGATTTCCCCCTGTACCATCATTGGTCATATGACCGGATATATCGTACCGATATGATTAAACAGCCCGATGTCCTCATGTTTATCTTTCTCTACAATAATGAGTTTAGTTTGGATATAAAGAAAGTGAATTATGAATTCTACGAACCTAGAACAATCCATGAGTCTTCCTTGTCCCCATCAGTACATTCTATTTTAGCGGCTGAAATAGGGAAATATGAAGAAGCTTATTCGTTTTTTAACTTTGCAACCCGAATGGATCTGGATAATTACAACAGGAATTCAGGAGAGGGACTTCATACGACCAGTATAGCCGCAGCATGGATGAATATTGTATACGGTTTTGGTGGGCTTCGCAGTGATGGCCCAATATTGAAATTAAGTCCCAGTATTCCCCGTTATTGGCATTCCTATTCTTTTAATATTACCTATCGAAAGTATCTCATTCGAATACATGTTGATACATCCATGGTACATATAGTGAAGTTGGAAGGGCCAAAAGAGCCCCTTCTTTTTGAATTATATGGAAATAGAGTAGCCCTTGATAGCTCCGGATTACATGTGAAGCTTCCAGAAATGATACGGAGCTAATATATGAAATATATTGATGAATGGAATATCGCAGACTCAGGAATTTCAGATGATGATATATTGATAAATGGGAATCGGTTTCTGATCGGCAATGGGAATCTTGGGTATCGTGGTACTGTAGAAGAAGCCGATGCGACTCATATGCCTGCTACCATTTGTAATGGATTATATGATCGGCAGGGGAAAAAATGGAGAGAACCGGTAAATATACCAAATCCAATTGTGATCCGGCTTTTTACTCAACAAAAAGATTTGTTAAGTATCAAGTCTCACAATTTATTATCCCATGAACAGCGCTTAAATTTCCGTTATGGTATATTTTCACGCAGCACCTCATGGAATGTAAATAATTCAAATATTCAAGTTCAATCAGAACGCTTTTTGAGCATGGATGAGCCACACCACCTCTATGTCAAATATAGAGTAATCACCGATGCACCTGTCACTCTTTTATGTGAACGCGGTATTGATGGATTGGTTTATGATATCAATGGGCCTCATCTAATACAGTTTGAAAGTGACCAGTATGATTCTATGTTACAATTACGCTGCAAAACCCAGGAGCAACTCATTCCTATCACTGTTATTTCAGAAGCCAAATATGTTGGTGGTGATACGGTCCGGCAATTTGAACAACATACTGTTTCCAAGGTACCTTATATTGCAGAATTAATTAAAATTGAGTTACATCCTCAAATTCCCTTTGTTATTTATTGCAGATCCAGTATATACAGTGGAGAAGAGAGCTCTCATTCCTATGAAGAAGATATAAAACTAAATTATGCATGGAATAAGGAAGGGGATGTCCTTTATGATAGAGCATTACAGCGGCATCGTTCAGTATGGGACCGCCTGTGGAAAGATGGAGATGTTATTATAGAAGGAGATCCTGCCTCTCAACGGTCACTGCGTTTTAGTCTGTATCATTTGCAAAGCATTGCTCCGCGGCATAGGGCAGGCTTATCAGTCCCAGCCCGGGGGCTATCTGGGCAAACTTATAAGGGGGCAGTGTTCTGGGATACAGAACTTTTTATATCACCCTATTTTCTCAGTACAGATCCATCCGTAGTAAGAAATTTTATTTTATATCGAATTCGTACCTTGCCAGGAGCTATAAGGAAAGCACATGAATATGGATATCTAGGAGCTTTTTATGCCTGGGAAAGTCAGGAAACTGGAGAAGATGCCTGTTCTGATTTTAATGTTGTTGATGTTTTTACAGGCCGCCCTGTCCGAACCTATTTTAAAGATAAACAGATTCATATTAGTGCAGATATAGTGTATGCAATTAAGCAATACTTATCCATGACAGGAGATGTATCCATACTAACAGAAGGAGCGTTTGAGGTAATCTTAAATTGTGCCCTGTTTTATTTCTCGTATATATATTATTCACCGATGAAAAATCGTTATGAAGTTTTAGATGTTATCGGTCCCGATGAATATCATGAAAGAGTTAATAATAATGCATTTACCAATTATATGGTACATTTTACATTAAACACTGCTCTTGAGTATATCAATTATTTCTCTGACACAGACAAACAATTTCTCAGTGATAAACTCCAGAGTACAGGATTCTTGCCCTATATTCCTTTATTATATGATCTGGTTTCAAAAATATATTTACCGGAACCAAATGAAAATGGTATAATTGAACAATTCGATGGTTATTTTCGGCTTGAGGATCTCTCTATAACTGAATTAAAAAAACGACTTCTTGATCCCAAGGAATACTGGGGCGGAGCTAATGGCGTTGCATCTCATACACAAATCATAAAACAGGCAGATGTGGTAGCTCTTTTGCATTTGTTTAAAGACCAATTTTCAAATTTAATCAAAGAAAGAAATATTACATATTATGCATCTAGAACCGAACATGGTTCTAGCCTAAGTGCGAGTATGCACTCATTAGTGTATTGTGATGTTGGTCAGCCTGAACTTGCTTTTCCTTATTTTAAAAAAACTGCAGAGATTGATCTGACTGGAGAAGCAAAACAATTTGCGGGCCTTATTTATATTGGTGGTACGCATCCTGCCGCAAATGGTGGTTCATGGATGAGTGTTGTTTATGGATTTTGTGGTTTTGCTGTAAAGGATGGCACTATATTTATTAAACCTCAGCTTCCCAAACATTGGAAAAAGGTTGTTTTTACGAGCTATGTGCAAGGTAAAAAATACACTATTACTGTTAATAAGGATGGTTATACTATATGTTAGTTTTGAAATTTCAACATATGAAAGGTGTGATATTTGATCTAGATGGAGTACTGGTAGATACCGCAGTTTATCATTTCATGGCATGGAAACGCTTAGCAAAGGAATTAAATATTGATTTTACTGAATCAGATAATGAACGGCTAAAAGGTGTAAGCCGTATGCGGTCTTTGGAAATATTACTTGAACTTGGACATATCTCTGCATCAGAGGAAGAGAAAAAACTTTTAGCAGAAAAAAAGAACAGCTGGTATATGGAAATGCTGCAGAACCTTACAGAAGATCACTTATTACCCGGAGCTAGATCATTGTTGAATTATTTAAAAACAAATGGTTATAAAATAGCTTTAGGATCGGCAAGTAAGAATGCACGGTTTATATTAATGAAATTAGGTATTCAGTCTTTTTTTGATGTTATAGTTGATGGAAATAGAGTTGTAAATGCTAAACCTGATCCAGAAGTTTTTATCAAAGCTGCTGATGATTTAGGGCTCCCTTACCGGCAATGTGTTGTCTTCGAGGATTCTCTTGCTGGAATAGAGGCAGCAAAATCAGCGGGTATGAAAGTCGTTGCTGTTGGAAATCAAGACCTGCTGCCTGGGGCAGATTGGTATATTCAGAAATTAACAGAGTGCTTGGGTTAATTATATTTATGATATCTTTAAATCTATGAGGTTGCTCTTTCAAAACTCCCTGAGTTTTGAAAGGGCCTTAATTAAAAGTTCCTGGCACCCTGGGTAGGACAAAGTAATGCAGTATGAGCTTTACTCCCTGATTTTGGCCAAGAGTCGTTTAGCCCAAATCCGAGGCTATGGACAGCGCTTCGGCTGAACTTGCAGCACTTATTTCCGGTTCCAGATGAAGCTTACGGTAAGGGAGAGGGGAGATTCCCTCATAGGTCTTAAAGATCCGGGAAAAGTAAAACTCGTCCTCATAGCCCAGTTCTCGGGCGATGAGCCGGACCGGTTTTTCCGAGTTGCGGAGGCTGTCCTTGGCCGCATCCATTTTTAGATTAAGATAGTAGCGCAGAGGGCTCGTTCCCATGGTTTTCTTAAAAAGCCGTATAAAATAGGACTTATCAATACCCAGCCGCTGGACCAGGTCCTCCATGCTGAAGTCTTTCCTTATCTGGGACTGCATATAATTTAATGCCTCATTGATATATATCTGTCCCTGATGGCTCGTATTCTGCTGTTCTCCGCTTAACAGTTCATAGAGATATGCTAAAAGCTGATATTCGGCGGAATGCCTGAGCCAGCTGTCCCGGCTCTGATGTTTACGGCGAATTTCTTCAAAAACCAGATTTGTTGTCCTGCCCACTTTAATCGCAGCGTGGCCCAGAAAATAATCCCGCAGGGCATGTTTAAGGTTCTGATCCTCCGGATATAACCAGAAATTGCAGTAATACAATACCATCGGTATGGTGCTGGTTGCCGCATGGGACTCTTCCGGAATGGAAAAGAATAATGTCCCCGATTCCAGGGGATACTCCTGTTCACCATTATAGAACACCCCCTGACCTTCCAGCACCAGGTGAAACTCGTAGACCCCCTCATCCCTATGGTTATGGGCTTCAAATGAGTGGCCGATACTAAGACCTATGTATCGCAGATCCATGGTAACAGTATGGATGTCAATATTGTCCATGTCAATGCCAATAATTGCAATGGCGGGCTATGAAAAGGGGTGCTAGGATTATGTAACTTAAGAGGGGGGCCATGGATTCCCGGGATCTGTGGCGTTTCCCCACAATCATAGAAGGAGGACTTATATGAAACGTCATTCCCTGTTAGTAGCCCTGCTGCTGGTATTCACCCTCATTGGTATACCGGTCTTTGCTCAAACCCAGATTCGCATCTCCGGATGGCCGGGTAACCCCGATGAAGAAGCGGCTATAAAGGCTATGGTCGATGCATTTAATGCAAAAAACAAGGATATCACCATGGTATGGGAACCCATGCCGGGGGATTACAATCAGACCCTGAAAACCCGCCTTGCGGGTGGAACCGCGGCGGATCTCTTTTATCTCGATGTATCCGCATTCGAAGAATTTGCCCGCTCAGGGAACCTTCTGCCCCTGGACAGTTACTTAAAGGATGGCACCCTTAAGGATTTCCCCCAGCCGCTCATCGATGGTTTTACCTTTAACTCCCGTATTTATGGTATTGCCAAGGATTTTTCTACCCTGTCCGTGCTGTACAACAAGGAAATCTTTGATAAGGCCAAGGTTCCCTATCCCAAGGATGGCATGACCTACGCCGAGTTTATCAAAATGCTGGAAACGCTCAAAGCAAAGGGCGTGGCCAATCCCATGATCATCAACGCAGACTTTAACCGGATGATCCCCTTTATTCTCGCTAATGGCGGCCGGGTTACCGATGACAAGATGAATATTGCCTTTGCGGAGCCAAAAACCAAGGCAGCAATTCAGATGTATGTTGATATTTACAAGAAGGGCCTTGGGGTAGAAGCTTCCTCAGTCGGTGCGGGCTGGGAAGGGGAAGCCTTTGGCAAGGAACAGGTAGCTCTGATCATGAGCGGTCCCTGGTGTCTGGGATACCTTAAGGGAAGTTTCCCCAATGTGTATAAAAAGCTTGGGGTGGTAGAAATGCCCAGGGGAACCCAGAAATCTACTATGATCTACACCGTCAGCTGGTCTATCAATAAGCAGACCAAGGATCGCGCTGCTGCTATCAGGGCCCTTAAGTTCCTTGTCAGTGAAGGTCAGAAGATCTTTGTAGAAAAGGCCGGGGTTCTGGCCAGCAACCGGACCATCGCTGCCCAGGATAAGGATCCGATCAAGGTACCCTTCTATAAAGGTGCTGAATACGGTACTGCATGGCGGGTTAAGACTCCCTCGGGGCTCTTTTCCCGTGCTAATGATGAGATTAACTCCCGTATAAAAGATGCTTTCTACGGAAAACTCTCTGTCGATGATCTGGTAAAACAGGTGACCGATAACTACGACAGCTGGGTAGAGTAGAATCTGTTATTGTCCTGCCGGGCTCTGCTCGGCGGGGCATTGCAATGGCGATACAGCCCCGCCCCAGAATCAGATAGAACCAGATAGTATGAGGAGCATGTGATGCGTTCAGGACTGCGGACCCGATTACAGGAAGCACTCTACGGATATCTTTTTACGCTGCCGGTTATTGTGGGGGTCCTTGTTTTTACCATTATTCCGATCTTCAGGACCTTTTATTTCAGCGCCACCGATTATAATCCCCTGGAAACCCAGAAAAACCGGATGACCGTAAATATCCAGGACGAACTGCTCCTGAACCGGGATCTGGATGCCCAGCAAATTACCGATATCCAGTCTCTGGCTGCCTCTTTTGATATGGTTTCCTTTCTTGCAGATGATTTACTTTTAGAGCTAACGGACAGCCAGAAAAAACTAATAGAAACCCACTTTAATAAAACCGCCTTTTTTACCGATCTTGTACAGGGTAAATTAAACGAGAACCGGGACCTCCAATCCCTGATTGCGACTTATATGGGGTCCCATGCAAAGGAGCTTTTTCCAGCCTACAGGCCGATCTTTACGGGAATAAAGAATTATTACCGGATGATCGGGGATCAATATTTCTGGATCTCCCTCTGGAATGCGGTGCAGTTTGCCCTGGTGGTGGTAACCTTGCAAACCATATTGGCAATTCTCCTGGCGGTGGCTGCCAATTCCATGACAGGAGGTGTCCAGATCTTTAAAATTATATACTTTATTCCAAGTATCACATCTTCTTCCGCCATCAGCATGATCTTTCTCATGATTTATTTTAAAACCGGTCTTTTAAACCAGTTGCTTGGAACCTTTGGCTTTGAGCCGGTCGACTGGCTCAATAACCCGGCTACAGCCCTCCCGGCGGTTATGGCCATGAACATCTGGACCACCGCGGGTTATTTTATGATTACCTTTTTAGCTGGCTTAAAGGGTATCCCTGCGGAGCTGTATGAAAGTGCCGAAATAGAAGGAGCCCCGGCTGGTACTGTCTTCTGGAAGATTACCGTTCCCTTGCTGCGGCCCCAGGTGCTCTATGTCATTGTGATGGGCACCATCGGCTGTCTCCAGGTGTTTGATCAGATTTACTACCTTATACCAAACCTGAGAAATCGCACTATTGCCTATTATATCTACCATGTGGGTTTTAAATACGGCGAAATGGGTTATGCCTCGGCCATTGCGGTGGTCCTCTTTGCCATCATCCTGGCAATTACCATGCTGCAGCGAAGATTTATCAAGGAGAGCCTGGTATGAACCATAAAAACAAAAATTATCAATTCTCCTTAGGCAAAACCCTGGGTCTTATCATCATGTTGGCCTATGCCATACTCTGCCTCATCCCCTTTTTATGGGCCCTCTTTGTCGCCCTGGCCCCCCTTACCTATATCCCCGCTGGGGGCAGCGAACCTGTCGGGGTGGACCTCACCGCCTGGCCTCCGCGCATCAACCTGTTTAAACTCCAGGTTTTTGGGGCTCCTATGACGCTGGAAAATTTCCGCATCATTTTTGAAAAGGTGCCCCTTCTGGCCCGTTGGTTCCTGAACACCGTACTCTATGCGTTTACCGTCTCAGTGGGGCTTGTCGCCCTTTCTACCCTGGCGGCCTATGCCTTTGCCCGGCTGCGTTTTCCCCTGCGGGATTTCTGGTTTTCCCTGTTCCTCGCCTCCATGATGATCCCCAGCACGGTGACCCTTATTCCGGTGTACCAGCTCCTGGTGGGTCTCCGCTGGGTGGACAGCTACACGGGCCTTATAATCCCCAAACTCTTTAGTGTGGCCATTGTGTTTTTCATGCGCCAGTTCTTCCTCGATTTCCCAAAGGCTCTGGAAGAATCAGCCTATATTGATGGGGCGAGCATCCCCCGTATTTTTACCTCCGTGGTATTACCCAATTCACGGGCTCCCATGGCGGCCCAGTTTATCTACGTCATCATCGGCACCTGGAATGAGTTCATGTGGCCCCTCATTATCATGTCTAAGGCGCAAAACTATACCCTTACCCTGGGGCTCGCCTTCTTCCGGTCCAGTTACTATACGATTCAGCAGTACATGATGGCGGCGAGCCTCCTTGTAACCCTGCCGATGGTGATCATGTTCCTCATATTCCAGCGGCAATTCATCAGCAGCAATATTTCATCGGGAGTTAAGGGATGATACAGGGTTTTATTTTTGATTTAGACGGGGTACTGGTCGATACGGCCAAATACCATTATCTAGCCTGGCGCAGGCTTGCTCAAAGCCTGGGGTTTGATTTTACCCAGGAAGATAATGAACGTCTTAAGGGAGTCTCCCGGATGCAGAGCCTGGATATACTCCTTTCTATTGGTGGTATTCAGGCCGATGAAGAGCATCGCCGAGCCTATGCGGAACAGAAAAATCATTGGTATGTGGAATACATCTCCGCCATGGGCCGGGACGAAATACTCCCCGAAGCGGATCGGTTTGTTCGGGATGCCCGGTCTTCAGGAATAAAAACCGCCATTGCCAGCGCCAGCAAGAACACTCCCCTCATTCTGGACCGGCTTGGTATAACAGAGCTCTTTGACGCAGTTATAGACGGCAACCTCACCAGCAGGGCCAAACCGGACCCGGAGGTATTTATTCTGGCAGCAAAGACTCTGGAACTTAGTCCGGAACGCTGTGTGGTCTTTGAGGATGCCGCTGCAGGAGTGCAGGCCGCCCGGCGGGCAGACATGTT
>JAAYUZ010000094.1 GCA_012517385.1 Treponema sp. | reverse complement strand
CAATTTCCTGTAGTATCATTATAAACCTCCATAGGCTTTTTCCAGCCTTTGTAAAAAGGCAGCAGTGGCTTTACCAATTTCAGCAGTCTGTTCTTCCGCTTCCTTCTGGGGAGCCATGGCAGTACAGCCCGTTAATAGGCCCCCCAAAAAAACAGCAACTATAAGTATGGCTAACAATTCTATAAAAGTTTGTTTTGAAAAACTTTGTTTATAGGTACTTTGCATAAATTCTCCTACCTATGTATAATAATGAATATGATTTTTATAGGCCAACATAAAAACATCCTCACAAAGGAGTTCCTATGAAACTGTCTATCCAGCAAAAAATGTATCTGTATATATTACTACCACTGGTGGGAATCCTTGTAGTTATTGGGTTTGTTTCTTATGCAAGCACCAAAGGAACCACCGGTACCCTTATCCAGAATGCAAGCCTGAGCAAGGCTCAAAACTATGCACATATGATTGATATAGTCTTTGAGTCATACAAGACCAGGGCTCAGCAGTTCAGCCGGGACAGCCGGGTATCCTCCGCAGTGTGGGATTGGGCAAAAGAGGCCTTCCAGGAAGAAAAAGCCTACGATACAAACCTGGATTCCTTTATACTGGTCTATCCCGATGGTAAGGCCTTTACCATGGAAGGTCAGCAGGCCCAGGTTAATGACCAGGATTATTACCAGGATATTTTTTATTTGAATAAACAAACCACAATCCGCAATGCGATTATTTCAAAAACCTCGGGACGTCCCGTGGTGGTAGTGGCTGCTGCTATAAAAAACAGCTCTCAGACGAGCCCCCAGGCAGCGGTGGGCCTTGTGCTTAATGTTAACAGCCTTTCCAGGTATTTTTCTAACGGAACTGCAACGAACAAAGAAATACCAGTTCTCGTGAATAACAAGGGCCTTGTGGTATACCACCCCGATTCAGAAATACGGATGAAGCTGAATCTCTTCCAGTCCGATGCAGCGGGTTATAAGGGGCTGCAGAACCTGGCGGAACGGATGTCCGCAGAAGAACAAGGGATGGGTGTATTTTATATGCCTGATGGGACAAAAATGGATGTCCATTTTCATTCCTTAGGCAGCATCCCCGGATGGAAACTGCTTATTGCTGTTCCCGAAGCGGAACTGCTTCGCCCAGCCCAGCAGGTGGTACTGACTGCGATCCTTGCATTTATAGGTCTGGCTGTAATACTGGCCATTCTCATTTTCTTTGTAAGCCGGATCATCAGTAAACCCGTACGGGAAACCAGAAATGCTATCGCCGACCTTGCCCGGGGAGAGGGAGACCTGACTAAACGGCTTACCATTGTTACCAGGGATGAACTTGGGGAGATGGGAACCAATCTGAACCAGTTCCTGGACCTGATACATGCTATTGTAAGTTCTGTCCGTAAGATCGTAGAACAGATGCGGCTTCTGGGGGATGAGCTGCAGGCAAATACCACCCAGTCTGCCAGCGGTGCCCGCCAGATTTTTGGCAACACCCAGGAGGTTAAGGACAGGGTCATAAGCCAATCCGCCAGTGTTACCGAAACTATGGCCACGGTAGAACAGATAAACCGGAACATTAACTCCTTTTTACAGATGATAGAAACCCAGGCTACAAACCTTACCGAGGCTTCCAGCGCGATAGAAGAGATGGTGGCTAACATCAATTCGGTTGCCCAGACCACGGTGAAAAACTACGAAGCAATCACCGCCCTGGGACGAGATTCCGATGAGGGTAAGGAATTATTGAATGGGGTAGAAAGCCTGATCCAGCAGATTGATCAGGCCAGCGAGGGAATGCTCGAAGCCAATACCATTATCGCCAACATAGCGAGCCAGACCAACCTCCTCTCCATGAACGCCGCCATAGAAGCAGCCCATGCGGGGGATGCGGGCAAGGGGTTTGCGGTCGTCGCAGAAGAAATCCGGAAACTCGCCGAAAATGCCAATGAACAGAGCAAAACCATTACCCAGGTATTGCAGAACGTAAAGGGCTTGATCGAAGAGGCCGTGGCATCCACTGCGGCAGCCCAAAACAAGTTTGAACAGGTATTTAATGGTATACGAAAGGTGGGCAACCAGGAAATTGAAATAAAAAATGCCATGGAAGAACAGCAGCAGGGGTCCCAGCAGGTTCTCGTAGCCATGAAAGAATTAAACCAGATCACCGCAGAAATTCGTTCAGGATCGGAAGAAATACGTATCGGAAGCCAGTCCATCCTGGATGAAATGAGCAGGGTCATGAAAAGCACCCAGGAAATTGAACAGGCCTCTCAGGAAAATGCTGCGGGAGCCCAGGAGATTGTGCAGGCCATGGAACACATAAGCAACCTGAGTACCCAGAATGCCCATTCTATAAAGGATATAGAGGCCCTCGTAGCCCGGTTTAAAATTTAATTTTTAATTGCAAAAATACTGTAAGAGCCTCTTTCAAAAGTAAGAGACTTTTGAAAGAGACTCAAGGTTTTGGTACAAGTCTGTTAGTTCTGAAAGAGCCTTTTTTATTAAAGGGGCTTGCAACGCAAGGCAAACCTGTGATAGCATCCCGCCAATTAAGCTAATTTGGGGGTAGGCAGGATGCAACTGCAGAACAACATTATACTGCAAAACGCAGTACCAGGTCCCGGCATGTTTTCTTTTGGCGCCGGGAAGTATTTCCCCCGGCCTTTTCAAATGCTTTTTTCAGCCGCCCTGTCAGGGCGGCTTTTTTTTGCCCAAAACCTGCACATTACCGCCGGCACCTGAAAAAACCGGCCCCAAGGAGGCCCCATGCTGAAAGGCAGACACCTGGTAGATCCCCAGGATCTACAACTCAATGAACTGGACCAACTCTGCACACTGGCAGATCGTATCCAGAAGAACCAGTCCCAATACCGGGACCTTTGCCGTGGACAGGTCCTGGCCACCCTCTTCTTTGAACCAAGCACCAGGACCAGGCTGAGTTTTGAAGCAGCCATGCTGAGACTTGGCGGCTCCTGCCTCGGTTTCGCCGAACCCTCCTCCAGTTCGGTAGCTAAGGGGGAGAGCCTGGCGGACACGATCCGCACCGTAGCAGCCTATGCGGATATGATCGTCATGAGAAACCCCAAAGAAGGGGCAGCCCTCCTCGCGTCCCGCTACTCCACCGTGCCGGTGGTCAATGCGGGAGACGGCGGCCACCACCATCCGACCCAGACTCTTACGGACCTGCTTACGATCCGCCAGCTTCGGGGCAGCACCGAGGGCCTTACCATAGGATTCTGCGGCGACCTCCGTTTCGGCCGGACCGTCCATTCCCTGGCGGAAACCCTGGCCCGGTATAAAAACAATACCATGGTTTTTATCTCTCCGCCGGAGCTTAAAATCCCCGACTATATCAAAACCGGCGCTTTGGCCAAAAACAATATACAGTACCGGGAAACGGACCGGCTCGAAGCCGTCATGGGGGACCTGGATGTGCTCTACATGACCCGGGTCCAGCGGGAACGGTTCTTTAACGAAGAAGACTATGTCCGGCTCAAGGACTTTTACATCCTGGACAATGAAAAGCTCAAAATCGCCAAAAAGAACCTCATCATCCTCCATCCCCTCCCCCGGGTCAACGAAATAGCCGTAGAAGTCGATGCGGATCCCCGGGCAGCCTACTTCGCCCAGGCCAAGTACGGCATGTATATCAGAATGGCCCTCATCGCCTCACTGTTAGGAGCTGCATAATGTTAAACATAGCGAAAATCAAGAACGGCATCGTAATTGACCATATTAAGGCAGGCCAGGGCCTGCGGATCTTTAACTGGCTCGGCCTCGGCAAGGCCCCCTACACGGTGGCCTTTGTGGTAAACGCCGAATCCCGGCGGCTTGGACGGAAGGATATCATCAAAATTGATAACGAAATCACCATCGATTTTGCGGTCCTGGGCCTCATCGATCCGAACATAACGGTAAACATCATCGAAAACGAAAAAATAACCGAAAAAATCCGGCTCAAACTTCCAGAACGGGTGGAAAACATCCTCATCTGCAAAAATCCCCGATGCATCACCGCCACCGAAAAGTATGCCCCCCATATTTTCCATCTGGTGGATCCGGAACGGGGCCTCTATCGCTGTGAATACTGCGATGAGCAGCGAAGCACCGAGGACTTCCGGTAGACCTGGCCTATGAGACTGGTATTTAAACGGGTCCGTCTGGTGGACCACAGCATGGACCGGCGGGGAACCCTGGTTGTCGAGGGAGGACAGATCAGGGAAATCTATTTTGATGAACAGGTTGATGAAAACAGCCGCGGCCCGGCGCTGTGCATTGACTGTTCCGGCACCAATTGGGTCCTCATGCCCGCCTTTATGGACCTCCACGCCCATTTTCGTGACCCGGGATTCCCCGAAAAGGAAACCCTGGAATCGGCAAGCCTGGCCGCTGCGGCGGGGGGCTTTGGTACGGTGGTCTGCATGGCCAACACCAGGCCCGTCATAGACAACCTGGACCTGGCCCAGCACCTTCACCGCCGCAGCGCCCGGCTGGGGCTCATCGACCTGTATCCGGTGCTTTCCCTCACCCGCGGCATGGAAGGCAAAGATGCAAGCCATCTGGAAGCCCTGAATCCAGAAACCGTACAGGATACGGTGCGGCTTCTTTCCGAGGACGGCAAGGATGTGGCCGACGAGAACACCCTGCGCCGAGCCTTCCGGGCAGCCCGGAGACTTCATGTACCCGTAAGTTACCACTGTGACTGGGGAGGTTCTGAAGCCGAAGCAGCCAAAGCTGCCGGCGAAGCCCGGTCAGTCTGGAGCCGGATAGAAGAAAACCGGGCTACTGAACGGGTTCTTGCACTGGCCAGAGGAGCAGGTATCCATATCCACATTGCCCATGTATCAACAAAAGAAGCCCTGGACCTGGTACGGGAGGCAAAATCTACAAACGAGGCTGACCAGCACAGGGCGCCCCACACCGGCGGTTTTCATGTTACCTGCGAGGTTACCCCCCATCATCTGGCCTTAACCGAAGAAACCGCCGAACATCTTGGCGCAGAAAGCTGCGGCCGGGTTAACCCGCCCCTCAGAACTGCAAAAGACATAAGCGCTCTTATCGAAGGCATACAGGACGGAACCGTCGATGCCATTGCCACGGACCATGCCCCCCATACGGAGAGCGATAAGGCAAAGGGAGCCCCCGGGTTCATCGGCCTGGAAACCGCCTTTGCGGTATCCTATACTACTCTGGTGGCAGGGAACCACTGTTCCCTGCAAAAATTATCGGCCCTGATGAGTTATAAACCCAGCCATATCCTGGGGCTTAAGGACCGGGGCTTTCTCGCCCCCTGGGCTCGCGCAGACCTGGTGCTCATAGACCCCGATGCAGCCTGGACCGCAGGAAAAGAGGATTTTCACTCCCGGAGCAGGAACAGCCCCTTCATCGGACAGAACCTTAAGGGCAAGGTATTACTGACCCTTCATGGGGGAAATATTGTGTGGAGCCGCCTTCCGGCGTTGCCGGTATAAAACAGCCATGGAGCAGGAGTAAAAGATGAAACTAACCATAGATGCCCTGTACGATGCAGTACAAAAGCGGGGCCCGGTCTGTGTGGGCCTGGATACGGCCCCTGACTATATTCCGCCCCGGGAACGGATGCATGCCGCCTCAGAGGCCCGGGCAGTCTTTGAATGTAACCGGGCCGTCATCGATGCAACCCTGGACATATCGGCCTGTTATAAGGTCCAGATTGCCTACTACGAAGCCCTGGGCCTGGCGGGCCTCGAAGCTTACCGGGACACCCTGCGCTATATCCGCCAGCAGGGAAGCCTCGTGATTGCGGATATAAAACGGGGAGACATAGCGGACACGGCAGCCTGTTATGCCCAGGCCCACTTTGAAGGTGATTTTGAAGCGGACCTGGTAACCCTTTCCCCCTACATGGGCATGGATTCCATAGAGCCCTGGTTTGCCTATGCAAAAAAGCTGGGGAAGGGAGCCTTTGTCCTCATGCGAACCAGTAACAAGGGGATGCGGGACTTTGAATACCAGGAACTCCTCCAGGGGGGCAGACTCTACCACGAGGTAGGCCGTAAAATACGGGCCCTGGCCGATGAATGTCGGGGGAACCATGGCTTCGGAGCCTTTGGCGTTGTTGTAGGCTGCACCGAGCCTGAGGAAGCTGAAGCCATACGGCGGGAATACCATGACCTTTTCTTCCTTATTCCCGGCTATGGCGCCCAGGGAGGAGCCGCACAGGACGCAAGCCGGTTTTTGATTGATGGAAATGGCGGGGTGGTGAATGCGTCCCGGTCCATTCTTAAAGCCTGGTTTTCAGACTTTGATGCTAAGAACCTATCCCAGGCAGGCTATAAGGACGTCGCAATGGCGGCCCGCAGGGAGGCGGTGAACATGAAAACAGATATACTCGCTGCCTGCAAGGCCAACCCAAAGACCCAGAACCGGGAGGCCAGTTCCCATGTCTGAAACCAGAGGCTGCACCCATGACAGGGCCTTCCTTACCTGCACCATTGTGGCTAACGCCCCCCTATTCAGCAAGCCGGGAGAAGGTCTGGTGACCGAAATGGCAGTAGGCTGGGAAGGGCCCTCCCCCCAGCCGGGGCAATTTTTTATGCTCAGGCTGGTTCGGAGCGGTTTTCTCCTGGCGAGGCCCATCAGCGTGTCAGGCTATACAAAAGGGCTGGTGAACTTCCTGATTGCGGAGCGGGGCAAGGGGAGCAGAGAATTGGTACAGGCCCGTCCCGGTGAACCCATTGAACTCGCAGGTCCCCTGGGCAACACCTGGCCAGGCCTATTGGCCCAGAAGGGGAACAGGGAGGACCGGTCCTCCATCAATCTTGACAATCAGAAACCCCTGGCCCTCCTTGGGGGCGGTATCGGGATTGCCCCACTCATCTACCTGAGCAACTATCTGGAACCGGACACCTTCCACTTTTATGGGGGTTTTCGTTCAAGTCCATACGGCCTTGAATCCATACCGAAGGAAGTGCTCACCATCGCCACCGAAGATGGTTCTGCGGGATACCATGGCCGTATCCCCGACTTTTTTAACCCGGAACGATACCGGGCAGTCTATGCCTGCGGGCCTGCACCCATGCTCAAACGGATTACCGAGCTTTGCAGCCAGGCAGGGGTACCCTGTACCATCAGCCTGGAAGAACGGATGGCCTGCGGGGTCGGAGCCTGCTTAGGCTGCACGATACGGACCACCAGGGGGAACCGACGCTGCTGTGCCGATGGGCCCATATTCCCCGCAGAGGAGGTACTCTTTGATGTCTGAGGCACCGTATAATGAGAAACCGGACCTTTCAGTTCAGATTGCGGGCATCACCTTTAAGAATCCTGTGATAGCCGCATCGGGGACCTTCGGGTATGGCCAGGAATATGCAGGCCTCATGGATGTATCCTGCTTAGGGGGTATCTGCACCAAGGGGCTTACCCTCCACCCCCGGGAGGGGAATCGGGGCCGGCGGCTCCACGAAACGCCCTCAGGGCTCATGAATTCCATCGGCCTCGAGAACCCAGGAATCCCCGCCTTTATCGAAAGTGAACTCCCGGCCATGCTGGACCTCGGGCCGGTTATCATTGCAAACCTTTCCGGCTCCACCATAGAAGAATACCAGGAAGGGGCCCGGCTCCTTTCGGCCACAAAAATCGATATGATTGAGCTAAACATCTCCTGTCCGAACGTAAAGGCCGGGGGCATGGCCTTTGGGCTCTGTCCCGCCGATGCGGCCTCGGTCGTTCAGGCGGTGCGAAGGGTAAGTGACAAACCGCTCATCGTTAAACTCTCCCCCAATGCCCCGGACCTGGTCGGCGTAGCATTGGCCTGTGTCGACGCCGGCGCTGACGCCCTCAGTCTGGTGAATACCTTTAAAGCCCTGGCCTTCGACATCCGGCGGCGCAAACCCCTATTTGACCATGTAACCGCGGGGCTCTCCGGTCCCGCCATCAAACCCCTGGCCCTCCGCATGGTCTGGGATGTTTGCGCCGCCGTGCAGGTCCCCGTCATCGGCATGGGCGGCATCGCCAGCACCGAGGACGCCCTGGAATTCTTTATGGCCGGCGCTTCCGCCATACAGGTGGGGACCGCAACCTTTCCGAGACCTTCTACCATGATTGAAATCATCGAAGGTTTAGAAACCTATCTAAGGGCCGAGCGGATCAGTCATCTCTCTGAACTATCCCTGCAAGGCCGTATATAAATCATCTTTAAGGAGAACCGCACCATGAACAATAATGCTGATCGAACCCTGGAACTCCTCCGAGAATCGGGGGCCATGCTGGAGGGACACTTCCTCCTTTCTTCAGGCCGGCACTCGGACCGCTATTTTCAGTGTGCCCGTCTGCTCCAGTACCCGGATCGGGCCGCAGAAGCCCTTAAGGGTGTGGTGAGCGCCCTGCGGGAAGACATGGCCGCAGGCAAGTTTGCCATCGACCTGGTGGTAGGGCCCGCCATGGGGGGCATCATTGTAGCCTATGAACTGGGCCGCCAGCTGGGGCTCCCCGCCATCTTTACCGAACGGGACGACTCGGGCGCCATGACCCTGCGGCGAGGTTTTGAAATACAAGCGGGCCAGCGGATCTTAATCGCGGAAGATGTGGTTACCACGGGGAAATCCTCCGAAGAATGCGCCGCTGTGCTCGAACAGCTGGGAGGCAAGGTGGTCGCCCTCGCCTGCGTTGTAGACCGAAGGGCAGACCGAGGGTCAGACCAGCAGGCCCAGGGAGCAGCGGTCCGCTGGCCCATCTACCGGGCCTGCAAAGTATCTGTAGAAACCTGGGATGCCGCAGACTGCTCCCTCTGTAAACAACAGATACCCTATGTCAAACCGGGGTCAAGAAAATTTAACTCCTAGACAATCAGGGGCAAGTCCCGTTAGACTTGTCCCATGATATTTACCCCAGTAAAAAAACTTACCCCAAAACAGTTAAATCTTGCCATGAAACTCAATATCCTCACCGGTTGCCTGGCCACCGTGTGGGGTATTGTCTGTTCTCCCCAACCGCTTTTTAATGTCTTTGTTATAAACCATCTGGGAGCCTCCGCCTCTACCCTGGGGCTTCTCGTCGCCCTGCTCCAGCTTTCGGGGCTCTTCCAGCTGGCATCTATTTTTATTTACGGCTATGCCCGCCGCAGAAAGCCCTTTTTCATCGCAGCCCATCTCATACACCGAGTCCTGACCCTGGCCATCGCTGCCGCAGCCTTCATGGCCGCTGCGACCGGCAACACAGGCTGGGGCATCCGGGCCATCATGATTGCGGTTCCCCTTTCCTGGGTATTCATGAACGCCAGCGCTGCAGGATGGTGGAGCTGGGTCGCGGACCTCTTCCCGGAAAACATCCGGGGCGCCTTTTTCCTCAAGCGCTCATCCATCATCAATGTAATTAATGTAATCTGGTTCTTTTTAGCCAGCATGGTCCTGGACCTCATTAAGGGGCCCTACACCTTCTGGATTTATGGTGCAATTTTCAGTATTGGCGCCCTTTCAGGTATTATTGATATTATTCTTAATCTCTTTATCCCCGAACCGGAGCCTGCGGATACCGAAATCTTTAATCCTATTGATGCCCTTGAACCCCTTAAAAGCAAAAACTTTATCCAATTTTCGATTGCGGTCGGCATCGCTATCTTTTCCATCAACCTGATTGGGCCCTTTCAATCCCCCTTTATTGTGGACCCCAAGGGCGTAGCCGCACCCAACACCTGGCTCGGCATCATGTTTGTTATCTCCCAGCTTACCTGGGTTGTGACCGCCCCTTTCTGGGGCACCATCATGGATAAATGGGGTCGCAAGCCCGTGGTAGTCCTGGGCTGTTTCTTTGTCCTCAGCTGGACCGGCTACTTTTTTCTAACCCACAGGACTTATGTGTATCTGCTTCCCCTCATATCAATTGCTGGAGGGCTCCTGGCCCCCGCATTCTGGGAAGGGGTTAACCAGATGATGCTTTCCCTGGCACCCAGCAAGAACCGTATCGCCTATGTGGCCTGGTACATGACCCTCGTGGGGCTGGTATCCTCCGGGGGCTCCCTCCTTGGCGGAGCCCTGCTGGACGCCCTTTCAGAATTCCGTTTAACCCTGCTGCATCTTTCCTTTTCGGGCTTCCATGTGGTCCAGCTGGGAAGTATGTTCATGGTCATTATTTCTGCCTGGATTATTTCCCGGGTCCGGGAAGGCAGGGAACGGGAGCTTGGTTTTGTTATAGGACGGGTTGCAAACCCGGGCATCCTTAAAACCTATGCATGCCTCGATGACCTCGATACGGCCTGTGATCCGGGCAGAACCGAACAGGCTCTGCGTTCCATAGAAGCGGAAACCGGGGACCTGGCCCTGGATGAGATCATCGCCCGGCTCGATGACCCCTACCTCGAAATTCGGGAGGAGGCAGCCCGAGCCCTGGGCCGCATCGGTTCGGCCTATGCGGTAGAACCCTTAATCAGACGGCTGGATGACAGCAAGACCCATTTTCAGATAGCCGTCGCCAGGGCCCTGGGAAAAATCCGGGACAGACGGGCCGTCGGCCCCCTTATCGAATGCCTGACCAATACCACCTCTGAATCCCTGCAGGAAGCCTGTATCCAGGCCCTGGGAGATATTGGAGGGGATGAAGCGGCGCTTGCAGTAACAGAATATTACCGGCGAGCCCCAACGGACCACCTCCGGGCAGCCTCGGCCGATGCAGCCAGCCGGCTCGGCCTCTTCGAAGCCACCAGTGAACTCCTGCCCCGGCTTATCGCAGGCAAAAACTCCAGCATCCGCCGGCAGTACGCCATAGCCATTGGGAACCTCTTTGGCCCGCCGGGGGAATTCTATCCCTTTGTATCGGGTTCAGAAGGGGCCAGTGCGGACCGCATTTCCCGGCTCTTTCATCAACTTGAATGGAAAATTCGTTCCACCAACTTTAAGCTGCATAAAACACCAATTTCTAAACTATCAAAAACAAAAATTCAGACCCGTATCGACACGATCCGGGAGGTCCGGGAACTCTTAGATTCTGAGCAGAATCTGGAAGCCCTGAGGAAAATCACCCTGTTTGCCCAGGACCTTTTAGCAGAAATCCTCGGAGAAGCCGTAGAATCCCGGCAGTTTCAGGAGCTTGCCTTCCGTATCGATATCCATTTTGGGTCCTTTGTCTGGTTTCTGGAGGAGGTCCAGAAGTATCTTGGAGAACACACCAAATATAACGCTGACCAGGGAGAAACCCAGAGGCTGCTCACCCTGCTTATTGTGTTCTTCCTGGAATCGAACTGGGACTAGACATTGCCCCAGTAAGGCCAGGGCTGCAGGTAGCGGCAGTACCACAGGGGCTGCTACCTTGTCCCGGGGCATGAAAAAAGTTTACACTTATATTGATGAAACATACCGAACCTTTTACCATTATCTACGAGAATGACCAGTTTCTGGTGGTCAACAAGGCCAGCGGCATCGCCGTAATCGCAGACCGCTGGGATGACTCTAAAGAACGGCTCGATGATCTATTAAACAGCTATTACGCGAAGGAAGCAGCCGATGCGGCTTCCTCGATTCCACCCCGGGAACCCGCTATTCCCTTTCCCCACCGGGTCTTCGTGGTACACCGGATCGACCGGGATACATCGGGACTCGTGGTCTTTGCTAAAACCAGGGAAGCCCACCGGTACCTCTCATCCCTTTTTGAGTCCAGAGCCCTGGAAAAAACCTACCTCGCGGTAATCCACGGGAGGCCCGCCTGGACAGAGACGGTCTGTGACCTGCCCCTCCGGGCTGATGGGGACCGGGAACACCGGACCATAATAGACAAGGCAAAGGGGAAACATGCCCGGACCAACTTTAAACTGCTTGCAGAAGTAGGGGCCTATTCGCTTATAGAAGCCCAGATAGAAACCGGCAGAACCCACCAGATCCGGGTCCACCTGGCAAGTCTGGGGCATCCCGTGGTCTGTGATCCCCTCTATGGCACCATGAAGCCGGTCTATCTTTCAGCCTTTAAACGGGGCTGGCGGGGGGACAACCTGGAAGAAAAACCCCTCCTCTCACGGCTGGGTCTTCACGCCTACTCACTGGTTATTCCCACCCCGGAAGGAGAAGCACAGCGCTTCATCGCCCCCCTTCCCCGGGATTTCCGGGCCCTGGTAAACCAGATGGAGAAGGTTACCGGCACCATAATGTTAGATTGATGAAAACCGGGCCCTGCCAGGCAGTTTATTATTACAGGTTGATGACCGGAGCCCCTGATTTGGGGTCCATCTCGCGGGAAAGAACCCCTTTCTGCGTATCCCCACGGCTTCCAGAAGAAAGAAATAGCTCCAGGAAACTTCCCGACTCAAGGTTTTGCACCCTTTCCGCCGGGCCCCGGAGCAGGATGAGCCCCCTTTCAGAACAGGCATAGCGGCCCAGTACTGGCGGACCACTGCGAAGTTTCTCATCCCGGCGGCCCCCCGGTGTCATACCCCGCGGGCCCCGCATACCCCGCTGCGGCCCCTGTTTTGCTTCCTGCATTGCCCCAAGCCCTGTACCATGCCTCGGGGCCGCTTTACTAGTTTCTGAATCCCGCAGGGCCGCCTGACCAGACCCTTCCGGGACTCCGACCGGGAAGGGGTCCGAAAGGACCCGCAGAAAAAGCATTCCCTTGCCAGACTCGGAATCAGGACCCGTTCCAAGCCCCTGGCGGCCCAAACTTTTCTGGCCTGCGAGCAGAAAGCTCATCGTAGCCCGTTCTTTTGGCAGTCCCGCAGCCTCGGAAAGCCGGTGGAGCACCTCAGGAGCTTCATCGGTCTCAAAGGCAAAGTGGCACCACTTTGCACCCCGCCTTCCCCCGGGCAGGGGACAGGTCCCTGCATGAGTACAGGGAGCCTTGGGAGGCCTTCCCAGGAGAAGCAACTGGGACCGCATCAAACTTATAAACTCACCGGACCGGGGAATACCCGGTTCTACGATAAGCAGGGAACCATCCTCTGCAGCCAAGGCAGACAACACAGGTGCATACCGTTCTGCCACAAGCCGCGGCCCGTTATGCTCCTCCCAGAATAGTTCATTAAAAACGTTGATGGCTGTTACAAGCTTTGCCGGTTTTCCCTCAATCCGTTCCCCGATACTCCCCCGGATTGTTCGGACCTTCCATTTGGAAGGCAGGGCCTGCAGTATGCTTTTTCCTGCATCCATGATGGCTCCGGTCCTGTCCAGACAACGAAATTCCAGGCCCAAATCCCGCAGGTCCGGCCGGGACACCCAGAGAGCTATGGGCAGCGTGAGCGGCCCCGAACCCAGGTCGGTGATGGCATCCCCTTCGGTAAAGTGCAGATCCAGGGCAGGGAGCAGACGGCTCAGACGGAATACATTCCACGGGAGGAAATAGCGGAGGTATGCAGAAATGAGGGGCTTCTGCCCCAGGTAGCCCGCATCCCGCCGGGGCCGCTCACTCGTGAGCTGCCGGGAAAGCTCCGCCACATCCCGGGGAAGCTGCTGACGAAACCGGCCGGGTATTGGGAACAGCCTGTCGATAAGGGGGATCAGGCCATCCAGGTCCTGCCGGGCCTGATCATTCAAGGGTGGGAAGAGATTCATCATCGGTGATCCTTTCGGTGTTTTGTGAGAGGATGCTATAGAGCTCAAGAAGCTGCGACCTTAATGCATCCAATTCAGCCCTGAGGTCCTGTCCCGGGCCTGTAAGCTCCCGGAGGAGTTCATCCCGGGCACCTTCCAGGGTAAAATGCCGCTCATATATAAGGTGTTTAAGCCTGAGTAAAATTCGGATATCCCGGGACGTATACACCCGCCTCCCGCCCAGATCCTTGCGGACCTGAAGCAGGGGAATCTCCTTTTCCCAGTATCGCAGAACATGGGCCTTTACCTGCAGGAGGCGCTCCACATCCCCAATCTGGTAGGTTCCCATAATATCAGGATTTCCTCTGGGCTTTATTCTGTTCGGTCCGCTTTGCTTCCCGTTCTTTTCGGGCCGTAGCCGGGTCCTTCCGGGAAGAACGCAGTTCCAGCTGCAGGGGAATCATGGAATAGCCCAGATCCTTACGGATCTTGTTCCGCAGATAGGCCACATAGGCCTCACTCACTGCCTGGATCCGGGACACAAAAAAGATGAATTTCACCGGGTTAACAGAAGCCTGGACCGCATACTTTACCTTAAAGCGGGTCCGGGGTCCGATTGGGGGCGGATATTCCTCGAGCCAGCGTTCCAGGGCCTGGTTCAAGGGACCGGTTTCCACCTGTTTGTTCAGCTGGCCATACATACGGAGGGCCGTCTCCAGCAATTTATCCACACCGGTCCCATCCTTTGCGCTGATGGGAATAATCGGTGCATATTCCATCTGACCAAAGAGAAAGTGGATCCGATCCACCGTTGCCTCAAAGGTATTTTTTATCTGGGGCATGGTGTCCCATTTATTTAATACAAAGATGATTCCCCGGCCCCGCTCATGGGCCAGGGCAGCAATCTTTTTGTCCTGTTCGGTAAGCCCCTCCTGGGCATCGATCATGAGGAACACAATGTCAGCCTCATCAAGGGACTTGATAGCCCGGTTTACCGAGTAGTACTCAATATTTTCAGTAACCTTATTTTTCCGGCGGATCCCCGCCGTATCCAACACAATAAAATGATGGTTGTTAAACTCAAACTGGCCCGTTACCACATCCCGGGTAGTACCGGGGATGTCGCTTACTATGGAGGCATCAGAAGCCGTAAGCCGATTGGACAGGGTCGATTTTCCCGTATTAGGTTTTCCAATAAGGGCAAGACGGATGAGCCGTTCGGGGCCCGCTTCATCCAGCTCAACCCTGGAAAAATCGAGCCGTTTTACAA
The DNA here is from genome assembly GCA_012517385.1 of Treponema sp. Lineage (GTDB taxonomy): Bacteria > Spirochaetota > Spirochaetia > Treponematales > Breznakiellaceae > Gracilinema. The sequence continues at coordinate 11,376 of JAAYUZ010000094.1, read as the reverse complement.
TTGCCTCTTCCAGCTCAAGGATATTATCCCCATGTTCAGCGGAAATCATGTGGATATCCTCAAAACCATAGGAAAGCAGGTTCCAGGCATAGCTTTCCCGCCGGCCCCCTTCGGTCTTATTCACCGCCACCATAACCTTGTCCCAGTAGGGCCGTAACCGTTCGATGAACTCCTCATCCTCACTGGTAGGATCCCCCGCTTCCATCACGAGCACGATCAGGTCCGCCCGGTTCAGCGTATCCAGGGTTTTTTCTACCACCAGATCTTCCAGAACCTCCCGTTCGAGCTTAAAGCCCCCCGTATCTATCAGGGTGATGGGATGCCCCGCAATAAAAGCAGTTGCTTCAATAGGGTCCCGGGTAACCCCCGGGGTAGGATCGGTAATGGCCCGGCGCTGCCGCAGCAGCCGGTTAAAAAGGGTCGATTTGCCCACGTTAGGGCGGCCCACCAGGGCTACCACCGGCAAATTTCGATATCTCAGATCGGGACTAAATTCCATAAATTGGGTACTCCATATTTGTGTTCCCTCTGCAAACCTTTTGTTACAGAGGGTCCTTTATCTAATTATTGAGGTTTTTGCAAAAGTCTGTTACTTTTGCAAAAACCTCTTGCAGTATTTTTGCAATATAAAAATAAATAATTATATTATATAGAATAGCAAAAATACTGCATGTACATTCAAGGTTGCTCTTTCAAAACTCCCTGAGTTTTGAAAGAGCCTCTATTATTTAGAAATACGCTGGTGCATCCATTTGGTGACCAGGTCTTCCACCTCCAGATAGGAGGTACATGCCAGGGCCGCATCAGCGAGCTGCTGGCAGTCAGCACGGGATACGGATCGAATAATTTTTTTAACCAGAGGAATCGATGCGGAGGACATACTGAACTCATCAAGGCCAAGACCCAACAGCAGGGCCGTCGCATGGGGATTTCCCGCAAGCTCTCCGCACATGGCAGCCCTAATGCCCCCCTTATGGGCTTCGTCTATCGTGCGTTTGATAAAGCGCAGCACCGCCGGATGAAAGGGCTGGGCCAGATAGGCAATCCGTTCGTTGCCCCGGTCCACCGCAAGGCTGTACTGGACCAGGTCATTGGTACCGATGGAAAAGAAAGCCGCCTTTTTTGCAAGGATATCGGCGGTCATAGCCGCAGAGGGAATCTCGATCATGACCCCTACTTCTAAATTCTCAGCAAAGGGCTGGCTCCTGACAGCAAGCTCGGCCTTTGCCTCCTGTAACAACGAAAGGGCTGCCTCCAACTCTTCAATTCCCGAAATCATGGGGAACATGATTTTTAAGTTTCCATGAACACTGCTGCGAAGCAGCGCCCTGAGCTGGGTCTTAAAAAACTCCTGATGGGCCAGGCAGAACCGGATCGCCCGCCAGCCCAGGAGTGGATTTTTTTCCTCCGCCGCCTGCAGATCAGGGATTATCTTATCCCCCCCCACATCCAGGGTCCGGATCGTAACGGGCCGACCCTCCAGGGCTTCCAGAACCTGCTTGTAAGCCCGGTATTGGCGCTCCTCATCAGCAGACTGCCCAGGGGCTAAAAAGAGGAATTCAGAACGGTACAGGCCAATCCCTTCCGCGCCGTTCTGTAAAGCCAGGGGAGCTTCCTCCGGTATCTCGATATTTGCCTTTAAGGAAACCCGGTATCCATCGGTTGTTTCTGCCGGCAAGTCACGAAGGGTTTTCAGGTCCTCCGCCATTTTCTTAAGCTGTACCGCCATCCGCTGGTACCGCTCAAGAACCTCAGCACTGGGGTTGCAAATGATATGGCCCGCATTGCCATCAACAATAACAAGGTCCCCATCCTTAATTTCCACCGTCGCCATAGAAAGGCCGAGCACTGCGGGGATCTCAAAGGCCCGGGCCAGAATAGCCGTATGACTGGTCGGCCCCCCCATATCCATGGCGATACCCTTAACAAACCGTTTATTCATCACCAGGGCATCGGAGGGCAGGAGGTTGTGGGTCACCAGGATGACCTCTTCTCGTAGATCCGCCAGGGACACCTTCTTTATAAAAAGCAGTTTGTGCAGAATTCGCCGGGATACATCAAAAATATCCGCTACCCGCTCCTGCAAGTTTGGATCGGAAGCATTGGAAAGTTTCTGGGTCAGTTCACGGGAAATATCCCAGAGCACCCATTCAATATTCTGGTTGCTCTTATTCAGTTTTGTCTGAATTTGATCCTTCAGGTCTTCATCGCGGAGCATCATCAAATGGGACTCAAATATCTTTGCCTGTTCCTCACCCATTTCACGATTAGCCCGCTCCAGCAGTTCCAGGACTTCCCCTTCGGCGGCAAGGACCGCATCGAGGAAACGGGCCCATTCAAGCTCAACCTCATCTTTGGTAATAGAATACCGGGGAATCTGTGAAAACACATCATCCACATAGAGGAAGGCCTTGCCGATTGCCACGCCCGATGAGGCGGAAATTCCCTTGAACTCTTTCATTATATTGAAGCATACCGCAAAGGCGAGTAAACTGTCAAACAGGTTTAAGGGGAGGACCATGACAGGCTCGATTGGTGGCAATACATCCCAGGGGAATAGAGCCCCGGATTGCCTGAAATGTGTATATTTTCGCATATCCTGGGACCCGGCCTTCCCCAGGATGTGCACCGTCTTTGGCATAAAAACCAGACACCTGCCCTCAATCGAAGTATTCCAGGCCACCGGCCATCACTGCCCATCCTTTATGCTTAAAAAGGGACTCAAATGATCCTGCTTATTCAGCCCCCCTTCGTTCAATTGAATGCACCCTACCCTTCCTTGTATTATCTTCGCAGTTTTTTAGAAGCGCGGGGAAACACAGTTCAGGTTGATGACCATTCAATCGGCCTTTTCCACCGTATTTTTTCACCATCGGGGCTGAGACGGATCTTTGCAGACGCAGAAGCACGGCTCAGCAAGGGACCGGCCCTTGCCCCAGAGCTGGAAGCTATTGCCCGCCGGTACCTTTCAGAACAGGACCTCTGGCTTGCCCACATCGAGCGGTTAGTTGCCTTTCTGCAGGGTAAAGACCGGGAGTATGCCCACATCCTCGCCCTCTGCAACAACACCCTCCCCACGGGGCCACGGGCGGAGGCGCTTCTTACGGCCCATGATTTTGCCATACTTCCCGACCAGGCACCTATCCTCGCCAGCACCATGCTGGCGGACCTGGCGGACCTTATCACCGTAGTCCTGGACCCCACCTTTTCCCTCGTTAAATACGCCGACTCCCTGGCCGCCAGCATCCGCAGCTTCTCCCTGGCCGCCTCCGCCCTGGATGGCTATATCCTGAACACCTTCTATGAGCCCCTCCTTAAAGACACCTGGGACCAGCACCCTGACGCACCTGAACTCATAGGCCTTACCATCCCCTTTCCCGGCTGCCTTGCAGGGGCCCTCTGCGCCGCCCGTTCGGCAAAGGCCTATTATGGTCAGCAGGTCCCTATCATCGCCGGGGGCGGCTACGTTACCACCGAACTCCGGCATATCAAAGCCCGAGGCTTCTTTGATTATATCGATTTTCTCGCCTACGACCGGGGTTACGGGGCCCTGCAATCGGTCCTCGACTACCTGAGAAGCCAGGCTTCGCCAGGCAATTCCGAAGCCCCGGAGCTGCATCACTGTATCTATCGCAGTCCCTCAGGCGTCATCAGGGGCTCCGCCGAAGGAAGCCTCGAAGCCTACGCTAACCTGGACCGGGATGCCACCGGATCGGTTTTCCCCGATTACCGCGGAGTTCCCTTTGACCGCTACATCATCCCGGTGGACGACACCAACCCCATGCACCGGCTCTGGACCGAAGGCCGCTGGCTTAAGGCATATCTAGCCCATGGTTGCTACTGGCATGCCTGCGCCTTCTGCGATGTGCAGCTCGACTATATCCGGGGTTTTCAGAGCATTCCTGTCGAAGCCCTCTTTAAGCATCTCCTGTGGCAGTCCCGGGAGACCCGCATCAGGGGCGTCCACCTGGTAGACGAAGCGGCCCCGGTTTCATCTCTGATAGAGCTTGCTCTCCTGAACCGGGCAGCGGGTCTCACCCTCACCTTCTGGGGCAACATTCGCTTCGAAAAGGCCTTTACCCCCGATGTGGCAGCCCTCCTGGCAGCTGGGGGACTCCTCGGAGTCTCAGGCGGCATAGAAGTTGCCTCCGAAGCAGGCTTTAAGCGTCTTGGGAAAGGCATTGGACTAAAAGACGTGGTATATGCCTGCGCGGCCTTTAAAGAAGCGGGGATCCTTACCCATGCCTACCTCATCTACGGATATTGGGATCAGGATGACCAGGAAATCATCGATGCCGCAGAAACCCTCCGCCAGCTCTTTGCCGCGGGGCTTATCGATTCTGCCTTCTGGCACAAGTTTGTCCTGACCCGTCATTCCCGAATTTACCGGGAACTGGCCCAGGGCCGGCATCGGGACCTGCAGGTTATCGATGAACCGGCTCTGGAGCCGGAGGATTTTTTTGCCGATAACGACCTCCGCTTTGCCGGTGAAAACCGGTATGACCGATACACAGAACCTCTGGACCGGCTCCTCGCCGAATGGATGGCAGGTGATACGGACCGGCCGGTACAGGAAGCCTTTCCCTTTACCATGCCCGATCCAACTATTACCCGGAACCGGGTGCAGCTCTTACTGGATTCCTATGTATCAGATAAAGAAAAGACCATGGTACCACCAGGGGGAACTCAAAACCAGGCTGAGAGTCAGGGGAAAACTCTCCAACAAAGCACCAGAGCCATCTTTCTCGGCACACGCCCCTGGATACAACATAGGGGCGCACAATGGAACCTTACCTGGCGTTGGAATTTCATCGACTGGACCATAAAAATCAGCAGGCCCGAGCGGGGACAAGGCGGAAAAGTGCACCCAAAGAAGAGCTCCGTTCATCAATCTGATCAAAGAAAATCGGAAAATGAATTTTTTATCATCACAGGTAACGGAAGTACTCCAGAAAGAATCGCACAACAAATTGAAATGCTTATCCAACGGCTGCATTCAGGAAGGGGCGAAGAACCGGAAAAAATATATGGACAGCTTTCAGAGATACTGACTCCAGAAGATGCCCCCACGGCCTGGCACTTCCTCCGGTCCGCAGTACTCGTGACTATACCAAATCGCTCATAGATTTATAAAAAGCAACAGACTTTTGCATAAACCTCAAAGGCATATCAATTTTCACAGGTGGGAGCTAAGGGGTTTGCAAGGGATCGTTCAATGACGGAGATAAGCTCCCGGGACCGCCAGGGTTTTTTAAGGCAGGCCTTAATCTGGGCATCGGTCATGGCCCGCTCAATCGCTTCCGCATCGGCCTGACCAGTCACGAGAATGGAGACAACCTGGGGATATTTTTGATGTATTAAAGCGAGGAACTCATCACCCTTCATTCCCGGCATAAGCCAGTCAGAAATAATAACTACCAGTTGAATACCGTTTTCTATCATTTCATCAATCTTTGTAAAGGCTTCCTGGGCAGAGAGGGCAGTTTCCAGGTAATAGGCATTGCCAAAATGGCTTTTGAGTTCCTGTTTCATTGCAATCACAATAATTGCTTCATCATCCACACAAAGGATCGCCTGTTTTGGCATACAAACTCCAATATAACCGAGGATAACACGAGGAGGGTGTTACTTCTCACATATGCTATTACAATAACAATTATATTACATAAATAATACAGATTTCCAGTTTTAATGTACCTATAAACACCACATTGGGTTCATTGCTCCTCCAGAGGCATCTCGATTGCCCGATTTTCAAGCCGTTCCACTTCCTCATACCCGCTTCGGAGGTCCTCCAGGTACCGGTTCAGCTCTTCCGTCTTGTAGTGCAGGGACCGTTCAGCACCGCTTTCGCCGGAACCGGTCAAGCTGATGATCCTGCCAATATCAATCTGCATCTGCTTTAAATTATTCACAGAAGACCGCAGTTTCAGTTCCAGGAGGTCCCGCTGTTCACCCAGCTCTTTAAAAGAGGCTTCCTGCTGCTCAAGCTCAGCCAAAGCCTTCTCGTATTCCTTCCGAAGCTCCGGCTTATTCTGGTCCTTCAGTTTCTGTTCAAGCACTTCCTTGTCCCGCTGCAGCGCAGCCCGGGGTATTAATTCGATAATCCGGTCCACCTCTGCGGTTCGGTCCGCTAAAAGCCGAACCTGTTCCACATAGGCATCCAGAACAGGAACGAGTTCATCAGCCTCTGGCACACCCGTTTTCTGTTCCATTTTCTGCCCGACTTTCTGCTTATTCTTCTCCTGTGGAACCTGGACCATTTCGAGGATTGCCTCTCGAACCGCCGCAGCCTCGTTCACTAATTCCGCATAGGGTCCGCTTGAACCAGCTGATTCCTTCTTTGTTTTAAGACTTCTCATCCCACCCTTTTTAAGGGCATCCTGCAGATCCTGTTTCAGGGCCGCAATTTCACCGGGGATTTTTACCAGATTACCCAGGAAGCTCATACTCATAAAGAAAATAGGGATGAGACTCCAGAGAAAACCCCTGCTCGTGATGAGGTTGATCATAAGCAGGAATAAACTGGTAGGTATAAGCCCGGTCCCGCTGTGCCAGAGCTCATCCTTTTTTTTCTGCAATTTTTTAAAGATATCCAGCTGTTCATTGTTGAGGGGAGGCAGCTTGTTTAATTCCCGATACTTATCCTTAGCCCGCAGTCCTCCGGCAAAATGTTCCAGAAGACCAATACCCCAGCCGCCAAAGGGAAACAACGCCCAGGGGAAACCGGGACTCACGGTGGCATTCAAAACCATGAGGAAGCCATTCACCATAACAAAGGGAACGAGATGACCAAAAAAACCACCAGTTGCATGACGGGCTTCCCGCTGTACTTTTTCAGCGTACACCTCATAAGGTTCATAATGCTCCTCAGATTGATGAACCGGCGCTGCTTCAGCTTCGCCACTTTCCCGGGTGCGCCGGCCATCCCTCCGGTGGCGGCGTTCATTCCGGACCATCGCAGATCGCTGCCGAGACTGTTCAGACCGGTATTCTTCCCGGGCAATCTCTACCGCTTCTTTAAAAGCTGAACTAACCTCCCGGGCTACCTCCGAAAGGGTACTACTCAACTTTGATTCATTTAAAAACCCCTCAGCAAACAGGGGCTCCGATTGTATTAAAATGCCCTTTGCGGCCAATTCCTGAATCACATCCTCCGCCAGGGGCATCTCCGCCACAAAACGCCGGCGAACCTCATCTATCGTTAAGCGGCGCTTCGAATTCTGTATTTCCATAAGGATGGCCCTTTTCAAGGCTCCCCGCTTATCAGTGCTCTGTGCGTAAGAAGCAGCTTGCCCAGTTCGGCCCTCATCATGGTCTGCCGGGGACGGAGCAATCCGATCTCCAGGTTCCCTGATTACACCCTTTTCAATCTTTTCAGGATTAAGCACCGGCCGTGCATCCCGGTTAGGATCAAATTCCACATTGGGAGTCACAATTTCATAGGCAATAATTTCCTTGGTTATATTCTTTAAGCTCACCTTGCCCAGTTTTTCCGCAGCAAAATCAACCTTATTAAGGACCAGGTTATACAGATGCTGGGACATACAGATACAACCCGGATGGGCGACAGACTGCAGCCGGGCCGCAATATTTATGCCCTCTCCCAGGGCATCATTTTCATAAAAATAAATATCCCCGATATGGAGCCCGATACGAACCAAAAGGGGCAAATCCCGGTTTTCCTTGTTATATTCATACAGTTCATACTGGACTTTAAGGGCACAGTTCAACGCATCCACGGAGTTTCTGAAATCCACCATATAGGCATCGCCGATGGTCTTAATCACCGTGCCCCGGAATTGCTGAACCGCAGTTTCGATAATACTGTTATGCTTAGCCAGCAGCTCCAGGGTCCGCTTCTCATTGGCTTCCATCATCCTGGAAAAACCAGCAATATCGGTATACATTATTGCCGCAAGGCGGTATTCTTTTTCATCCATATTGATGAGCATACAGGCCCCTATCCTTTGGGTCAATAGAAAGGTTTGATAAATGAAAAAGGCAAAGCAGACAGTGTTCCGCTGTTCATCCTGCGGACACGAAGAACCAAAATGGCTGGGCCGCTGCCCCGAATGCGGCGAATGGAACACCCTTATAGAAACCAGTACCAACAGCCACATACAGGCCGGAAACAAGGCTCCAAACCTTAATCTCGCATCCATCCCCCTCTCCGCGGTTGACCCCCAGGAGGGAAGCCGAATCTCGAGCGGCATCGGCGAATTAGACCGGGTCCTCGGCGGCGGCATGATGAAACGGTCCGCCATTCTCGTTGGCGGAGAACCGGGCATCGGTAAATCAACCCTTCTCCTGCAAGCCGCCGCATCAGCAGAAACCAAGGGCCGCATCCTCTACATTTCCGGCGAAGAATCGGCGGGCCAAATCCGTATGCGGTCCGACCGGCTCGGCATCAATGGGGACCGGATAGAAGTATACTGTTCAGGCCTGCTCCAGGACATAGAACGAATCCTGGAAGCGGTAAAACCCATCATTGTTATCGTGGACTCGGTACAGACCCTCTATGCGCCTGATATTGGCATGGTACCGGGAACCATCAACCAGATGAAATACTGTTCCTATGAACTCATCCATTGGGTAAAAGAGCATGATGGGGTTCTCTTTCTCGTGGCCCATGTCACCAAGGATGGCCAAATTTCCGGCCCTAAAACGCTGGAACACATGGTAGACACGGTCCTGTACTTTGAACAAAACGAAGGGGATACCCGATTTTTACGGTCCAGCAAAAACCGCTTTGGTTCCATCGACGAAATCGGCCTTTTTTCCATGCAGGAACGGGGCCTCATCCCGGTAGAGGACCCATCAAGCCTCTTTCTCGTCCGCCGGGATGGTGAAATTCCCCCCGGTATTGCAACCGCAGCAGTACTCGAAGGAAGCCGAACACTCCTTGTAGAAATCCAAGCCCTGGTCATACCATCCAAGGGAGCCATGAGCCGGGTTTTCTCCGACACGATCGACACCAGCAGGATTTCCCGAATTGCGGCAACCCTGGAAAAGCATACAAAACTCCGCCTTTCCGACCATGATATCTATGTGAATGTGGCTGGAGGAATCCGCATTACCGAGGTAGGTTTGGACTTAGCCCTCGCGGGGGCGCTGTATTCAGCCCGGACAGGGCTCCCCTTACCTGCCAAGACTTTTTTCGCAGGGGAACTGTCCCTCGCCGGAGAAGTGCGGCCCATCCGCCGTTTAGCTTCCAGAATAAAGGCCGGAAGAGCCCTGTCCTTTACCCGATTCATCGGGCCATCCCAGGAACAGCGCCCCCGCCTGGATGAATTGGGCAAGGCAGAACAGGAGATTTACACCCGGGTTGCAGATATTAAAGCTGCTATTCAACAGATGGTAGAGGGTTAAAGCAGAAATATCACCTCCATTACAACTTTTCAGGAATTAAAAAAAGAGCTTGACGTCTATAAAAAGATAGGCTAGTGTTTTAACTGTAATAGGGAATCTTTTTGAAAATAGTACGAATGTGCACGTCCTTTACCGGACTGCGGGATTACAAGAATGTTTGTCACCTGTTTCAATTACCCCTTCTGTGTTGCACTGTGCTGTTAATTCCCGAATATACTTTTGTATCCTCGTCCCTTTCGTAGAGAGGGCTGGAGAGGTCCATGGTAATCATGGAGCCGTATAACAGCGCACCCGGACGCATTTCCGGGAGAAGGAATTTTCTCGATGGCCAAGAAACTTTACGTCGGCAATCTCTCGTACAACACTTCCGAAGACAGTCTCCGCAATCTGTTCTCCAATTTTGGAAGCGTTGCCTCTGCAAAGATCATTTTTGATCGTGAAACAGGTAACTCCAAGGGCTTCGGCTTTGTCGAAATGAGCACAGACGAAGAAGCAAGTGCTGCTATTGCAGGAACCAACGGTCGTGAGTTCGAGGGGCGACAGCTCCGCGTAAACGAAGCAATGGACAAACCCCGCCGCGAACGGGATAACGGTGGATATAACCGCTGGTAATTACTGGTAATTAATAATACCAAGAAAAACAAAAGGGGCCTATCTTTTGGATAGTCCCCTTTTTTATGTGCACTGCTGGGTGCACAAAAAAAGCCGGTCTAAAACCGGCTTGTCGGTGTCCTGCCCAGTTGCCTGCTCTATTATTGGCAGGATCAGGGATGGACGTCACGCATATCAGCGTTCCATTTAGTCGTCAGTAAGATATCCGCAGATACTTACACGGCACATATTAGAAAAAGCTGTCTCTGCTCGACCGGAAGATACTACCAAGCACCTTCCGGTCATTTCCTTTTAGGCGGAGTTTCCATACAGGGCCCTCCCACACCTTTGTGGCGGACAAGCCACAGAATAAGACATCTGTATCTGCCATTCAGCAGCACAGAGCCAATCTCTGAGCTGGTTATTACATACCAGCTGATTTAAATTTACTACAATTTTTTTAAAATGCAAGTGGTTTTATTAATTTTTTTATGCCCTGAGGTTTTTGCCAAAACCTTACCCCTTAATCCAGATAACCACGGGATACCAGTTCAGACATCAATGTAGTGAGCGTATCTATATGAACATCTTCTGCCACGCTGCTGAGAGTCTCCCGAATCTCTTCAAAGTCATCTGCTGAAAGATTCATGGTAGTATCATCAAACTCATGTACAATAAATGCAGCAATAAAACCGAGACGTACATAATCTGGAACGGACCCCTTTGTATAATTATCTTTCCAGTACTTAAATAACTCCTCAGCTCCCTGAAGCCCAAGTACAGGCGTTACCAGGTTAGAAAAAGCCACAAAAAGGCGGTCTGTTTCGAGACCTTCTTCCAGAACTTTCTTATTCTGAAACCGTTTGTTCAATTCGGATAAAAAATGTTCAACAGGTCGCATTGCATTACTATACAACAAATAGCAAAGTTTGCATATGGATGTAAGTAGTCCTTGACTTTTACGTGATTGGGCTCTAAACTTATAGCCATGAACCTCAAGAGCGTACTTAGCCGTGACACAGTTTGTCTCCATCTTAAGGGGACCACAAAAGAAGAAATTATCAACGAACTCCTGGATGTTCTGGTCCAGAGCGGAAAAATAAAGGACAGAGAAGCCGCCTTAGCAGCAGTCATGGATCGGGAACGAAAAATGTCCACCGGTATGAAACATGGAATTGCCATTCCCCACGGGAAGTCTCCCACTGTTCATGAACTGGTAGCCTGTATCGGTATTTCCGATAATCCGGTAGATTTTGATTCTTTAGATCATGAACCCTGTCGTATTTTTATTATGACCCTCTCACCAATTGATAAAACCGGTCCTCATCTTCAATTTCTGGCTGAGGTCAGCCTCCTGTTTAAGAGTTCAGAGAAACGGGCAGAAATTTTGGCTGCAAAAACCCCAGAAGAGGT